>JAFSRS010000167.1 GCA_017445985.1 Oscillospiraceae bacterium | reverse complement strand
TTCTGTTTTGCCCGCGGGAAACGCATGGAGTTCGATTTGACCGGGCGCGGGACGGATCGGGATTTGGTGGGATGTTGACTGTAGGGGCGACCCTGTGTGGTCGCCCGCAGGTCACGACGATCGCCCACGCCGTAGGGAGCGATCCTGATCGCTCCGCGTTCCGCCGCGGTTCGACATCGCATCCCGCCTCGCGCTTTGCGCGGGGCGGCGGCGCGATCAGGGGATCGCGCCCTACGGGCCGGTGGTGATTTCGACGCGGGCGACCACACAGGGTCGCCCCTACGGCAAATCCTACCTCCTCCCTCCTCCCTCCTACCTCCTATCTCCTCCCTTCTACCTTCTCCCTCCTACCTTCCCCCGTTGCCAAGCCTGCCCGTTTCTGCTATACTGTCCCCATCAAAGGAACGTTTGGGGGGATCGCCTTGCTGCGATTGATTTTGGGCCGCGCAGGGACCGGAAAGACCGCTTCGGTGATGGACGCCATCGCCGCGCGGGCGGAGGCCGGACTGGGGAACGCGGTGCTGCTGGTGCCGGAGCAGTACAGCCACGAGGCCGAACGGGAGCTGCTGCGGGTCTGCGGGGACCGGCTGAGCCTCTACGCGGAGGTGCTGAGCTTCACGCGGCTCTACGCCCGCGTCGCGGAGGAGCTGGCCTTCGCCGCCCGGCCCGCGCTGGACAAGGGCGGGCGGGTGCTCTCGCTGGACCGGGCGCTGGCCGCCGTGGAAACGCGGCTGGGGCCTCTGGCCGGGGCACGGCGCTCCGGGGCCATGCTGGCCGCGGTGCTGTCCGCCGTGGACGAGCTGAAAACCTCCCGCGTGGAGCCGGAGACGCTGCGGGCGCTGGCGAACGGCCTGGAGGCGGGGGAGCCGCTGGCGGACAAGCTGCGGGACCTGGCCCTGATCCGGGAGAGCTTTGACGCCGTGGTGGCGCAGAGCGGCCTCGACCCGCTGGACCGCCTGACGCTGCTGGCGGAGCGGATCGGGGAGAGCGCCGTCGCAAAGGGGGCGCTCTGGCTCGACGGCTTCACCGACTTCACCGCCCAGGAGCTCTCCGTGATCGAGGCCCTGCTGCGCTCCGGGGCGGAGCTGACGGTCTGTCTGAGCTGCGAGGGCCTGAACGAGGACCTTGAAATTTTCGAGCCGAGCCGCCGGGCCGCGCTGCGCCTGAAGCGCATGGCGGAGGAGCTGGGCGTCCCCTGTGAGATCAGCCTGATGCCGCCCCGGAGCGGCGACGGCCCGATGGACCTGATCGAACGGGAGCTGTTCGCCTTCGGCCCGGTAACTGCCGAAGCCGGGGGCCGCGTCGTCCTCCGCAGCGCCCCCGACCGGGGCTCGGAGTGTGAGGCCGCGGCCCGGCGCTGTCTGGAGCTGGTCCAGACCACCGGCTGCCGCTGGCGGGATATCGCGCTGGCGGCCCGGGATATGGAGGCCTACCGCAGCGCCCTGGAGGGGGCCTTCGCCCGCTACGGCGTGCCCCTCTATCTCGCCCGCCGCAGCGCCGTGACCGGCAGGCCTTTGCCCGCGCTCATTCTCGGCGCCTACGCCGCCGTGACCCGGGGCTGGGACTACGAGGACGTGATGGCCTACTGCAAGACCGGCCTCGCCGGGCTGAGCCGTCCGGAATGCGACGCGCTGGAGGACTACGCCTTCCTCTGGACCCTCCACGGGCACGACTGGTCCCGGGGCGCGGACTGGGAGCTGCACCCCCGGGGCTTCGGGCTGGATTTTACCGACGCCGACCGGGAAGCCCTCGTGCGGATCAACGCGCTGCGCCGCCGCGCAGCGGCCCCGCTCCTCCTGCTGCGCGAACGCGGGGAGGCCGCGCGGACCGCCGCGGAGCAGGTGGACGCCCTGGCCGCCTTCTTCGACGCGCTGGACCTCCCCACCCGGCTGGCCGAGCGGGCCGACGAGCTGGAGGCCCTGGGCCTGAGCCAGGAGGCCGCGGAATACGAGCAGCTCTGGGAGCTGGTCTGCGGGGCCATGGAGCAGGCCGCGGCGATCCTCGGCGAGACGCCCTGCGACCTGGAGCACTTCGGCGAGCTCTTCGCGCTGGTGCTCTCCGCCTACGATATCGGTACCATTCCAATGGCATTGGACAAGGTCTCCGCGGGCGACATGGAGCGGATGCGCCGCCGCCACATCCGCCACCTGATCGTGCTGGGCTGCGACAGCGACACGCTGCCCAGGACCCAGGCCGCGGCGGGGCTGCTGTCCGACCGGGACCGGGAGACGATGCTGGCCGCGGGCGTGGACGTGGGCGACGCCGCCGACGGACGCCTGCAGCGGGAATTCGCCCTGATCTACAACTGCCTGACCCTCCCCGCCGAGACCCTCAGCCTGAGCTGGTCCGCCGGGGAGCCGAGCTTCGTCGTCCGCCGCTGCGCCCAGCTCTTCTCCCTGACGCCGGAGCGCGTCGATCTGACCGAATGCAGGAGCTGGGCCCCCGGTCCGGCCCGGGAGCTGGCGGCGACGGCCCACCGCCCCGGCGCGACGGAGACCCACCGCGCCGCCCGGCGCTGGCTGGAGGAACGCGGCGAGGCGGAGACCGTGGAGCGCCTGGAGCTGGCGGCGAGCCTGGGCCGCGGGCGGCTGTCCCGCCGGGCGGTCCGCGCCCTCTACGGCGAGCGGCCCAGCCTCAGCGCCAGCCGTCTGGAAAGCCTCTCCTCCTGCGCCTTCTCCTTCTTTCTCCGCTACGGCCTGCGGGCGAAGCCCCGGCAGGCGGCGGGCTTCCAGACCCCGGAGAAGGGCGTGTTCCTGCATTACGTTTTGGAAAACGTCGCCCGCGCGGTCTCCGAGCGCGGCGGCTTCGCGGCGGTGGAGCGCGGTGAGATCGACGCGCTGACCGACCGCTTCGTGGAGCAGTACGTCCACGACAGGCTCTACGACTTCCGCCAGAAGAACGCCCGCTTCATCTACCTCTTCCGCCGCCTGACGCGGGAGGTCCGGGCCATCGTGGCGGACATGGCGGAGGAGCTGCGCCGGGGCGACTTCGTACCGCTGGACTTCGAGCTGGACTTCGGCCCGAAGGGCGACTTCCCCCCGCTGGATCTCGGCGAGGGAGAGGATTCCATGATCCTCACCGGCGTCGCGGACCGGGTGGACGGCTGGGAGCACGGCGGAAAGCTCTATCTCCGCGTCGTGGACTACAAGACCGGCAGCAAAAAGTTCTCCCTTTCCGACGTCTGGTACGGGATGGGCCTGCAAATGCTGCTCTACCTCTTCGCGCTTGAGCAGGAGGGTTCCTCGCGCTACGGCAAGGAGATCGTCCCCGCGGGCGTGCTCTACGTCCCCGCCCGGGACGGCCTGCTGAACGGGGACGCCCGCATGACCCCGGAGCAGCTTTTGAAGGAGAAGGCGGGCCAGCTCCACCGCAGCGGCCTGCTGCTGGACGACGCGGCGGTGCTGGGCGCGATGGAGCGCGGCGGGGAGCTGCGCTATCTGCCCGTGAAGTACAACAAGCTGGACCCCGGCGCGGTGGCCAGCGCCGCGCGGCTGGGCGAGCTGAGCCGCCACGTGGACCGGACGCTGCGGGCTCTGGCGGCGGAGATGAAGAGCGGCAGCATCGAGGCCGACCCCTGGTTCCGCAGCCAGACGGCCAACGCCTGCCGGAACTGCGACTGGGCGGAGGCCTGTCTCTATGACGAGGAACGGGACAGCCGCCGCTGCCTGATGAAGATGAAGCCGGAGGAATTCTGGGCCCGGCTGGAGGAAACGGAGGGACAGGCATGAGCTTTGCATTTACACCCGCCCAGCAGCGGGCCATCGACGAGCGGGGCGGGGCGATCCTGGTCTCCGCCGCCGCGGGCAGCGGCAAGACCCGCGTCCTGACCGAGCGCCTGATCGCCCGGGTCCTGGACCCGAAGGAGGGCGCGGACATCGACCGTTTCCTGGTCATCACCTACACCCGCGCCGCCGCGGCGGAGCTGCGGGACCGGATCATGAAGGCCCTGGGCGAACGCCTGGGCGAGCACCCGGAGGACCGGCGGCTCCGGCGGCAGCAGACCCTTTGCTGCCGGGCGCACATCGGCACGATCCACAGCTTCTGCGGCGACCTGATCCGGGCGAACTGCCACCAGCTCGGCCTGCCCCCGCGCTTCACCGTGATGGAGCAGGACCGGGCGGCCACGCTTCGCGCGAACGTGCTGAGCCGTCTGCTGGACGCCCGCTACGACGCGCTGGAGGCCGATCCCGCCTTCCGGCAGCTCAGCGACACCGTGGGCGCGGGCAGCGACGACCGCCGTCTCGCCGACGCGGTGCTGGAGCTCCACGACAAGCTTCGCGCCCAGCCCTTCCCGAAGCAGTGGGCGGAGCGGCAGCGGGCGGCCTTTCTGGCGGAGGGCGTGAGCGACGCGGGCGAGACCGCCTGGGGCCGGGAGCTGCTGGCCGACGCGAAGCGCGCCGTCCGCTACTACGCCGACGCGCTGGAGGCGGCGCTCCCGGAGATGGCAGCGCACGAGGAGGACTTCCTCGGAACCACGGGCGCCGTCTTTTCCGGACTCGCGGAGCGGCTGCGGGAGCTGGAACGCGCCCTGTCATTGGGATGGGACCAGGCGCGGGAGTGCGCCGCTTTCCCCTGGCCGCGCTTCGCCTCTCCGAAAAAGTGCGTGGACACGGCGTACAAGGAGCGGCTGAACGCCCTCTTTCAGGGCTGCAAAAAGGCCTGCGCCACGATCGCGTCGGACTTCTCCGAGCCCTCCGAAGAGCTGCTGGCGGAGCTGCGGGAGCTGGCCCCGGCCATGGGCTGCCTGCTGGACCTGACGCTGGAGCTGGACGAGGCTTTTTCAAAGGAGAAGCTGCGGCGCGGGAGCCTGGACTACGGCGATCTGGAGCACTACGCGGTCCGGCTGCTGATCGACGAGCGCAGCGGACAGCCCACGCCCCTGGCCCGCGAGACGGCGGAGGGCTTCGTCGAGGTCATGGTGGACGAATTCCAGGACGTGAGCCCGATCCAGGAGCGCATCTTCCGGGCCCTGAGCCGGGACGAGCGGAACCTCTTCCTCGTCGGGGACGTGAAGCAGGCGATCTACCGCTTCCGCCTGGCGGACCCCCAGCTCTTCCTGGACCGGCTGGACAAATCAAAGCCTGTAGATGAGGCGCGGCCGGGCGAGCCGCGGAGGATCGACCTGCAATCGAACTTCCGCTCCCGCGAAGCGATCCTGACCGCGGCGAACCGGACCTTCTCCGCGCTGCTGAGCCGGGAGCTGGGCGAGCTGGAATACGACGAGGCCGCGGCGCTCCACTTCGGCGCGCGGGACTACCCGGCGGGCACCGACGTGCCGCCGGAGCTCTGCCTGATCCCCACGGCGCTCGACGCGGAGGACGAGACCCCCGAACAGAGCGAGCTGGAGGCCCGCTTCGTCGCCGGGGAGATTTTAAAAATGATGCGCGAGCGAGTCCAGGTCTACGGGCCGGACGGGCACCGCGACTGCCGCTGGGGGGATTTCGTGCTGCTGATGCGCTCCCCCGGCGGCAAGGGCCGCGTGTTCCACCGGGTCCTGGCGGAGCAGGGCATCCCCGTGTCCTCGAAGCAGGGAGACGGCTTTTTCACGGCCCTCGAGATCACGGTGGCGATCAACCTGCTCTCCCTGATCGACAACCCCCACGCCGACGTGCCGCTGATCAGCGTGCTGCGCTCGCCGCTCTTCGCCTTCACCGGGGACGAGCTGGCGCTCATCCGCGCCGGGCGGGAGCAGATGGACTTCTACGGCGCGGTCTGCGCCGCGGCGGAGGCGGGGGACGCCCACTGCGCGGACTTTCTGCGGCGGCTGGGCGTCTGGCGGGCGCTGGCCCCGGATCTGGAGCTGGACCGGCTGCTCTGGCGCGTCTGCGCGGACACGGACCTCTTCGCGGTCTGCGCGGCGATGGCGGACGGCGAGGGGCGGCGGCAGAACCTGATGCGGCTGTTCGAGTACGCCGCGGGCTTCACCCAGCAGGGCTACCGGGGCGTGTTCCGCTTCGTCCGCTGGCTGCGGGCCCTGGCGGAACAGGGCGTCGAACCGGAGCTGGACGTGGACGATAACGCGGTCCGCATCCTGAGCATCCACAAGTCGAAGGGCCTGGAATTCCCCTTCGTGTTCCTCTGCGACCTCTCCCACCGCTTCAACAAGCGGGACGTGGCCGAACGGGTGCTGATGCACACGGAGCTGGGCCTCGGCCCCAAGGTGACGGACGCGGAGACGGGCCAGGAATACCCCAGCCTCGCCCGCCGCGCCATCGCCCGGCGCATCAAGAGCGAGCTGCTGAGCGAGGAGCTGCGCGTGTACTACGTGGCCCTGACCCGGCCCCGGGAGCGGCTGGTCATGACGGTCTGCGCGAAGGACCCGGAAAAGCTGCTCTCGGCCTATGCCGCGGACAGCCGCGCCCCGATCCCGCCCGAGACCCTGCGGGGCGCGGGCGACCCCGGTCAGTGGCTCCTGCGCGCCGCCCTGCTCCCCGACAGCGGAATCACCGTCCGCGTCGCGGAGCCTCTCGATCCCGCACGTAGGGGCGGCTCCCCTGAGCCGCCCGCCGGACGGGCCGCCGAGGGCGGCGGCCCCTACATGGAAGATCCACAGTCATCCGAGGAAACGACGGTTGTTCCTCTTGCGGCGCGGCTGGACTGGTCCTACCCTTACGCCGGGACCACGGGCCTGCCCGCGCGTCTGACGGCTACGGGCCTGAAGCGCGCGACGGACGCGGAGGCCCTGGCCGAGGACGGCAGCCTGCTGCCCCGGTCCCGCGCCCGCCGCTTCCGCCGTCCCGGCGCCGCCGGGCCGCAGGCCCTCACCGCCGCGGAACAGGGCGTCGCAGCCCACAGCTTCCTGCACTATCTCGATTTTTCAAAGACCGGTTCCGTGGAGGCGCTGCGCGGTGAACGGGACCGCCTGACCGCCGCCGGACGCCTCGGCGGCCCGGAGGCGGAGAGCGTGGACCTGGACGCGGTGGCGCGGCTCTTCGCCTCCCCACTGGGGCAGGAGATGCGCTCGGCGCATGACCTCCGCCGGGAGTTCCGCTTCACGCTCCTGTCCGAGGCCGCGGAGTGGTTTCCCGAGGCCGCGCCGGAGGACCGGCTGCTGCTACAGGGCGTCGTGGACTGCTTCTTCGTCACGGAGGGCGCGATCACGATCGTGGACTACAAGACCGACCGCGTGACGGCGGAGGAGGTCCCGGCCCGTGCGGAGGAATACCGCCCCCAGCTCCGGGCCTACGCCGCCGCGCTGGAGCGCATCCTCGGCCTTCCGGTCCGGCGGAGCGTCCTCTGGTTCCTCCGCCCCGGCATGGCCGCGGAGCTCTAGGCGTTCGTCTCCGTCATTTTGGATAAAAACCCTTCGTTCTCCCCGTCATATTGTCAAACTTAAAGAAGATAATTGTCATTTCTGGGCATATCTCTTGACTTTTTCTGCGTGTATTTGTATAATTTGAACATTAGGGGCCTATGCCTCTGAAACACAATCTTTTTGGACACGAAGAAGGAGGAGCCAAAATGAAAAAGTACCTTGCCATCCTGCTGGCGCTGGTGCTCGTGATCGGTCTGGCCGCCTGCGGCGGGACCACCGCCACGACCACCACCGACCAGCAGACCACCACGACCACCACCAACAATGAGCCGGCAACCACCAACACCGAGCCCGCCGCCGAGGGCGAGCCCGCCGCCGCCACCGAGATTACCCTGTGGACCTATCCCATCGGCAACTGGGGCAATGAAGAGGCCGTCAAGGCCCTGACCGACGCCTTCACCGCCGAGACCGGCATCAAGGTCACGGTCGAGTACCTGACCTACGCCGACGGCGACGACAAGGTCAACACCGCCATCACCGCCAAGGCCGCCCCCGACCTGATCATGGAGGGTCCCGAGCGTCTGGTCGCCAACTGGGGCGCCAACGGCTACATGGTCGACATCAGCGATCTGTTTGACGACACCGACAAGGCCGAGCTGAACGCCGCCGCGCTGGCCGCCTGCTTCACCGACGCGGGCGCCGCCTATGAGTATCCCCTGGTCATGACCGCGCACTGCATGGCCATCAACTGGACCGCCTTCGTCGAGGCGGGCGCCGATCAGTACGTGGACCGTGACAGCCACACCTGGACCACCCAGCAGTATCTTGACGCCTGCGCGGCCCTGTACGCCTACTACGGCGACACCTTCTCCGGCATCTACTGCAGCGGCCAGGGCGGCGACCAGGGCACCCGCGCGCTGGTCAACAACCTGTACGGCGGCACCTTCACCACCGCCGACCACAGCGCCTACACCTGGGACGATCCGCTGAACGTCAAGGCTCTGAAGACCATCTATGATCTGCAGGGCGTCGAGTACGATCCCTCCATCAACGGCGGTGAGGAGATCGCCAACTTCTACAACGGCATCTTCAAGATGGCCTACTGCTGGAACATTGCCCAGCAGCTCAACCCGAACTCCGCCGGCACCGGCGCCGGCCTGACCGCCACCGGCGACGAGATCGTGTTCATGGCCTTCCCGGCCGATGGCGATCCCGCTCTGCAGGGCGGCATCTGGGGCTTCGGCATCTTTGACAACGGCGACGCCGCCCGCATCGAGGCTGCCAAGCAGTTCATCAAGTACTTCTGCGACAGCGAGCACACCGCCGACGCCGTCCGCACCGCCAACTACTTCGCCGCCCGCTCCGCCGCGGAGGGCACCGATCTCAGCGCCATCTGGGCCGACAACGAGATCATGAACGAGTACACCAAGCTGATGCCTTACCTGGGCGACTATTATCAGGTCACCAAGGGCTGGGCGCAGGCCCGCACCGCCTGGTGGAACATGCTGCAGCAGGTCGGCGCTTCCGACGGCTCTGAGGAGGCCATCGCCGCCGCCGTCGCCAGCTTCGCCGCCGAGGCCAACGCCGCCGCCCAGGGCTGAGACACCTAAGGCAACATACCGATTTGACTGACTGAGCCTTTCCCCCGCCGGCTTTCGCCGGCGGGGGAAAGCGAATCTGGATAGTTGATCGTCTCGCAAGAAACGATTAACTCTCTTCCGAGAGGGGCGAGAGTATTTTGAGAACTCAAACCATGAGCAAAGCTTTGCGGCGGCGGGAGAACATCTCCGGCTATCTCTTCCTGCTCCCCAGCCTTATCTTTTTCCTGGGGTTCGTCGTGTTCCCGATGATCCTCTGCGTCTACACCAGCTTCTTTGACGCGAAACTGTCCGCCAACGTGCCGGACGCCTTCGTCGGCTTCCAGAACTACGTCACGCTGTGGAAGGACCCCGTGTTCCTCAAGGCCCTGGTGAACACCTTCATCATCGTGCTGGTCAGCGTGCCGGTGGTCTGCGTCTTTTCCCTGTGGGTCGCCTCCGCGATCTACAAAATGAAGGAGGGGGCCCTGAGCTTCTTCCGCATCGTCTTCTACCTCCCCGTGGTCACCGGCTCCGTCGCCGTCACCGTGGTTTGGAAGTGGATGTACAACAACTACTACGGCATCTTCAACTACCTGTTGAAGGGCATGGGCTTCATTGAAAAGAACATCAACTGGCTGGGCGACCCGAAATACGCGCTGGCCTGTATCATTATCATCCTGCTGACCACCAGCGTCGGCCAGCCCATCGTGCTCTACGTCTCCGCCCTCAGCAACGTCGACCAGTCCCTGGTCGAGGCCGCCGAGGTGGACGGCGCGACGAATCTGCAGGTCTTCTGGCGCATCAAATGGCCGCAGATCATGCCGACGACGCTGTATATCCTCGTCATCACGACGATCAACTCCTTCCAGTGCTTCGCGCTGATCCAGCTATTGACCAGCGGCGGGCCAAACTACGCGACCGAGACCGTCATGTATTACATCTACTACACCGCGTTCAAGCTGAACAACTTCGGCTACGGCAACGCGATGGGCGTGATCCTGGCGATCTTCATCGCGATCCTCTCGGCCATCCAGTTCCGGCTGGCCCGGGAAAAGTAAAGGGGGCGAGACGGTATGAAGATCACTTCCGGACGCACCAAGGCCTATCGGACCGTCACGCTGATCGTGCTGATCGTGCTGGCCCTGCTGTTCCTGTTCCCGCTCTATTGGATCCTGACCGGCTCGGTGAAGACCATGGCCGAGATCAACTCCGCCACGCCCCGCTGGTTCCCGCAGGAGTTCACCCTCCGCAACTACGCGGAGCTGTTCTCCCGCCGGAGCGCCCCGCTGCTGAGTCTCTTCGGCGTCGAGGTGGGCAAGGTCCCCGGCGCGATCCGCTGGCTGCTGAACACCGTGTTCATGGCGGTCATGGCGATGATCCTGACCTGCATCACCGCGGCCATGGCGGGCTACGCCCTGGCGAAAAAGCGCTTCTTCGGACGCACGCTGCTCTTCTCCCTGATCGTGGCGGCGATGGCCCTGCCCAAGCAGGTCATCCTGATCCCCCTGATCCGCGAGATCAGCGCCCTGGGCCTCTATGACAACATCTGGGCCGTCATCTTCCCGACGGTCGGCTGGCCCTTCGGCGTGTTCCTGATGAAGCAGTTCTCCGAGGGCATCCCCGGCGAAATGCTCGAGGCCGCCCGCATCGACGGCGCCAGCGAGCTCAAGACCTTCACCAGCGTCGTGGTCCCGCTCATCAAGCCCGGCATCGGCGCGCTGGCCATCTTCACCTTCATCAACTCCTGGAACGACTACTTCATGCAGTTGATCATGCTGACCAGCAGCAAGAACCTGACGATCTCCCTCGGCATCGCCACGATGCAGGCGGAGAACTCCACGGACTTCGGCCTCATCATGGCCGGCGCGGCCCTCGCCGCGGTCCCCATCATCGTCGTGTTCCTGATCTTCCAGAAGTACTTTACAAAGGGCATCACCATGGGAGCCGTGAAGGGATAATAAAAATTATCGGGGCCCGCGAAGCGGGTCCCGATTTTACGGAGGTTATTATGAAAGACATTACGAAATACCAGGGTGTCATTCCGGCCTTTTACGCCTGCTACGGCGACGACGGGGAGGTCTCGCCGGAGCGCGCGAAGGCGCTGATGGAGTATCTGATCGGCAAGGGCGTGAAGGGCGTCTACGTCGGCGGCAGCAGCGGCGAGTGCATCTATCAGGGCGTCGCGGAGCGCAAGCGGCTGCTCGAGGCCGTGATGGAGGCCAATCGGGGCCGCGTCACCGTGATCGCCCACGTCGCCTGCAACAACACCCGCGACAGCGCCGAGCTGGCCGCCCACGCGGAGAGCCTGGGCGTGGACGCCATCGCCAGCATCCCGCCGATCTACTTCCGCCTGCCGGAGGCCTCCATCGCCCGCTACTGGAACGACATCTCCGCCGCGGCGCCCAACACAGATTTCATCATCTACAACATCCCCCAGCTCGCGGGCGTGGCGCTGACCCTGCCCCTGCTGCGGGAGATGCTGAAAAATCCCCGGGTCATCGGCGTGAAGAACTCCTCCATGCCCACCCAGGACATCCAGCAGTTCAAGTATGAGGGCACCCTCGGCGGACGGGACTTCGTCGTGTTCAACGGGCCGGACGAGCAGATCGTCAGCGGCCTCGCCATGGGCGCGGACGGCGGCATCGGCGGCACCTACGGCGCCATGCCGGAGCTGATCGTCAAGCTCTTCGCGCTGGTGAAAGCCGGCGAGGCGGAGCAGGCCCGGGCCCTGCAGTACGACGTGAACAATATCATCTACGCCCTCTGCGGCGGCAAGTGCAACATGTACGCCGCCATCAAGGAGACCCTCCGCCGCCGCGAGGGCCTGGACCTCGGCGGCGTCCGCGCCCCCCTCCAGCCCTACGCCGACACAGACGACGCCGCGATCTCTTACGCCGTCAGCCTGATCGACAAGGCCATGGAGCGCTGGGTCAAGTAAGCGGCAGACTGAAATAATTGATTCGTAGGGGCGACCCTATGTGGTCGCCCGCGCCGAAATGACCGCCAAGCCCGTAGGGCGCGATGCCCACATCGCGCCGCCGCCCCGCGCAACGCGCGGGGCGGATCGTCCTTCCCCCCCTGGGGGAAGGTGGCATTTGCCGATCCCCCGCGAGGCAAATGACGGATGAGGGGTGGACTTGCAGGCGCGTTTTGTCCTTCCCCCTGGGGGGGAAGCACAGGGGTGTGGCTATAGCCGCGTTGGCGGAACGCGGAGCGATCAGGGGATCGCTCCCTACGGCGTCGGCAAGGATCGTTCCGGCGGACGGCTCTCAGCCGTCCCTGCAAATGCCGTCCCTGCAAAAAAAAATCGGACCTGTTGCAGATCGTTTCAAACCGATTTGCAACAGGTCCTTGCTTTCTTTCGTTACCCCCGCGCCGCGTCGGCGGCGGCGAAGCGGACCGCCGCGCTGCGCTTCCACTTGCCGCCGGAATAGCGGACGGCGATGATGAAGGTCCGGCTGACCTGGTCGGTGATCAGGGCGATCCACGCGCCCCAGAGCCCCAGGCCCAGGACCTGGATCATCAGATAGCCGAGGATCGTCCGCAGCCCCAGCACCGTGGCCGCCACCGCGGCGGCGGTGAAGCGGGTGTCCCCCGCGCCGCGCAGCGCGCCGGAGGCAATGAACTGGTCGGCCTGGAAGGGCTGGCTCGCGGCCAGCAAAATCAGGATCTTCGCGCCGGTGTCGATGACCTCCGGCGTGGAGTTGTAGAGCGCGATGAAGCTGCGGTTGAAGCTCACCAGCAGCGCCGCGAACACCAGCGAAACGAGGATGCCGAGGGTCCGGCTCTGGCGCACGTAGAGCGCCGCCATGTCGTAGCGCCCCTTGCCGAGGCTCTGTCCCATCAGGGTCGTGGAGGCGTTCGCGAAGGCCTGGCCCATCAGGAAGCTCAGGGCCTGCAGACTCATGCAGACCTGATGCGTGGCGAAATCCACGTCGCCGAGGCCCGCGACCATGCGGGAGTAGATGATGAGGCCGGTGCGCAGCAAAAGCTGCTCCACCATGCTGGGGATGCCGATGGTGACGAGGCCGATCAGCAGGCCGCGGTCGAAGCGGAAGCGCGCGCGCAGGTCCAGATGGATGTAGCGCCGCTTGTCCAGCACGATCCAGCCCGCGATCACGAAGGCCACGAGCTGTCCGATCACCGTGGCCCAGGCCGCGCCCTCCACGCCCATGGCGGGGCAGCCCAGCTTGCCGTAGATCATGACCCAGTTCAGGAAGATGTTCACGACGTTGGCGACGGTGTTGTAGAACAGCGGGAGCCGCGACTCGCCCAGCCCGCGCAGCGCCGCCGTGATCGTGAAGGTCAGGCAGAGGGGCAGGAAGCCGTAGAGCTGGATGTCCAGATAGCGCGTCCCCAGGGCGATGGCGCGTTCGCTCATGTTGCCCGTGCCCGCCATGAAGCGGATCATCACGCCGGAGGTCGCGAGGCCCGCCGCCATAAAGACCAGCGTGATCAGGAAGCAAAGCACGATCCCCTGACGGAAGGCCTGGTTCGCGTTGACCCGGTCCTGACGGCCCCGGAAGCGGGCGATCAGGGCCGTGGTGCCGACGTTCAGCGCCATGAGCGCGGTCATCAGCAGGAACTTCGGCTGTACCGCCAGCCCGACGGCGGCGAGGCCGCTGACGCCCTCTTCGCCGGGGAGCTGGCCCACCATGATCTGGTCGGCGATGCTGGTGAGCTGGGTCAGCACCAGCTCCACCAGGCTCGGCAGCGAGATCTTCACCACGTCGCGGATCAGCCCCGCCCGCGTCACGCCCTCCGGCAGCGCGGGCAGACGCACGCGCCCGTAAAGCTCCTCGTCGGTGGGCGTCCCGGCGGGGACGTGGTCGAGGGTCGTTTCGATTGTGTTTTTCTCAGCGCTCAAAATGACATCTCCCGTGGGAATCAACACCGTAGTACGGTGTATCACTTTATACTTTATGTTTCCTATTTCGTTATGCTCTCCCTCTCCTGGCGCTACGCGCCACCCTCCCCCGCCGGGGGAGGGAACCGCGTCGTTACCTCGGCACCTTGGTTTTGAGGCTGGTGGTTGCGTCATCGGCTCTTATCCCTCCCCCAGCGGGGGAGGGTGCCGCCCGCAGGCGGCAGAAGAGGGAGAACGTTGCACATTTTGCATTGTATAGTTTTATGCGAAACAGCGTACCCATTTGCCGTAGGGGCCGCCGCCCTCGGCGGCCCGTGATCCATCGCGCAAGGAAGACGGGCCGCCGAGGGCGG
>JAFSRS010000166.1 GCA_017445985.1 Oscillospiraceae bacterium | reverse complement strand
TCCCCCTTAACAATCCCCCTTGCGAGTTTTTCACTTGGAAAAACCATTTGTCTACAGTCCGCAGGCCGCCGAAGGCGGCGGCCCCTACAGCAGGTTTTTTCGTTCAGTGATTCGCCTTTTCCTGAGAAAAGCCGCTAAGCAGATCCGCAGGAAATACAGCGCTTTTTTTCAGATTGTTCCGTACCTGTTTGGTATGTCTGAATCATTTCACATGGTTTTTTTACCAAGCGCGGCCTTGTTTGGGCCGCGCTTCTCTATTGATATAGTAGAACTCGGGCCTCAAAGGGCACAATAATCTTGTAAAATGGCACCTTTTGTGCTATTCTTTCTGCAATACACAATCATCCGCCACAGGAGAACAAATTATGAAGTATCTGCTTTTCATCGGCGACGGCATGGCGGACAACCCCGTGCCGGAGCTGGGAGACAAGACCCCGCTGGAATACGCCAGCCTGCCGACCTTTGACGCGCTCAGCGCGCGCGGCGTGCTGGGCTCGGTGAGCAACTGCCCCAAGGGCCTGCCCGCCGGGAGCGACACGGCCATCACCAGCATCTTCGGCTGCGATCCCCGGAAGTATTACACGGGCCGCGCCCCCTTGGAGGCCGCCGCCAGCGGCATCAAGCTGAACCCCGGCGACATCGCCTACCGCTGCAACATGGTCGCTTACGAGGACGCCGACAAGCCCTTCGGCGAGAAGCGCATCCTCTCCCACTCCGCCGGGAGCATCGAGGGGGACGTCTCCGACGAGATCGTGACCGCCCTCTTCTCCGATCCGGCTTTCGCCAGGGCCGCGGCCGAGGCGGGCATGAAGGTCTATCCCGGCCACTCCTTCCGCCATATCGCGGTGCAGAGCGGCGCGAGGGCCGAGGGCCTGAAGCTGATCCCGCCCCACGACCACCTGGGGGAGGTCATCGGCCCGCTGCTGCCCTCCGGCAACGGCAACGCCCCGGTGCTGGAAGGCCTGATGCGCCTGGCCCAGGAGATTTTGGACCACCACCCGCTGAACGAGCGGCGCCGGGCGCAGGGCAAGCTGCCCGCCAACGGCGTCTGGTTCTGGGCCGAGGGCACCGCCGTGGCCCTGCCCTCCTTCGAGGAACAGTTCGGCCACCGGGGCGGCGTGATCTCCGCCGTGCCCCTCTGCCACGGCATCGCGGCCCTGACCGGGCTGGAGCCGGTCCACGTCGAGGGCGCGACGGGCGAGCTGGACACGAATCTGGAAAACAAGGTCGCCGCCGTGCTGGAGACCCTGGAGAAGTACGACTTCGCGGCCCTGCACGTGGAGGCCCCGGACGAGTGCACCCACAACGGCGATCTGAAGGGCAAGCTGCAGAGCATCGAGTGGCTGGACTCCCGCTGCATGGCCCCCCTGAAGGCGGCCTTCGAGGCGCGGGGCTGGGACTGGCGGCTGCTGTTCCTCTCCGACCACAAGACGCTGACCTCCACCCGCGGCCACGACGGAGACCCCGTCCCCTTCCTGCTCTACGACAGCACGAAGGATACCGGCCTCGGCCTGAGCTACAATGAGAAAAACGGCCTGCTGGGGCCGTATTACCCGGACGGCGCGGCGGTGGATATGAAGCTGCTGTTCGGTTTGATGTGAATACCGTGACGGAACAGGCTCAGGCCAAGCTCAACCTGAGCCTGGACGTATTGGGAAAGCGGTCCGACGGCTATCACGACCTCCGCATGGTGATGCAGAGCGTGGAGCTCTGCGACGCCGTGACGGTCGAGCCGCGCCCCGCGGGCGGCTTCGTCTGCGAGAGCAATTTCGGCTTTCTCCCGACGGACGGGGACAATCTTGCGGCCCGCGCCGCCCAGGTCTTTTTTGCCGCCGCCGGGAGCCTGCCTGTCATCGCGAACCAGTCCGCGGACTGGTGTGGCGATCCCACCTCCGCGCGGCAGCTTCGGAATGGGATCCCCACGCCGGTGTGCGCACTGGCTCGGAATGACAGGACGGGGAACGTCACGCCGGGCGCGGCGATCCGGCTGGACAAGCGCATCCCGGTCGGCGCGGGTATGGCGGGCGGCAGCAGCGACGCCGCCGCGGTGCTGCGGGCGCTGAACCGGATGTACGGGAATCCCTTCACGCTGGAGGAGCTGGAACGCCTTGGGGAGCAGGTCGGCAGCGACGTGCCCTACTGCGTCCGGGGCGGCACCCGGCTGGCGGAGGGCAGGGGAGAGCTTTTGACGGAGCTCCCGCCCCTCCCGGACTGCGCCTTCGCGATCTGCAAGCCGGACTTCTCCATCCGAACCCCGGAGCTCTTCGCCCGGATCGACGCCCGTACCCGCAGCGCCCGCCCGGACACCGAGGGCCTCCGCGCCGCGCTGGCGGCGGGAGACCTGCGGGGCGTCGCGCGGCACGTATTCAACGTTTTTGAGGACGTGCTGAGCCCTTCCCAGAGCCGGGAGATCACCGCCATCAAAACGGCCCTGCTGGACCGCGGCGCGCTGGGCGCGGCCATGACCGGCACCGGCAGCGCGGTGTTTGGCATTTTCCATGATTTCAACGCGGCAAAAGCCGCGGCGGAGGATTTAAAACCCCCCGACAGAGCATGCTTCGCGGCAAAGCCCACGGGCATGATTTGGGAGCGGAAAGCATAGAAGTTAATAGGTAATAGTGAATAGTGAATAGTTGAGGGATCGCCTCCGGCGATATATTTAAAATGTCGCGGAGCGACACCACAACTATTAACTATTACTTATTCATTATTCACTACGATAGAAAGGAGCGCCACATTTGAACGAACGCATCATCGACAAGGTGCTTGTCGCGAACCGCGGCGAGATCGCCATCCGGATCTTCCGCGCCTGCTATGACCTGGGGATGCACACCGTCGCCATGTACTCCACGGAGGACACCTACTCCAACTTCCGCACCAAGGCGGACGAGGCCTACCTGATCGGCGAGGGCAAGACCGCTCTGGGCGCGTACCTTGACATCCCCGGCATCATCGACCTGGCGAAGCGCCGCGGCGTGAACGCGATCCATCCCGGCTACGGCTTCCTCTCCGAGAACGCCGCCTTCGCCCGGGCCTGCGAATACAACAACATCATCTTCATCGGCCCGCCGAGCCACGTGCTGGCCCAGATGGGCGACAAGCTGGCGGCGAAGGCCATCGCGAAGGCCTGCGGCGTCCCGACGATCCCCGGCGGCACGACGCCGCTGCGCGATGCGGACGAGGCGCTGCAGAAGGCCGAGGAATTCGGCTTCCCGATCATCCTGAAGGCCGCGGCGGGCGGCGGCGGGCGCGGGATGCGCCGCTGCGACACGCCGGAGGAGGTCATGGAGAACTTCGCCCTGGTCAAGAGCGAGGCGGAGAAGTCCTTCGGCTGCGGCGATATCTTCATCGAAAAGTTCCTCGTGGAGCCCAAGCACATCGAGGTCCAGATCCTCGCCGACACCTACGGCAACATCTACCACCTGGGCGAGCGCGACTGCTCGCTGCAGCGGCGCTACCAGAAGGTCGTCGAGTTCGCCCCGGCGTGGAGCGTTCCGAAGGAGACCGTCGAGGCCCTCCGCGCCGACGCGGTGAAGATCGCCAAGCAGGTGGGCTACGTCAGCGCGGGCACCGTGGAATTTCTGGTGGACAAGAGCGGGGCGCACTACTTCATCGAGATGAACCCCCGCATCCAGGTCGAGCACACGGTCACGGAGTGCGTCACCGGCATCGACATCGTGCGGGCGCAGATCTTGATCGCCCAGGGCAAGAGCCTGGACTACCCGGAGATCGGCCTCCGCTGCCAGGAGGACGTGCGGCTGAACGGCTACGCCATCCAGTGCCGCGTCACCACCGAGGACCCGCTGAACAACTTCGCCCCGGACACCGGGCGCATCACGGCCTACCGCACCGGCGGCGGCTTCGGCGTCCGGCTCGACGGCGGCAACGCCGCCACCGGCACCGTCATCAGCCCCTACTACGACTCCCTTTTGGTGAAAGTCACCTGCTGGGACTGCAATTTCCCCGCCACCTGCCGCAAGGCCGTCAGGGCGCTGAACGAGACCCACGTCCGCGGCGTCAAGACCAATATCCCCTTTGTCACGAACATCCTCAACCACCCGGCCTTTCTCGCGGGCAAGTGCCACACGAAGTTCATCGACGAGACGCCGGAGCTGTTTGAAATTTCCGACAGCCGGGACCGCGCCACCCGCGTGCTGAAATACATCGCGCAGATCCAGGTGGCGAACCCCAAGGCGGAGCGGCACCAGTACGACACGCCCCGCTTCCCGGTCAAGCGCGCCCCGCTGGGGGAGGGGACCATCAAGAAGCTGCTGGACGAGGAAGGCCCCGCCGCGGTCAGCAAGTGGGTCCTGGACCAGAAAAAGCTGCTGCTCACCGACACGACGATGCGCGACGCGCACCAGAGCCTGCTCAGCACCCGGATGCGCTCCCGCGACATGATCAAGGGTGCGGAGGGCACCGCGGACATTCTCCGCGACTGCTTCTCGCTGGAGATGTGGGGCGGCGCGACCTTCGACGTGGCCTACCGCTTCTTGCACGAGAGTCCCTGGGAGCGTCTGGCGCTGCTGCGGGAAAAAATTCCGAACATCCCCTTCCAGATGCTCCTGCGCGGCAGCAACCTGGTGGGCTACTCCAACTACCCGGACAATCTGGTCCGCGCCTTCGTCAAGGAGGCGGCGAAGAGCGGGATCGACGTGTTCCGCGTCTTCGACTCCCTGAACTGGATCCCCGGCATGGAGATCGCGATGGACGAGGTGCTGCGGCAGGATAAGCTGCTGGAGGCCGCCATGTGCTACACCGGCGACATCCTCGACCCGAAGCGGGACCGTTACACGCTGGAATATTATGTAAACCTCGCAAAAGAGCTGGAGAAGCGCGGGGCGCACATCCTCTGCATCAAGGACATGTCCGGCCTGTTGAAGCCTTACGCGGCGAAGAAGCTGATAAGCACCCTGAAGCAGGAGATCGGCATCCCGGTGCAGTTCCACACCCACGACACCACCGGCAACCAGGTGGCCTCGCTGCTGATGGCGGCGGAGGCGGGCGTCGATATCGTGGACGTGGCGGTCAGCAGCATGAGCGGCCTGACGAGCCAGCCCAGCATGGACGCCGTCGTCGCGGCCCTGCAGGGCACCGAGCGCGACACGGGCCTCGACCTGCGGCGCATCCAGGAGCTCAGCGACTACTACGCCGACGTACGCCTGCGCTACGCGAACTTCGACCACGGTCTGAAAACCACCACGACGGACATTTACCGCTTTGAGATCCCCGGCGGCCAGTACACGAATCTGCAGCCGCAGGTCAACTCCCTGGGTCTGGGCGCGCGCTTCGCCGAGGTCAAGGAGATGTACAAGACCGCCAACGACATGCTCGGCGACCTGGTGAAGGTCACGCCCAGCAGCAAGGTCGTGGGCGACCTGGCGATCTTCATGGTGCAGAACGACCTGACGCCGGAGAACATTCTGGAAAAGGGCAAGACCCTGGCCTTCCCGGACAGCGTCGTGAGCTACTTCAAGGGCATGATGGGCCAGCCCGCCTGGGGCTTCCAGCCCGAGGGCCTGCAGGAGATCGTCTTGAAGGGCGAGCAGCCCATCACCTGCCGCCCCGGCGAGATCATGGAGCCGGTGGATTTCGTGAAGGTCCGCGAGGAGATGCAGGCCTTCCTGGGCGACGAGCCCATCGACCCCTGCGACGTGATCAGCTATTGCATGTACCCGAAGGTCTACCGCGACTTCCGCGAGCACGGCAAGGAGTACGGCTATATCATGCGCATGGGCAGTCACGTGTTCTTCAACGGTCTGGCCCTGGGCGAGACGAACAAGATCAACATCGAGGACGGCAAGACGCTGGTTATCAAGTACCTCGGTCTGGGCGACAAGAACGACGACGGCACCATCCAGGTATTCTTTGAGCTGAACGGCATGCGCCGCGAGGTCACGGTCCCCGATCCCTACGCCAGCGAGACCGCCAAGGCCGCGGTGATCGCCGACCCGAAGGACCCGAAGCAGATCGGCGCTTCCATCCCTGGCATGGTGAGCCGCGTGGACGTGAAGCCCGGCGACCGGGTGGAGGAGAACCAGGTCCTCGGCGTGATCGAGGCCATGAAGATGGAGACCAGCATCACCGCCGCCCACGCGGGCGTTGTGAAGGACGTGCTGGTAGAGGTCGGCAAAACCGTCAAAGGCGGCGAGCTGCTGTTCACGCTGGAATAAACAGGAAACGACAATCAAAAACCACGGCCTCCGGGCCGTGGTTTTTTGCGCGGTTAATGGGGAATTGGCAAAGAATAGACTGTAGGGACGGCTCTCAGCCGTCCGCATTTCCGATACGCCCGTAGGGCGCCATCCCCTGATGGCGCCGCCGCCCCGCGCAGGGCGCGGGGCGGAACCCCTCAGTCGGCCTGTGGCCGACTGATCCCCTTGCAGGGGAGCCGAAGGGGCGGCGGGGACGTTTTATCGTCGGAACGCGGAGCGATCAGGGGATCGCTCCCTACGGGGTCGGCAGGAATTTTACGGCGGACGGCTGAAAGCCGTCCCTACAAATCCACTCCCCATCCCCACAACTCTCGATCCGCAAAAAAATCCCACGGCTTTCACCGTGGGATATTTCTATGATCGGATATTCGCCCGGATCACTTGCCCATGTTCATCTGGGCGGCGACTTCGGCGGCGAAGTC
>JAFSRS010000165.1 GCA_017445985.1 Oscillospiraceae bacterium | reverse complement strand
GTATATTGTGGGATTCCCACGCCAGTTTGTGGACTGGCTCGGAATGACAAATCTTTCCGTGTGCTTTTTTTCCTTTCGCTGTCAATCGTCGTTACGGACGGGCGACCACACAGGGTCGCCCCTACGAACATGATCTCGCCAAAGCCCAATTTACATGGTAACGATATTTGTCTACAGTCTCGGGGCGCTTCGTGAAGCGCCCCTACGAAAAAACGATACCCATCATCATACACCCAAACTGGCGGACGCTCGAGCGAGCGTCCGCCAGTTTGGTTGTATCATCTGATTGCGCTGTTTACTTTTCAGAACTTTCCGCTGGAATGCGAGAAGTCTCCGCTGCTGACGCTGGTGCCTCCGCCGCCTCCGCTGCTGCGTTCGCTCTCGACCTTCACGCGGGTCTCGGTGATGTGGGTGAAGTGGTCGCTGGCGTCGGTCATGACCAGACTGTCGGGTATGGCATAGTTCCGCGCGCCCGTGGCCTTTCGGACGGAGCGCATCTTGCCCCGCATGATCAGCGTGACGATCAGGGCGACCAGCACGCCGACAAACAGGCCGATGGCGATGGCGGTGCCGGGCTCATAGCGCCCGCCGCCTCCGCCGCGGCTGGACCCGCCGCCGCCGTTGCTCACGTCGAGGGGGTGGCCCTCCTTCGCCTGCTGAAGCAGGTCCGCGCAGCGGTTCTGATAGTCCCGGAAGCCGTCGTACCAGTCGTTGCGCTTGAAGTTGTCAAGGAAATACGTCGCCAGATCGCGCTTTCCGTAGTCGGTAAAGGCCACGTGCCCGTAGCCGTAGGCGCAGAGGTCGTAGTCGCGGTCGTCCATGCTCAGCAGGAGCATGATGCCGCTCTTCTCCTCGCCTACGCCCATGTCGAAGGTCTTGTAGATGACCTCCGCCGCGTACTCCACGCTGCGGGAGGAGTAGAGCATGTAGTCGTCACAGGTGAAGACGTAGACGCCGAAGTCGTAGGTCGCGGCGATCTCCTCGGCCCGGGCCTGCAGCGCCGCCTGCTCCTCGAGGGTCAGGAGCATCGCGGTGTCGTAGACGTACTGCCCGGTCTCGCCTGCGGCGCTCTCGGTCGTGCGCGTCTCGCTGTTCAGCAGGGCCTCGCAGCCCCGCAGATAGGCGGCGAAGCCGTCGGTCCAGTCCGCTTCCAGCCCGGCCTTGAAGTCGTCGCCCAGCGCGTCCAGCGCCGCGGTGTCAAAGCGGGCGTCGCCCTGGCTGTAGATGTCGAAAAAGCCGTCGTCCATGCACAGCAGCAGGATGCAGCCGCGCTGTTCGTCGCCATAGCCCAGCTCGTTGCCGAGATAAACGTCCTTCGCCATCTCATCGGTGTCCTCGTCGGAGACGTACTCGCGGTAGTCGTCCAGAGATACGATGTAGGGATAGAAGTCGTATTGCGCCGCGATATCCTCGGCGACCTGCTCCAGCATGTCATAGGCTTCGTCGTCCAGAATGCCGGAGAGGTCGAAGATCATCGTCGGGACCCCGTCCTCCGCCAGCGCGGCGGGGGCGAGGGAGGCCAGCAGGAGCAGGGCCAGCAGGAGCGCCAAAAACTGTTTTTTCATTTCGGCCGCCTCCTTACAGGAACATCAGCGCCGCGCTGATCGCGGCGGCGATGGGGACCGCGATGGCGGCAAAGGTCAGCCAGAACTTTCCCTTGTCCACCGGCAGGTCGCCGACCAGGCGGCCCGTCTGCCCGTTCATCGCGAACAGGTAGTCCTTGCCGTTGTACTTCGTGTTCAGCAGCCAGACCGGGAGCAGAGCGTAGTGGACCTTGCCGCGGTGCAGCCAGACCTCGTGCCCCATGGGCGTAACGGTCTCGTAGCCGTGGACCGTGTCCCGCAGCGCGTCGATGACCGTGTTCTCGCAGCGGTCGTCCGCGCGGGAGATGCAGTCCGCGGCGGAGATATCGTACTTATCGGCGAGGAAGCCGGGCATGTAGGCGGTGGAGAAGGGCATCAGCTCGTCGTAGTTGAAGGGCTCGATGGAGTCCATGTGGTCCGCGGGGATCTTGCTGCTGGCGTCCACGGGGACCTTCTCAAAGGCCAGGCTGCCGGAGCGGTGGACGTTGTAATGCTCGGTGGTGGTGACCTCGTACTTCCCCTGACGGCGGGTGTGGCTGCGGGTCCCCTCGAAGGTGGCGTCCGCCTCCGCGGTGCCGTCGAAGAGCCAGAAGGGGACGTAGATGCCCCGGATCTGCTCGATCTGGTTCTGATCGGAGAAGCGCTTCGGGAGGAAGGGCTTCTTGCGGTAGTGGTTCCGCAGCGCGTCCAGCGCGGCCTGCTTATCCAGCCGGAAGGGGAGGATCAGGTCGGGCTTCAGGGTGCCGGAGAACTGGCCGGGCACGATGGTGTTGTTGCCGCAGTAGGGGCAGCTCGTGGCGGCGGTGGTCTCGTCGCAGATCAGCTCCGCGCCGCAGCTCGGGCAGTTGTAGGCCCGCATCCCCTGAGCGTCCGCGCCCCAGTTGGCGCTGATGGCCGAGGCGTCCCAGCCATCGGCGGCAAAGGCCGCGGCCTCCGCCGCTTCCTTCGCCTCCTGCTGTTGCTGCTGCTGAAAGGCGGCCTGGGCGGCCTCCTCCTTCGGCTTTTGCAGCGCCTCGATCTCGGCCACGTCATAGACGCTGCCGCAGTAGTCGCATTCCAGCTTTCCGCTGGACCCGACGTAATGCAGCGGCCCGGTGCAGGCCGGACATTTGTAGTTGATGATGGAGGGCAATGTGAGTCACTCCCTTTTAAAATCAGACGATGTCGTTATTGTCGAAGGGATCTCCGCATTCGGGGCAGAACTTCGGCGGGTGGGTCGGGTCGGCGGGCTCCCAGCCGCACTTGTCGCACTTGTACTGGGGGACGCCGGCGGGCTTCTTCGCGCCGCACTCGGCGCAGAACTTGCCCTTGTTCACCGTGCCGCAGCTCGGGCAGGTCCAGCCGTTGGCGGCGGGGGCGGGCTCAGGCTTCTTGCCGCCGCACTCGGGGCAGAACTTGCCGGTGATGCCCTGGGTGCCGCAGCTCGGGCAGGTCCAGCCGTTCGCGGGCAGAGCGGGCTGGGCCGCCTGCTGCTGGGCCTGCTGCTGCGCGCCCATCTGATAGAGGCTCTGGGCGTTGAAGCCGCCGGCCTGCTGCGCCATGTTCATGCCCATGAAGGCCATCGCCGCGCCGCCCTCGTTCTTCGCGGCGTTCTGCATCGCGGCGGCCTGGGCGCCCACCAGGTTCGCGGCGGCCAGAGTCGGATCGCGGAAGGCTGCGTTCTTCTGCAGCTCCTTGATCATGGCCTCGTCTTCCTCGTTGGCCTTGATGGAGCTGACGCCGAGGGAAACGATCTCGATGCCGCGCAGGTCGCGCCACTTGTTGCTGAGGACCTCGTTCAGGGCCTCGCTCAGCTCGACGGTGTGGCCGGGCAGGGCGCTGTAGCGGATGCCCATCTCGCTGATCTTCGCGAAGGCGGGCTGCAGGGCGGTCAGCAGCTCGGTCTTGAGCTGGCTGTCCAGACGGTCACGGGTGAAGTCCTCGCTGACGTTGCCGCAGACGTTCGTATAGAACAGGATCGGGTCGCTGATGTGATAGCTGTACTCGCCGAAGCAGCGGACGGAGATGTCGATGTCGATCCCGGCGCGCTGGTCCACGACGCGGAAGGGGACGGGGGAGGGCGTGCCGTACTTGTTGCCGATCAGCTCCTTGGTGTTGAAATAGTAAACGCGCTGATCCTTCGGTGGCTCGCCGCCGAAGGTGAAGCGCTTGCCCAGCTCCTTGAAGGTGGCGATCACGCTCTCCTTCAGGTTGCCGTTGAAGATGCTCGGCTCGCTGGAGGCGTCGTAGCGGAATTCGCCCGGCTCGGCGCAGAGCTCGACCACCTGGCCCTGATCGACGATGATCATGCACTGGCCGTCGGCCACGGCGACGATGGAGCCGCTGGAGATGATGTTGTCGCTGCCCTTGTAATTGCTGGAGCGGCCGGAGGTGCGGTGATGGCCCTTGACGACCAGCACGTTCTCCGGGATGGCCTCACAGTAAAAATATTCCTTCCACTGGTCGGCGAGAATGCCCGTAGCGGCGCCCAGCGCGGCATGAATGAGTCCCATAATCGTGTACCCCTTTCGTAGTTGTTTGTTTTGTCCGTGTGGATTTTGTCAGGATGATAACACTATAGCATAGAAACACCGGGATTGCAAAGCCTATTTCTTTTTATACCGTGACTCCGGCCGGTAGAACTCGAAGATCACCGCGTCGCGGCCCCGCTCGCTGGTGGGGTCGTGGCTGGTCCAGCCGAAACGCATGGCCCCCAGCAGCTCGGCGAAGCGGACGGGGAGGGGGCGCGGGCCGATCTTATAAGCGATGAAATCGGGCCGCGCGGCGCAGTTGAACAGGGTGTTGCCCAGCAGGAGGCTTTTCCACTTCGGGAAGCCCGCCTTCTCATACTCGACCGGCGGCTGGGCGAGCTGGCCCCGCAGGAGCCACGGCGCATGGAAGCGGAACCAGGCGACGATGAAGGGATTAAAGCTCTCGATGCAGACCGGCCCCTTGTAGGTCCGCAGCAGGGCCAGGGTCTTTTCACAGAGCTCTTTGTTGCGCGGTCCGGTTTTCAGCTCGACGATCAGCGGCGTGCGACCGTCCAGCAGCTCCAGGACCTCTCCCAACAGGGGGATGCGCTGCGCGGTCCCGCAGAGGGAGAGTCCCCGCAGCTCGTCGAAGTCCAGCGCGTCCACCCGGGCGTCCACGCCGCAGACGCGGTTCAAGGTGTCGTCGTGGAATACGACCACCAGCCCGTCCCGCGAGAGCTGCACGTCCAGCTCCATGCCGTAGCCCGCGTCCGCCGCCCGCCCGAAGGCCGCCAGCGAGTTTTCCGGCACCGCCTTGTCCGGCGTATGCAGCCCCCGGTGGGCGAAGTTCCGCCCGTCAAATTCCGCACGTTTCTTCCGGGACGGCAAAGCGGGCGCCAGGAGCGCGAAGGGCACAGCCAGCGCAAGGCCCGCGATAATTCCAACCTTGGCAGATCGTTTCATACATACTCCTTTTCTGAGTGAATAGTGAATAGTTAATAGTGAATAGTTGAGGTGTCGCTCCGCGACTGATTTGAAATCATCGCCGAAGGCGATACAATAACTATTCACTATTACCTATTAACTGTAAACTAATCTCCGTCCAGCGCCTCGAGCCCGTGCGCGTTCTCTACCTTCCGCGCCTTGATGTTTTTCACCAGCCCGGTGAAAACGCTGCAGCTCAGGAGGATGAGGATCAGGGAGTAGACCGGTAGGGCGCGCCAGGCGAGGGTGGCCTTGAACACCAGACCCAGCAGCACCGGCGTGACGGTCTGGGCGGACATGCTGGCCGCGTAATAGAAGCCGGTGAAGCGCCCGATCTTCTTGCTGGAGCAGAGCTCCACCACCATCGGGAAGGAGCAGTTGTGCACCAGCGCCATGCCGAAGCCGCGCAGCGCGCCGACCACGAACATGATCTTCGGGAAGCTCAGCTCGCCGTGCTCGCCGACCACCGTGCGGGTTGGCATGACGAAGCACATGATGAGCAGGCCCAGGGCCGTGATCGCGAGGCCGCAGGAGATCGTCCACTTGCGTCCGATCCGGTCCGCGATCCCGCCCGCGATGGCGAAGCCCGCCACGCTGCACACGCCGCCGATGATCGTCAGGATCATCGTGGAGCTGGAGGCAGAATTCAGATAGTAGATGACGTAGTTGCCGAGGTAGGTGCCGAGGGCGTTGTCCGCCATGAACCAGAGGAACTCCGCGCCGAGGATGCCCAGCAGCATGTTCCGGTTCTCGCGGCTCATGGGCGCGTCGTCGTCCACCGGCGTGGCGACGGCGGCCATCTGCTCGCCGAGCTCCATCTCCTCCTTCAGTTCTTCCGCCAGCTCGTTCTCGCGGATGGTCTTATAGAGCACGAAGGCGGAGATCACCATCAGCACGCTGGCGATGATGAAGGGGATCTCGATGGTCCAGATGTTCCGGGCCGCGTCCGGGGAATTGATGTACTTGCTCAGCACCAGGAAGATGCCCAGCACCGTGGCGGCCGCGCCGCCGAAGTAGCCCATGATGTTGATGATGCCGTTGGCCCGGGCGCGGAGCGGCTTCGGCGTGATGTCGGGCATCAGCGCCACGGCGGGGTTGCGGTACATCATCATGAAGATCAGCACGACGCCCATCATCACGACCATGCCGACCACGTTGTTGTGGTGGAAGAACAGGGGGATGAAGGGGAAGGCCACGGCGGAGACGAAGGTGCCGATCAGGATGTAGGGCATGCGCTTGCCGATGGGCGTCCGCGTCTTGTCGCTGAGGTTGCCGAAGATCGGCAGCAGGATCAGCGCGGCGAGGTTGTCGCAGGCCATGATGATGCCGACGATCCACTGGACGTTCAGGATCTTGTCCGGGTCGCCCGCCTTCAGCTCGGCGGAGGACAGGTTGTACATCCGCCGCGCGAAGATGTCCGTCAGGAAGGTCGGGCACCAGGAGTCGTAGACCTGCCAGAGCAGCAGAATGCCGAAGAAGGCGAAGCCGATCAGGAAGGTCCGGCGGTAATTCAGCTTCAAACCGCCGAGGTCGGGCTTGGATTTGCGCATGATGTATCTCTCCTTTTATGTCAATTGTTTAATAATTTCTCCCGCGTCGCTCAAAACCAGGCTGGGCTTATCCGCGCTTGCTTCCAATATTTCAGGCGTGGTTTCCCCACTCAGGACCAAAATCCCGGCGATCCCGGCATTCAGGCCGCTTTTTACGTCCGTATAGATGCGGTCGCCCACCACCGCGCACTGTTCCGGGGGAATGCCGGTGCGTTCCATTGCGAGCCGGATCATCAGGGGCTCCGGCTTGCCGACGACCTTCGGGACGCGGCCCGTTGCGGTTTGGATCATCCCGCAGACGCTTCCGCAGTCGGGGACGAAGCCCCACTCCGTCGGGCAGACCAGGTCCGGGTTCGTGGCGACATAGGGCAGGCCGGGCCGCTCCGTCAGCAGCCGCGACACGTCCAGCAGCTTTTGATACGTCAGCTCCGTGTCGTAGCCCATCACGACGCACTCCGCCGCGTCGGGCTCGTCGTTCACGATTTGAAACCCCGCCGCCGCCAGCTCCTCCCGCAAGGAAGCCGTCCCGCAGACGTAGAGCCGCGCGCCGGGCATCGTGTTCGTCAGATACCACGCCGTCGCCTGGGACGAGGTCAGAAAGTCCGCCGCCTCCGCGGAGATCCCAAGGCGAACCAGCTTCGCCACGTAATCCCCGACGCTCTTTGAGGAATTGTTCGTCAAAAACAGATACCGCCGTCCCGTCTCCCGGATCGTCCGCAGCAGCTCCGGCGTGAACGGAAACAGCCGCTCCCCGAGATACAGGGTCCCATCGAGATCAAAGAGAAACAATCGGATTCGCGCAAGGTCGGAACGAGTCATAAAACTCCTAACTCCTAACTCCAAACTCATAACTGCCTATCATTCTATCCCCATTCTGCACAAATGTAAAGGGAAACCTTGCGCGTCGCCTTGACAATTCTTCTGAATTTTGCTATAAATAATTGGAACTGAACGCGCGGAACATCGGCTGATCGTTCCGCGTTTTTTGCTGAAATCAAATAAGGAGGAACAAAAATATGGAAACGAGACCCTATGTCGCCTGGGAGCTGGTCAACAGCTTTATGATCGACGTGTTCGAGCGCTACGGCGTGCCCCACGACGACGCGGTGATCTGCGCCGACGTGCTGCTGGAGAGCGACCGCCGGGGCATCGAGAGCCACGGCTGCAACCGCTTCAAGCCGATCTATCTGGACCGCATCGAAAACGGCACCCTGCTGCCCGTCACCAAGCTCGACGTCGTGAAGGAGACCCCCACCACCGTCGTGATGGACGCCAACAACGGCATGGGCATGGTCGCCAGCTACCGCATGATGGAGAAGCTGATCGAGAAGGCAAAAGTCTACGGCATGGCGGGCGGCGCGGTCTACAACTCCACCCACTACGGCATCGCGGGCTACTGGACCACGATGGCTTCGATGGCCGGCATGATCGGCGTCTCCGGCACCAACGCCCGGCCCAGCGTGGCCCCGACCTTCGGCGTGGAGCCGATGATGGGCACGAACCCCTTCACCTTCACGATGCCGACGGACGAGGAATTCCCCTTCAACTTCGACTGCGCCACCAGCATCGTGCAGAACGGCAAGATCGAATACTACGAGCGCAGCGGCAAGCCCACCCCCGCGGGCCTGGTCGTGACCCGCGACGGCGGCACGATGACCGACTCCGGCAAGATTTTGAAGGAGATGCGCGCGGGCAACTGCGCCCTGCTGCCCATCGGCGGTCTGGGCGAGGAGACCGGCGGCTACAAGGGCTACGGCTTCACCACCATCGTGGAGATCCTGTCCGCGGCGCTGGCGGGCGGCCCCTACATGAAGGAACTGAGCGGCAAGAACCCGGACGGAACCAACAAGCTCTTCCGCCTCGGCCACTTCTTCTTCGTTATCAATCCGGAGTTCTTCATGGGTCTGGACACCTTCAGACAGACGGCGGGCGGCATCCTCCGCGGCCTCCGCGCGGCGGAGAAGGCCCCCGGCGCGGAACGCATCTACACCGCGGGCGAAAAGGAATACCTGGCCTGGCAGGACCGGAAGGACAAGGGCGTGCCGGTGGGGGAGAGCATCCAGAAGGAGTTCATCGCCCTCCGTGACCGCTTCAATCTGCCCTATAAATTCCCGTTCGAGGGGTGAGAAATGATGAAATATATCGCCGCCCTGGATCAGGGCACGACCAGCTCCCGCTGCATCCTCTTTGACCGGGAGCAGAACATCGTCGGGGTGAGCCAGCGGGAGTTCCAGCAGCACTATCCCCACCCCGGCTGGGTGGAGCACAACCCGATGGAGATCTATTCCAGCCAGCTTGCCGTGCTGACCGAGGCGCTGGCCAAGACCGGCGTGGACCTGCGGGACGTGGCCGCCATCGGCATCACGAACCAGCGCGAGACCGCGATCCTCTGGGACAAGGACACGGGCCGCCCGGTCTACAACGCCATCGTCTGGCAGTGCCGCCGCACCGCCGCGCTTTGCGAGGAACTGAAAAAGGACGCCGAGTTCGTCGAGTACGTCCGCGCGCACACGGGCCTGCTGGTGGACGCCTATTTCTCCGCGACGAAGATCAAGTGGGTGCTGGACAACGTCCCCGAGGCGCGGGAGAAGGCCGAGGCGGGCAAGCTCCTGTTCGGCACCGTGGACACCTGGCTGATCTGGAAGCTGACGAACGGCCGGGCCCACGTCACCGACTACACGAACGCCAGCCGGACCATGCTCTACGATATCGGCAATCTCTGTTGGGACAAGAAGATCTGCGAGCGCCTGGGCATCCCCATGAGCATCCTGCCGGAGGTCCGCTCCTGCTCCGAGGTCTACGGCACGGTCAATCTGAACGGCGTGGACGTGCCCATCGCGGGCATCGCGGGCGACCAGCAGGCGGCGCTCTTCGGCCAAGCCTGCTTCGAGCCCGGCGACGTGAAGAACACCTACGGCACCGGCTGCTTCCTGCTGATGAACACCGGGACCCAGCTTTGCCGCAGCCACAACGGGCTGCTGACCACCATCGCCATCGGCCTGAACGGAGAGGTCCAGTACGCCCTGGAGGGCAGCGTTTTCATCGGCGGCGCGGTAGTCCAGTGGCTCCGCGACGAGCTGCACCTGATCCACGACGCGGCGGACACCGAGTATTTCGCCCGCAAGGCCAAGAACAACGGCGGCGTCTACGTGGTCCCGGCCTTCACCGGGCTGGGCGCGCCCCATTGGGACATGTACGCCCGGGGGGCCATCGTGGGCCTGACCCGCGGCACGGGCCGCAACCACATCATCCGCGCCGCGCTGGAGAGCGTGGCTTACCAGAGCGCGGACGTGCTTCGGGCCATGGAGGAGGACACCGGCATGTGCCTGAACGTCCTCAAGGTGGACGGCGGCGCCAGCGCGAACAACTTCCTGATGCAGTTCCAGAGCGACATCATGGGCCGCCGGATCGTCCGTCCGATGATCCGCGAGACCACCGCTCTGGGCGCGGCCTATCTCGCGGGCCTCGCCACCGGCGTCTGGAGCGGCAGGGACGACATCCGCGCTCAGTGGACGCTGGACAGACTCTACGAGCCCGCCATCGACCCCGCCGAGCGGGAACAGCTCCTCCGCGGCTGGGACAAGGCCGTGGGAAGGGCGATGCACTGGGCGGAGTAACAATCAATTTGCAATTAGCAATGTGCAATGTGCAATGAAGGGATCGCCTTCGGCGATGATTTTTTAAAATATGAGTCGGGACGGCTTGCGGCCGTCCCGACGTGTTTGGAGGGATGACGATGATCCGCGCGATCCTGTGGGACCTGGACGACACCCTGCTGGCCTTCCCGCCCGCGGAGGGCGCCGCGCTGCGGCTGGCGATGCTGCGCTATGGCCTGCCGGAGCCGACGGCGGCGCAGCGGGCGAACTACGCCAGGATCAACCTGGAATTCTGGGAGACGCTGGAGCGGGGCGAAACGACGCGGGACGCGCTGCGCGTCGGGCGTTTCGTCTCCTTTTTCGCGGAGGATGGTTTTCCAAAGGAGCTGGCGAAGCCGGTCTCGGAGGCCTACGAGGACTATCTCTCCGAGCAGGTCTTTTGGGTCCCCGGCGCAAGGGAGGCCGTGGAGCATTTTCACGGACGGCTGCGGCAGTATATCGTCAGCAACGGGAGCCATCCGATCCAGATGAGAAAGCTCACCGTGTCCGGCCTGGACCGGCTGATGGACGGTGTGTTCCTGTCCGAGGACCTGGGCGCGGAGAAACCCTCCCCGCTGTTCTTCGACAAGGTGCTCGCCGCGCTGCCGGACCTGGACCGGCGCGAACTGCTGCTGGTAGGCGACCGGCTCAGCAGCGACGTTGCGGGCGGGGTCCGCAGCGGGATCCCGACCTGCTGGTACAACCCGGAGGACCAGCCCCTGACGATCCCGGAGCAGCCCGACTATATCATCCGAAGCCTGGACGAGCTGCGGGAGCTGGTGGAAAGCATGTGAAAAACCAGTGGTCTACCCCAGATGTCCGATCCATTGCAGGATCACGCTGTCCCGCGCGAAGTCCAGAATAAACTGGACGTTCAGCAGCGCTGCCAGCCAGAGCAGCGTGTAGATCAGCACGAAGCAGAGCGCCACGCCCAACAGAACGCCGCCGGTCCGGTCTACGCCGCGGATGACCGGCAGCTCGAAGACCAGCCCGAAGGCGTTTTTGATCAGCGTCAGCGCCAGGCTGAGCAGGCCCCAACTTCCCAGAAAAAGCACGACCCTGACGACGCCTGCGGTGACGCTCTGAAGCAGAGCGTCCGCCGCGGTCTCGGCGACCTGCCTCGCGCCCGCGTCCACCGTCTCCATCGCGGTGCCGACGTAACCCTGCGCGTCCAGCCCCAGCTTGTCGCAGAGATTCAGCAGGACCTCCGGCAGGAGCTTTTCAAAGGCCTCCGCAAGCTGTGAGAGGTCCAGCAGCTTCAGGCTGTTCAGATCGACCTTTTCCGCGAAGCGCCGCTGCACCCAGGGCCAGACCCACTCGATCGCGGCGTCGGTGAACAGGCGGGTGACGAAAATCGCGCCGACCAGCGCGCAGACCGCCACGACGAAGGGCATGAGGCTGTCGTAAAAGCCGCGGTAGCCCTTCCAGACCGCGAACAGGATGAACACACCGATCACGATCAGGTCCGCCACGGTCAGCGGGCCGATCAAAGCCTGTGCCATAAACACGCCTCCCAATCAAAGTGTATATGATAAAATATTGATATTGTATCTTACCAGAAAATTGCATCGTTTCAGAAAACACCCCCAACCTCCTACCTTCTACTTCCTGCCTCCTGCTATTCCCCCTAATCCCTAGTCCCTAGTCCCTAATCCCTTGTCCCTTATCCCT
>JAFSRS010000164.1 GCA_017445985.1 Oscillospiraceae bacterium | reverse complement strand
GGGAGCGATCCCCTGATCGCTCCGCGTTCCGCCATGCCCGGACGTCGCATTCCGCCCCGCGCATCGCGCGGGGCGGCGGCGCGATCAGGGGATCGCGCCCTACGGGGCGCTTCGACGACGCGGACGGCTGAGAGCCGTCCCTACAGACAAATCGTTACGTCAGCGGGTTTATCCCCACAAATCCCAATTGGTCTATACGCCCGCCGCCCTTTTCAGGGCGGCTTTGTTTTCATACATCTGTTTGTCCGCGCGCTCGAAGACCGCGGCGACGTACTCGTCGTTCTCGCAGCGGGACATGCCGCAGGCGATCACGATGCCGCCGGAGCGTCTGGCCTGTTCATTGTGAATGCGCAGCGCGTCCACCAGCGCGTCGACGTTCTCGTAATCCCGGCCCTGGGAGATCGCCGCGAACTCGTCCCCGCCGATCCGAAAGACCGGGCTGTGGCTGAAGATGTCGCAGATGATCCGGCTGGCGTCTCGCAGGTACTGGTCTCCGGCCTGGTGGCCGAGGCGGTCGTTGACCTTCTTCAGATCATTCACGTCGAACATCACGACCGCGAAGGGCGGCCGCTCCTCCTCGGCGATCCGCCGGTCGAGCTGCGCCGCAGCGGCCAGATAGGCGTGCTTGTTCTTGATCCCGGTCACGGCGTCGATATTGGCCTGGTTCTGCGCCTGGGCGAGCCGCCGCCCGAATTCTTCCCGCTGGCGGACCTGGGCGTCGATGTTGTTCAGGCCCACGACCAGGCGGCGGCCCTCCCGCTCCTCCACCATGGCGGCCTTGAGCTGGATGTGCAGGGGCTGGCCCTCCATCATGACCCGGTAATCCAGGGTGAAGATCCCGCTGCGATCCACCTCTGAAAGCACGTTTTCCTTCGTGAAGGCTGTGAGAAAGCGCCCCGTGTCCTCGGGATGGTTGTAGGACAGGGCCGCCTCGCGGACCGTGCCGAAAAAGTCGCTGCCCTCCTTCGCCTGAGAGAAACTCTCCACGTAGTCGTCCGTGGCGCTGAACTCCCGGTAGCGGTTCGTCACCGGGTCCACCACGTAAACGACGATGAAATTGCCGGTCAGGGCGTGGAGGCGGGCGTAGATGACGCGCTCCTCCGCGATGCGCGCCTCCATGCGCCGCTGGCGCATCAGCTCGTCCACGTCCGACACCGCGATCACGATAAAGCGGGGATCGTCCTCCATCCGCGTGACCTTCATCCGCACGTAAAAGGCCCTGCCGTTCAGCAGCCGCCGGTAGACCAGCTCGAACACCTTCGAGCTGTCCAGCTCCCGCGAAAGGAAGTCCCGGTCCATGGCCCGGACAAAGGCGGCCCGGTCCTCCGCGTGGACGTACTGCTGCGCGTCCCGCTCACAGCCCTCGAAGAAATCCGCCCCCCGCCGCGCCTCGGTCAACACGCCGCTCACGTCGTCGGTGTGGAACTCGATGAACTCATCGGTGTCCATATTTACGTAATACAGGTCCGTGTAGCCCCGGGCCAGGGCGTGGGCAAGATGGACGTAGACGCGGGCGTTGTCCTGCTCCGTCATACGGTCGTTCGGGCTGCTGTTGTCGTTCATGGTATCCCTCCGAGGTGATGATACAAATAGCGTAAAGTGAGTTACGGCGTTCCGGAACCCGGCGTCAGCGGGGCGCTGTCCTCGTCCAGCAGGAACACGCGGTAATCCGCCGCGCCGGGCACGACGTCTCCCGCGGAGACCTTCAGGACCCAGAGCCCGTTGCTCTGCGTCCAGGCGGGATCGTCCTCCCGGACCTCCTGCCGGTTCACCGTCAGGAGCTGGCCCTTGTCCGTGTACCAGCCCACCAGCAGCGTCGCGCTGAACTTTTCCAGGCCGCTGACCGCGCAGCGCAGTTTGCCGCCCCCGGTATCCGTCTCCAGGGAGTAGTCCACGCCGAAGATCGGGAAGTAACAGCTGTACACGTTTCCGGCGCGCTCCGTCGGCCAGCCGTTGATCGTGATGTCCAGCCCCTCCGCGTTGGTGAGGGTCAGAGAAACGCGGTAGAGGTGTCCGGCCAGGAACAGCTCGTCCTGGGTGACGTAGCGCCGCTCCGTGGCGTCGTACCAGAGGAAGTCCGTCACCGTGACGCCCTCGGGCAGGCCCTCGCAGAGGCGTCTGGGGTGTCGGTCCTCCAGCGGCTCCATCACGCTGAGCCACACGCTGCCGCCGGACGGTCCGGCCTCCTGACAGACGAAGTTGCAGGAGAACCAGAGGTCGTTGGGGTTGGAGACGACGGTCGCGTTCTCCGGCAGGGCCTTGCCGTTGATGCGGACGGTGGGCTCGACGTCGAAATCGGAGGCGTAGCCGTCCGAGGTCGGCGTCGAGACCAGCCGCATTTCCAGCGTATAGGTCTCGCCTGCGACAAAGACCTCGTCCTCGCGCAGCATGTGGGCGTTGGAGTCGTACCAGTAGCAGTTGCCGTACATGCCGTAAGTCTCGTCCACCCGGTACTGCCAGGGATTCATGGAGAACGCGCTGTAATCCGGCGTCTCGCCCGCCTTCGGGAGCGTGAGGCTCAGATCGACGTCCAGCAGGTATTTCGGCTGCCAGTCAAATTGCACCGAGATCCGCACCAGGTTCGGCACGGGACGCTGAACCTCGTCCATATCCAGCGGGACGCCGTTGACGGTGATCGTCAGATCGTCGGCGAACCAGTGCCCCTCTGAGGCTTCGAGTATCGCGCCGAAGCGGTAGCTCTGTCCCGCCGCGAAGCGGAAGGTCTCGTCGTAGATCGAATGGGACTCGCCGTTTTCGTCAAGGTAGTGCCAATAGCCCCAGCCGCCGCTGCTCGTCCGCCGGATGTGGTAGCCCGTGCCGCCGAAGTCGCAGGTCGTCAGGGCGATGGCGCCGGGCTCCGGCACCGTCACGTTGTTCAGCTCGATGTGGGAGATCTCCTCTCCGCTGCAGACGCCGAAGGAGGCGATCAGGGTCAGGCCCTCGGCCCGCACCAGGCCGCCGGGGGTGACAGCGGCCGCGGTCCTGCCGTTGATCGAGGCGTAAACGCCGTCCAGATCGAACTGGGCCGTGCCGATTACCCGGACAGGGACGTGCACCTGGTAGACGTGGCCGGCCTCAAAGACATCCTCAGCTTGCAGAGTAAACCCATCTGTCAGGTCGAACCACCATAGGCCCTCGTTCATCAGCTCGGCCTCCGGCTCGCCCACGGGGAGATAGACGCGGCCCGCCTGACTGGGATGCTCGCCTGCCACCGGCTCGACCACGTCCGTGACCGACAGCGTGCGGATGACGGTGAAGGGCACGTTCAGGTCGCCGGGCTCGTAGCTCCGGGCCTCGGTTCGCACCGCGCCGCAGTCGGCGCAGGTGAAGGTGACCGTACCGTCGGCGTCCGGCGTGGGCCGGAGGGTCACGACCCCCTCGTCCCAGGCGTGGGGCTCGTTAAATTCCGCGCCGCAAACCGCGCAGACGCGGCTGTGGGTCCCGTCGCCCGCGTCGGTCCAGTCGCCGCAGCTGTGGCTGTGCAGCGGGGGCAGGGCGAGGGAGAAGGTCTCCCGTGCCGGGACCACGCTGAAGCTCAGGTCCGCGGAGATCGGGTTTGTAGGTTCATACAGATCGTAACCGGCGTCGGTGTAGAACCAGAGCCGCGTGACGAGGGGATCGGTATAGGTCAGCTCCTCGGCGCAGCTGCCGGTGATCCGGAGCGTGACGGTCTCGCCCGCGCCCTCCAGGACCTCCAGCTCCAGACCCGCGGGCAGGGGATAGACCGGGTCCAGGATCACGTCCGTGATCCGATGGAGCCTGTTATGCCGCGTGGAGCAGACCAGGTCCGCGCTCAGCTCCAGCTCGGCGGGCTTGTCCTTCGGCACGTCGAAGCTCTGTTCCGAGAGCCGGACCGTGTCGTCCGGCGTCAGCGGGAGCGGGTCGGAATAGGTAAAGCTCAGAGTGAGATCGCCCAGAAGCGTATTTCGGTTCCCGACGTAGCTCCTGCGCTCCATGCCGTTCAGCGTCCAGGTAAAATAGCCGTCGGCGTCCGTTTTGAACCAGTAGGCGGGATAGCTCGCCTTCACATAAATGGACAGCTTGGGATTCCGCGACGCGATTTTGCCGTCCGCCACGCCGCCGGTCCAGGTCAGGGTCGCGCTCTTCACACCCGGACGCTCCCACGTGAGCTCCGTGGGGGCGGGATCGTTGACGTAGAGCTGGCCGGACACGTCGAGGTAGAGGTCCAGCGAGGTGATATGGTTGTCCGGCTCCCCGTCGATCACGGTCAGATGGATCTCCGCCGCGCTCCGGTTCCCGGCGCGGAGGGTATAGACGCCCGCGTCGGAGAGCTTCGGCGCGAGGATGTGCAGCTCCGTGGTCCCGGTCCCGGCGTAGTGCCCGTTGTTTTCCAGCGGCTCATTGCCGCGGTACCAACGCAGCTCCGCGCTGCCCACGCCCGCCAGGTCCGCGTCGGCGATCAGGCGGCAGACACTCTGCCGCGTGTAGGCCGTCACCTCCGTCCGCGTCACGGAGAGCGCGGGAAGATAGCCCACGACAGCGGCCTCCGAGCGGTAGGAATTGCCGGAGCGGTCCAGGAACACGCAGCGGTAGCTCGCCAGCTCGCCGGAGCTGACGCGCAGCGTGGAGGTGGTGCACACGCCGTCGTTGACAGTCTGCACGCGGGAGACGTGCACCCGCTCCGCCGTCGGGCTCAGGCGCTCCCAGTAGGCCGTGCCGTCGGGGGTGGTGCAGACGGCGGTCAGCACCGCCTCCTCGTCCCTGGCTTCGGTGTAGACGGACTGCGGCTGCTCGATGACGCTGTAGGGCGGCTCGCCCCACTCTACGTAGATGGTCTTCATCCATTGGGCACTCGGCCCGACGGTCCCATAGCTGCCGTCCGCACCGGGCAGCAGCTCCGCCAGCAGGACGTCGATCTGGAAGGCGTCGCCCGGCTGCATCCCCGCCGGCATGAAGTCGCCCAGCCGGAGCAGGCCGTCCAGATGGCGCACGCCGTCGCCGTCCGTTCGGATCATCATACCGGAGTCGGAGCCGTGGGCCGTGGAGATGACCGTCAGCTCGTCCTGGTCCCCGGCGTAGTGCAGGGTGCCGCCGATGTAGACCGCGGGCGTGCTGCCGAGCTGGGCCTTGGACTGCATGGTCCAGACGTAGCGCGGGACCTGGGAGGCGGAGGCGTCCCACAGACTTCCGAACGACAGATCGAGCCGGGTTTCGGGGTCGCCGTCCCAGTAGAGGGTCCGGTCCACGGCTTCCCCGTCCAGCCGCGCGGTCATCGGCAGGTCGCTGCGGGGGACGATCTCCACTGTGGTGACGCCCTCGGTCTCGTTCACGTTGTCCCAGAAGGCGTCCTCGATCTTCACGCCGTCGCGCCGCACCACGACCTGGTCCGCCCAAGTATTCACCATCGGCAGGCAGATGGTGGGGATGCCGACCTGGCCCGGACCCAGGTACTCCTGGCTCACGCTCCAGTCACTGTCCTTTTCCACGACCAGCGGGCCGTCGTTCAGGCTGGTGTCCAGGGAGGGCGCGACAAAGGTCTCCAGCGAGTTGTTGCGAAATACCCCGCCGTACACGGTAAGCTTTCCAGTGTGGTTGTACAGCACGTTGCTTGCTACGTTGAACACGTTGGCGTTGCCCCGGCCCCAGTAGGTGCCGCCCAGGACGCTCAGCTCGCCGCCGCTGTAATTGACCGCCGCGCCGCGCTCCCAATCGGTGCGCAGATGGATATTGGGCGTCACCAGCCTGCTCTCAAACTTCTGATAGCCCCGGCCCAGGAAGGTGCCGCCGTAGAGGAACACCTGACCGCCTTCCTGGTTGATACAGTTGCCGTTGACCTGCATCCAGGCGTAGCCGTTGTAGTGCGTGATGGCGTCGCCGAGCAGACCCAGCGCCTTGTTCGCGCCGGCCTCCTGGAACCCCCATTCGTCCACCTTCAGGCCGTCATAGATATAGACCTCCTTGGATCGTCCGGCCTCAAAGGTCCCAGCATAGATCCGCAGGACGCCGCCGGATACGGAAAAGACATCCCGGTATTTCACGTGCTCCTTCCGGAAATTCGCGCCGTCCGAGCCAGGGGTGTCGATCCGCGCATAATTCCAGAGGCCGCCGCTGTTCGTGCCGCTGGTGTCCACGATCCGCAGCTCCGCGCCGTCCTCGATCCTGAGCATCGTCACCCGGCCTTTTTTGTCATAGGCGTTCAGGTCCGCCCGGTGGCCGTACAGATCCAGGGTCTTGACGCCCGCGCCCACGGTGGCCCAGACTCTGCTGATCTGATCGGAGCTCGGAGAAGTCACCGCGTCGCAGAGCAGGCGGATCGTGTAGTCTCCGCAGGCTGCCAGCGCCGACCGGAGAGCCGCCATCGCGTCCTCCGGGTCGGATTCGTTGATCAAAATCAACTCACTCTCCATGAGTGAGGGGTCGTCGTCCTCCGCGGCGGCCTCCGGCGGCGCGGCAGTCTCCGCGGTCTCGGCTGCTTCCACAGCCGGGGCGTTCTCCGCCCGCGCAGAGCGCGTCAGCAGCGGCGCGGCGCTCAGCAGCAGCGCGAGCGTCAACAGGATCGAAAGAAAACGTTTCATCGGTCTGCCTCCCTGTTCAGATTTGTCGGCGCGGGGCATGGGTGCGCCCCTCGTTTTTGTCAGGATTATATCAGACTCCGGCGGAAATGTCACGGGCAAAATCCCCCAAAAGCAGGGTCGGCCCAAAACTCAACGGAAAAAGCGGCGCCTCGGGCGAAAGGCCGCGACGAAGGCCCGCTCCGCCGCCATCTCCTCCGGGGTGGGGACGTGCCCGCCGAAGAGGACGCGCTCGTAGAAGTCCGCCATCGCAAGGGCCTGGTCCCGCTCCGCGGGGAGATAGCGCCAGGAGGTCGATTCAAAGTACGCGCGGACCGACTCCTCCGGCTCGCGCTCGTAGCCCCGGCGGCGGAGGTAGCCCAGCAGCCGCCCCAGGTCCTGCCGCGTCTGTTCCTCCGGCGGCGCGGCCAGGTAGCGTTTCCGCTCCCGCTGCCGCCGCAGCAGCCAAAGCCCGGCGACGAGCAGGCCCAGTGCCGGGGGCACCAGGGCCAGATACCAGAGGCGCGGCGATTCCGCGGCCTCCGGCTCGGCTTCGGCTTCGGTCTCCGGCTGCGTGCCGGGAACCTCTACGGTGTCCTCCGCCTCGTCGGTCAGGACCGGCTTGTGGCCCTTTTCGGCCTCGAGGAGCAGGTCGTCCTCTGGCAGCGCGGCCCGGTCCTCCTCCCCCGGCGGGGTCCAGCCCCGGCCCGTCGCGGAGAAGCCCGGCGTGGCCTCCACCGTCACCCAGCCGTAGCCCGCGACGCAGCCCTCGCACCAGGCGTGGGCCGCCTCCGGGCCAAGGGTGGTGAAGCGGCGGATCGGCAGCGCGCCCGCCCGGTAGCCCTGGACGTAGCGGGTCGGGATGCCGACGGCGCGGCCCAGCAGCGCGGCGGCGGTGGCGTACCAGGTGCAGTAGCCCTCCTTCGTCTCAAAGAGCAGCCAGTCGAGGAAATTCTCCCCCTCCGGCACCGGCGTCGGGGCGAGGGTATAGCTGTAATTCGTCTGCAGATACGCCGCGATGGCCTTCAGTTTTTCGTAGTCCGTGCGGCAGCTCGCGGTGATCTCCTTTGCCAGCGCCGCGGCGCGGGCGGAAACGCCCGTCGTGTCCAGATCGCGCTGTTCGATCAGTTCCTGCCGGCGGCTCAAAAGCTCTTCGATCTCCGTTCCCTCCCGGAGGTCCAGATGGAAGCGGGTCTCGTAGCGCTCCTTTAAGGTATACCAGATCAGGCGCTCCGCCGGGTCGTACTCGTAGCCCTCGCTGTAGGCGATCAACTGCTCGACGGTGCGGGAGTTGGCCTCCAGCCAGTACATCCGGTAGCCCACGTCGCTGTCCTGCATGTAGTCGAAGAGCACGCCCCCGGCCAGGCCCGTGATGGGATAGCGGTCCTCGTCAAAGTAGAAGTGCACGGCGTCCGCCGCGGAGAACAGGGTCCGGGTGTTCATGTCGCTGTAGGAGATATAGATATGGTTGCGGCGGAAAAAGCGCTCGTCGTCCTCGCCGCCGTGGGCGTTCTGCCAGCGCCAGAGAGCGTACACGTGCTCCAGCGTGTCGGCGTTCCAAAGCAGCGCCCGGTCCTCCGCGTCCGCCTCCGCCTGGCTCCAGCTCCGCCCGTCGAAGCTGTCCCAGGCGTTGCCGAAGAGATAGAGCGGCCCCTCCGTGGCGGTAAAGGGCTGCACGTGGAGGCAGCTTTGGCCCTCGGTCCCGGCGGCGTCCTCCGTCTCCGGCTGCTCCGACAGGCCGCCGAAGCTCAGGCCGAACTGCAGGTCGCCCTCCCGCCGGTGGGAAAGCTCGTTTTCCAGGTCGTGCCAAAGCTCCTCCGCCTTCTCCACGAGGGAGCGCAGCAGCGGGTAGCCGTAGGGATGCGCCGGGGCGGGGACGGCCAGGGTCAGCAGGCTCGCCAGCGCCAGCACCAGGCAGAGCCCGCCGCGCAGGGGCGCGAAGGCGCGCTCCGCCTCGTTCTCGCGGAGGCGGCGGAAACGGGCCTCGCAGACCGCCAGCAAGGGCAGGGGCAGCATGGCCGCCACCGTCAGCCGGGGCAGCTCCCAGCCCCGCAGCGCGCTCAGCAGCCAGACGCCCAGCCAGACCGCAGCCGCGCCCATGCGGAGGCCGTAGGAGTCCGGCGCGTACCAGAGCGGCAGCGTGCCCAGCGCCAGCGCCGCGGGCAGAAAGGCGGGCAGCGACGTCAGTCCGGCGAGGTCCGGCAATTCCTCCCCCATCGTCCGGGCGGCGGACAGCAGGCAGAGGCTCAGCGCCAAAAGGCAAAGGGCCGCGGGACCCCAGGACCCGACGCGGCGCGTCAGGCCCAGCAGAAAACACCATAAAATAAGCAGCCCGGGGACCCAAATGGGAAGCGTCTCCCCATCCAGGCGAAAACGCAGGTACGCCGCCGCCGCGGTCAAAAGGCAGAGGATGAGCAGCATCCGCCAGAGATTTTGTTTCAGAAGCTCCTTCACGTCGCCGCCCCCTCTCCGCCCAGCAGCGTGAGGATATCCCGGCGCTCCGTGACCCGGTGGAAGCGCAGCCAGCCCAGGCCCGCCGCCGTGGTCGCGGCGTCGTGGTCGTCGCCCACGTAGATCACCGTCAGCGTCGCGCCCAGCTCCTGACAGCGGGCGGCGCGGCGCAGCAGCGCTTCATCCAGCGCCCAGGTGAGCAGCACGTAGTTCCGCCCGACGCGGCTTTGGGCCACGTCCAGCTCCATCAGCTCGTCGGGACGGCGCGTCCCGGTGAAAAAGCGTCCGGCGCAGAGAGCCTGCAGCCGCCGGAGGTCCTCCGGGGCGCGGACCGTGATCTCCTTCCCCGTGTCGGGCAGCACCCGCAGAGGCAGGCGCCGCCGCAGGAAATAGTCCGCCAGCGCAAGCGATCCCTCCAACACGCTGTCCGCCGCCAGCCAGCCCGCCGGACTGTCGGGCAGTTCGGCGCGGGAATCCGGCAGGAGCACCAGCTCGTCCCGGTCCTCCGGCTCGGTGACCCGGAGCATGGGGCGGCCCTGGAGGGCGCTGACCTTCCAGTTGATCCGGCGCAGATCGTCGCCGGGGATATAGCTGCGCAGCTCGCCGTTGGGGACCCGCTCTCCCATATACATCTGGGAACTGCGGCGGTTCAGCGTTTCCGAGGGCGGGGTCACCAGCAGCCGTTCCAGCCGCGCGGTCCGGGGCCGGACCCGCAGCCCGGTCAGGGCGTTCAGACGGCGGCAGCTCAGACCGAAGGGGTCCAGCGCCCAGATCGTCTCCGCTCCCACCGTCGCGTCTCCGCAGTGGCGGCAGAGCAGGGACAGCCGCAGGTCCCGCGCCTCGCCGGGAGCGAGGGAAAGCCGCAGCTCCAAAGGCGTCCCGTTGAAGCGCAGCTTCCCGTCCGTCAGCCGCAGCCGCAGGTCCGTCATGGGCAGCGGGCTCGCGTTCACCAGGGTCAGCACGCAGTCCACGGACGCGCCGTGCTCCGGCTCCTCCTCCGCCGTCCGGGCCAGCGCCCGCAGACGGCGCAGCCCAACCAGCCGCCAGACGAGGGCCAGCAGCGGCGGCAGCAGACACGCCCAGAACAGCAGCCAGGCCGCGACGCCGCCCCGGTAGCCGATCAGCACGGCGCCACCCAAAACGGATAACGCGCAAAGACCCCGGCGCAGCCAAAGTCTGCTCTTACTCATTTTGTGTAAACCGGCGGGACCGCCACGGCTTTTACGCAGTCGGCCAGCACGCCGCCGGCGGCGGCGTTGCGCATACCCGCTTCGAGCGACAGCGTCAGGCGGTGGGTCAGCACAGCCGGGACCACGGCGAGCACGTCATCGGGCCGCACGTAGTCCCGCCCCTCCATCCAGGCCCAGGCCCGGGCGCAGCGGCCCAGGGCGATCACGGCGCGGGGGCTGGCTCCCAGGCTCAGGCTGCGGCTGCGCCTGGTCTCGGCGGCCAGACGCACGATATAGCGGCCGATCTCGTCGGAGAGCTTCACCGCGGCGGCCTCCTTTTGCAGCTCGAGCAGCTCCGGCCCGGTCAGCACGGGCTTCAGCTCCGCGAGGCGGTCCCCGTTCAGGCGGGAGCGCAGCATGGCGAGCTCGTCAGCCTCCTCCGGGTAGCCCATGGAGATGCGCATCAGAAAGCGGTCGAGCTGGGCCTCCGGCAGGCGGTAGGTCCCGGCGAACTCGATGGGGTTCTCCGTGGCGATCACCATGAAGGGCCGCGGCAGGGGCAGGGTCCGCCCTTCCGCCGTGACCTGGCGCTCCGCCATGACCTCCAATAAGCTGGCCTGGGTCTTGGGCGAGGTGCGGTTGATCTCGTCCGCCAGCACGATGTTGTGCATGACCGGCCCCTCGTGGAAACGCAGCTCCCCGCTTCTGAGGTCGATGGTGCTGTAACCGGTGATGTCGCCGGGGAGGGTGTCCGGCGTGAACTGGATGCGCCCGAAGCTCAGGTCCAGGCTGCGGGCCAGGGCCAGGGCCAGCGTGGTCTTTCCGACGCCGGGTACGTCCTCCACCAGCAGGTCCCCCTCCGCCAGCAGGGCGGTCAGCGCCAGGCGGCACTGCTGCTCCTTACCATAGACGACCTGCTTGAGCTGCGCGAGCAGCGCGGCGATCTTTTCGTTTCCCATAGTAAGCGCCTCCTCCCATAGAGGTTTATTTGTTATAATTGTATCATTTTCCGCGAGAAGCGTCAAGGCGCTGGAACCGCTTGCGCCGGGCGTTTTCTATGATATAATGGAGTGGATGGGAGGCGAGACCGTCATGGAAGGCTTGAATACGCTCTCGATGGTCCACGCGTTTCTGCGCGCGCAGGTGCGGCCGGGGGCGCTTTGCATCGACGCCACTGCCGGGCGCGGGCGGGACACGGCGCTGCTCTGCCGTCTGGCGGGACCGGAGGGGCGGGTGCTGGCCTTTGACGTCCAGCAGAGCGCCCTGGATCAGACCGCGGCGCTGCTGGATTCCGAGGGCCTGCGGGCGGAACTGCATCTGGTGGGCCACGAGCGCATGGCGGAGTTCGCCGGGGCGGGCAGCGTGGACTGCGTGGTATTCAACTTCGGGCGCCTGCCCGGCGGCGATCCTCAAATCATGACCCGCGCGGAGAGCTCCGTCGCCGCGGTGCGGGCCGCGCTGGAGCTGCTGCGCGTGGGAGGCGTGCTGGCGCTGGCGATCTATTACGGCGGGCCCAACGGATACGAGGAGCGGGACGCCCTGCTGGACTTTCTCGGCGGTGTGGACCCGAAGCGCTACAGCGTGCTCTGCTGCGACTGGCGCAACCGCCGGGGCGATCCGCCCATTGCGGTATTCGTGTGGCGGGAGCATTAAGGCAACACCGCATAATTCTGGTGCGCGGATCGCGCAGTCAGAATTTTCGTCAGATCGTCTAAAAACCGCAGGCAATACTTTGTGTATTGCCGAGGATTTTTGGGCGATATGACGGAATATTATGCAAGCGAGACGTG
>JAFSRS010000163.1 GCA_017445985.1 Oscillospiraceae bacterium | reverse complement strand
TGTAGCCGGAGGACACGATCATCCGCTTGGCGCGGCCCCGGAAGAACACGAAGCCCTGCTCGTCCATCGTGCCCAGGTCGCCGGTGTAGACCCAGGTCAGGCCGTCGGCGTGCTGGCGCAGGGTCTGGGCGGTCTCCTCGGGGTTGTCCAGGTACTCCTTCATGACCGTGGGACCGGCCAGCAGGATCTCGCCCTCCTCGCCGTAGGGCAGCTCTTCGTCGGTGCCGGGCTTGACGATCTTGATATAGGTATCCGGGAAGGCGATGCCGATGGAGCCCTCCTTGTACATGTGGGTCGGGGTCAGGCAGCAGGCCGTGACGGTCTCGGTGGTGCCGTAGCCCTCGCGGACCTGGATCACCGCGTGATGGTCGTAGAGGAACTTGTCGAACTTCTTTTTCAGCTCGACGGAGAGGCTGTCGCCGCCGGAGAACACGCCCTTGAGGGAGCTGTAGTCCTCCTTTTCCAGACCGGGCAGGCGGAGCAGGGCCTCGTACAGCGTCGGGACGCCCGCGATGAAGTTGCAGCGGTACTTGGTAATGAGCTTCGCGTAGCTCTGGGGCGTGAAGCGGGGGACCAGCACGCAGCGCCCGCCGTTGAACAGCATCGAGTGGATGCAGACGCCCAGGCCGAAGCCGTGGAAGATGGGCATGGCGGCCAGCATCCGGTCGCCGGGGCGGAACATCGGGTTCGTCGCGACGATCTGCGCGCCCAGGGCGTTGAAGTTGCCGTTGGTCAGCACGATGCCCTTGCTGGACCCGGTGGTGCCGCCGGAGTAGAGGATGACCGCGGGATCGTCGTAGCCCCGCTTGACCTTGTAGTTCCAGGAGCAGGCGCGGCCGAGCTGCATGAACTGCTTCCAGCGGATGACCGGCGCGTCGGCGGGGATCTTCTGGATCTTCCGGCCCTCGGTGAGCATGTAGCCCGCCCGGAGGGGACGGCTCAGCGCGTCCTTGATGCTGGCGATGATGATGTTCACGACGCCGGTGTTCTGGCGGACGTGCTCGAACTTGTCATAGAACTGGTCCAGTGTGATGGCGGTGACGGACTTGGAGACGTTGAGGTAGTGCTCGATCTCCTTTTCCGCGCTCAGCGGGTGGATCATGCTGGCGATGCCGCCGACCAGGTTGATGGCGTAGAACAGGGTGACGCCCTGGGGGCAGTTGGGCAGCGCGATGGTGACCCGGTCCCCGGCGCGGACGCCGAGCGTTTTGAGGCTCTTCGCGCAGAGCTCGATGTCGCTGACGAGCTGACGGTAGGTCGTGCTCTTGCCCATGAAGTCAAAGGCGATGGCGTCCGGGTGCAGCTCGGCGTTCCGGGCCACGCCCTCGAACATGCTGCCCTGGAAGTAGTCCAGGTGCATCGGCACGTCGCCCATGTAGGGCGCCCAGGGGGTCTTGGCGGTGATGGTAGTAGACATAAGGTTGGTTCCTCTCTTTTACGTTGTTGCAGAATTCAGTTAATAGTTAATAGGGAATAGTTAATAGTTAAGGTATCGCCTTCGGCGATATTTTAAAATGGTCGCGAGGCGACACCGCAACTATTCACTATTAACGATTCACTATTCACTCAAAATTCGACGGGTTCCTCCAGCGGCAGCTCCAGCAGCTCCGGGTTCGCCAGGAGCTTGCGCAGCAGGCGGATGGACTTGGAGCAGTAGTAGCCGTCGGCGATCCGCTCGTCTACGGTCAGGCCGACGTCCACGCTGTCGCGCATGGTCACGTTGCCCTCCTCGTCGTAGAAGGGGCGCTTTTTCTTCTCGCCTACGATGATGAACAGGCTGTTGGTGCCCCAGTTCGTCAGGTGGTGGTAACCGCTGTGGAGCTTGATGCTGCCCAGGTTCGTCAGCACCACGGAGGAATAGTAGGGGTCCGTGGCGATCAGGTCCGAGGGCACCCAGCCGTGGCGGTCCAGGAAGCAGATGAAGCGCACGATCCCCTTGCCGAGGAAGCGGGGCATGGAGTTGAACATGTCCATGTTGTCCGTGCTGCTATCGCCGCCCGCCTTCTCGCTCCGGCGGTCGGTGATCTGGCGGTAGATTTCCTGATGGATGGTCTCCAGCGTGTCGCTGCCCTTGGAGTGGATGAAGGCGAGACCCTCCTCCGCGGTGTCGGAAAACTGCTTCTTGACGACGAAGGACGCGCTGACCTCGTTGCGTTGGTAGGTGTTGCGGTTCGCGATGAAGCGGTTCAGCTTGGGCCGCAGCGTGATGGTTTTCAGCGCCGCGGTGACGAGGAGCTGGAACAGGCTGTAGTGGTACTCCGGGTTCTCCGCGTTCTTCTTCGCGAGGTATTCGTCGATGGCGGTCAGGTCGATCCGCTCGGAGATGAAGGCCTCGTTGTCGGTGCGGTTCGGATAGATGATCGGCGTGATGAAATGCAGGCCGTCCAGATCGCGCAGCAATACGCCGTCCTTCCGGTCGCCAAAGCGTTTGGACATTTTGTTTCGTCTCTCCTTTATCTTGATACGTGCGATTTGTCAGTCGGGGCGACCCTGCGTGGTCGCCCGGCGCTGTGTTTCCCGTCCGCTCGCAGGGAGCAATCCCCTGATCGCTCCGCCTTCTGCCAACGCGACGATCCGCGCCAAGCCCCTGGCTCCCCTGAAAGGGGAGCTGTCGGCCACAAGGCCGACTGAGGGGTTCGCCATGCGCGACGCGCATGGCGGCGGCGCGATGTGGGCATCGCGCCCTACGGGGCGGAGGAAATCGTTACGTTTCGGGCGGCCACATAGGGTCGCCCCTGCGGGCGTCACCGGAACACGGCGGAAAATGCTTGCAGCGCCGCGTTGACCGGGTGATCTCCCTTCGTGGTGAAGCAGATCACCAGAAACAGGATGAACAGCAGCAGCACGGCGACCGCCCCGGCGGGTTTTAAAACGCGCCAGAGGTATTCGCCGCTGGTTTCGCGCGCGGAAACAGGCCGCGCCTCGGCGGCCTGCTCCGGGGTGGATGTTTCGTCACGCGCTCCGGGCCCTTGCAGGGACGGCTCGCGGCCGTCCGCTTCGGGGCCGTTTTGACCCGCGGGAAGCTCCGCCGATGGGGCGGACGGCAAAGTGCCGTCCCTACAAGGGGATGCGGACGGCAGAGTGCCGTCCCTGCGGGGGGACGCGGCTTGCTGCGTGGAATTGTCGGTTTCCCGTTCCATGGCTCAGAACTTCACGCGCTCGGCGATCCAGTCGTGGACCTCGGTGATGGGGATGCGGACCTGCTCCATGCTGTCGCGCTCGCGGATCGTGACGCAGTGGTCGGCCTCGTCGGTCTCGGTGCCGACGGTGTTGAAGTCGAAGGTGATGCAGAAGGGCGTGCCGATCTCGTCCTGACGGCGGTAGCGCTTGCCGATGGAGCCGGTCTCGTCGTAGTCCACCATGAAATCCTTCGCCAGCTCACGGTACAGCTCCATGGCGGGGCCCGTGAGGACCTCCTTCTTGCTCAGGGGCAGGATCGCGCACTTGTAGGGCGCCAGGGCCGGGTGCAGGTGCAGCACGGTGCGGATATCCTGCTTGCCCTT
>JAFSRS010000017.1 GCA_017445985.1 Oscillospiraceae bacterium | reverse complement strand
TGCCGCTGCGGCGGCGCCCTCCCCCGCTGGGGGTGGGGGGGGAGCCGCAGACATGACCGCCTGCCTCAAAATCGACGCGCCGAGGGTACGACGCGGTTCCCTCCCCCAGCGGGGGAGGGTGCCCGAAGGGCAGGAGAGGGAGAAGGTTGAAATTTGTGAGCGGAACGCGGCGCGACCAGGGGATCGCGCCCTACGGGATCGGTGGTAATTTTGGTGCGGGCGACCACACAGGGTCGCCCCTACATTCAACATTTCTACAAATCCCAATTTGCCCGCCCTTCGACGCGCTTGATCCCTTGTCACTTGTTACTTGTTACCTCTTCCAGCCCTCCGCGGTTTTTGTCACATCCTCCAAACTCTCAGCTTTGCCTTGACTTTTACTATTTAAAGCTATAATGTGGAACCTGCAATGCAGAATGGGTTATCCTATTTTTATTCAGAAAGAGGTACAAAACAATGAAAAAGGCATTGATTCTCGTTCTCGCGCTCGCGCTCGCGCTGAGCCTGGCCGCCTGCGGCGGCTCCACCGCCACCACCACGACCACCGCGAACAAGGTCTACAGCATCGGCATCTGCCAGCTCGTCCAGCACGACGCCCTCGACGCCGCCACCCAGGGCTTCAAGGACGCCGTGGTCGAGGGTCTGGGCGAGGCCAACGTCAAGTTTGACGAGCAGAACGCCTCCGGCGACAGCGCCACCTGCACCACGATCTGCACCGGCTTCGTCGCCGCCAACGTGGACCTGATTATGGCGAACGCCACCCCGGCCCTCCAGGCCGCCGTCAGCGCCACCACCACGATCCCCATCCTCGGCACCTCCGTCACCGACTACGGCGGAGCCCTCGCCATCGACATGGACGCCGGCAAGGGCACCGGCACCAACGTCTCCGGCAGCTCTGACGGCGTGCCCGGCCAGCTCTACGCCGACCTCGTGACCGAGCTCCTGCCCGACGCCACCAAGGTCAACGTCCTCTACTGCTCCGCCGAGGCCAACAGCGTGATCCAGGCCGACGACTTCATCGCCTGCATGGACGCCAAGGGCATCGCCACCGAGGTCTTCACCTTCGCCGACAGCAACGACATCCAGATGGTCGCCACCTCCGCCGCGGAGAACTGCGACGCCCTCTACATCCCCACCGACAACGCCGCCGCCAGCAACATCACCATCATCCGCAACATCACCGAGGCCAAGGGTCTCCCCGTGATCTGCGGCGAGGAGAACATGTGCAAGAACGGCGGTCTGGCCACCGTCTCCATCAGCTACTATGACATCGGCAAGGCTTGCGGCAAGCAGGCCGTCGAGATCCTCAAGAACGGCGCGGACGTCGCCACCATGCCCATCGCCTACGCCGAGGACCCCGTCAAGGAGTACAACCCCGCCTACGCCGAGGCCATCGGCTTCACCATGCCGGAAGGCTTCACCGCGATCGGCTGAGAAAACAGGGAAAAGGGATAAGGGACAAGGGATAAGGTCCTGATGCTCACCGCTTCCCTTTTCCCTTGTCCCTTTTCCCTTTTCCCTTATCCCTCAAAGGAGACAACAACATGGCTGCATATCTCTCCCTTCTCGACCCCGCCGCGCTGCTTCGGGCCTGTCCCGGCGGCATCGCCCAGGGGCTGATCTGGGGCGTCATGGCCCTGGGCGTCTATTTCACCTTCCGCATCCTCGATCTGGCCGACCTGACCGTGGACGGCAGCTTCGCCACCGGCGGCGCGGTCTGCATCATGCTGATTGCGGGCGGGATGAACCCGGAGCTGGCGCTGGTGATCTGTACCCTGACCGGCGCGGTCGCGGGCGTCATCACGGGCCTGCTGCACACCAAGCTGGGCATCCCGGCGATCCTGGCGGGCATCCTGACCCAGATCTCGCTGTACTCCATCAATCTGAACATCATGGGCAAGGCCAACCAGGCCATCAACGCGGGCGCCGTCAAGCTGCGCATCACCAGCAACGCGATGTTCCTGGGCCGCACCATCGGCCTGACCGCCTTCTGCTGCCTGATCCTGATGATCATCCTCTACTGCTACCTCGGCACCGAGAACGGCTGCGCCTTCCGCGCCACCGGCAACAACGCCGCCATGAGCCGCGCCCAGGGCATCAACGTGGACCGGGAGAAGATCATCGGCCTGGCCCTGAGCAACGGCCTCGTGGCGCTCTCCGGCGGCATGCTGAGCCAGTTCCAGGGCTTCGCGGACGTGAACATGGGCCGCGGCGCCATCGTCATCGGTCTGGCCGCCGTCATCATCGGCGAGGTGCTGGGCGAGCTGATCGTCGGCAAGCGGATCAACTACTTCCTCCGCCTGGTCTTCACCGTGATCGGCAGCATCGTCTATTATCTGGTCTACGTCCTCGTCCTCTGGCTCAAGTTCCCCGCCAACGACATGAAGCTGCTCACCGCCATCGTCGTCGCGATCTTCCTCGCCGTTCCCTATCTGCAGAAGCAGAGCAAGAGCTCCTTCCGCCACGCGGGCAAACGTGCGCGGAAAGAGCAGAAAGCCGGCGAGCAATAAGCGCAGTTAGGAGTTACGAGTTAGGAGTTAGGAGTTATTTGCTTCTGCCCCTCATCGTCAACTCCTAACTCCTACCTACTAACTCCTAACTCCGGAGGCCCCCATGCTTTATATCAACAAAATCAGTAAGACCTTCAACCCCGGCACGATCAACGAGAAGCGGGCGCTGCACGAGCTGAGCCTGCACCTGGCCCCCGGCGACTTCGTGACCGTGATCGGCGGCAACGGCGCGGGCAAGAGCACGATGCTGAACGCCGTCGCGGGCGCCTGGCCCGTAGACGCGGGCAGCATCACGATCGACGGCGTGGACGTGACCGCCCTGCCGGAGTACCGCCGCGCCTATCTGATCGGCCGCGTGTTCCAGGACCCGATGCTGGGCACCGCGCCGGACATGTGGCTGGAGGAGAACCTCGCCCTCGCCCTGCGCCGCGGCCAGCCCCGCGGGCTGCGCTGGGGCATCTCCGCCAGGGAGCGCGAGACGTTCCGGGAGCAGCTCGCCCAGCTCGGCCTGGGCCTGGAGGACCGCATGACCGCGAAGGTCGGCCTGCTCTCCGGCGGTCAGCGCCAGGCCGTGACGCTGCTGATGGCGACGCTGAAAAAGCCGAAGCTCCTGCTGCTGGACGAGCACACCGCCGCCCTGGACCCCAAGACCGCGGCGAAGGTGCTGGAGCTCAGCGACCAGCTCGTCGCGCGGGACAACCTGACGACCCTGATGGTCACCCACAACATGCGTGACGCGATCGCCCACGGCAACCGCCTCATCATGCTCTCCGAGGGCCGCATCGTCGTGGACGTGAGCGGCGAGCGCAAGATGAAGCTCACGGTCCGCGAGCTGATGGACCTGTTCAGCCAGGCCAGCGGCCGGGACGAGACCGACGACAAGCTGCTGCTGAGCTGAGGGTCTTTCGTCGGCGTCGCAGGGACGGCTCTCAGCCGTCCGCCGTTACGATTTCCACCGACTCCGTAGGGAGCGATCCCCTGATCGCTCCGCTTTCAGCCGCGTTTCACCACAGGATTCCGCCCCGCGCTCTGCGCGGGGCGGCGGCGCCATCAGGGGATGGCGCCCTACGGATGGGAACCCAACGCGGCAGCGCCTATGGCGCTGCGATTTTTTTGGAGGCTTCAACTTATGGACGACGAGCTTTTGCGCCGGGCGGAGGACTTGTCCCGCCGGGCGGGGCGCACCGGCTCCGTGACGCACACCGGTTTTCTGACGCCCGCCGAGGCGGAGACGCTGCGGCTCTGGGCGCCCCGGGGCTGCGACTGTGTGACGGTTTTCGAGGGCGGCCGGGCGGAGGCGGAGCGGCGCTGCTGCTTCTTCCTGCCCGACTGGATGGACCCGGAGGACTTCGATCCCTCGGACGAGCTGCGGGCCATCGAGCTGACGGTCCGCTTCGGCGCGCCGGGCCACCGGGACGTGCTGGGCGCGGCGCTGGCCCTGGGCATCGAGCGGGAATGGCTGGGCGATATCCTCATCGACGGCGAGCGCGTCTGGCTCTTCTGCCTGCCCTCCGTGGAACGGCACCTGCTGGACGGTCTGGATCACGTGGGCCGCTGGGGCGCAAAGACCCGCGCCGTGCCGCTCTCCGAGGTCCCCGCGCCAAAGCGGGAGCTCCGCCCCGTCCGCTTCACGGTCCGCAGCCCGCGCCTGGACGCGGTGATCTCCGGGATCTTCCGCGTCTCCCGCGGCACGGCGGCGGAGGCGATCTCCGAGGGCCTGGTCCAGCGGAACTACCTCCCCTGTCTGAAGCCCGACGCCCAGGTGCAGCCCGGCGACGTGCTCAGCCTTCGGGGCAAGGGAAAAGCCCGCGTCCTGGATACGGACGCGGGCGAGAGCCGCAGCGGTCGGCAGTTCATCGACGCGGAAATCTATCAATAAGGATACGAAAAAATCCCGCCGTTCCCGGCGGGATCATTTTCTGTCAGTTGACATCAGACGGCGCGCTGGACCTTGCCGCTGCGCAGGCAACGGGTGCATGCGTAGGCATGCGTGGGGGTACCGTCGACGATCACCTTCACGCGCTTGACGTTGGGCTTCCATGTCCGGTTGGAACGTCTGTGAGAGTGGCTCACCTGGATGCCGAAAGACACACCCTTGTCGCAAAACTCGCATTTTGCCATATTCTGCTGCACCTCCTCGCTTCATAGTGATAAACAGCTTGTATATCATACCAAAGCCAAACGCAAATTGCAAGCATAATTTTCGGATTTTTCAGAGTTTTTCACGCTTTTTTTCGCAGCCGCAGGGAATGTGGCCCGAAAAATCGCGCCGCACAAGATGTTGGGAGTTGCGAAACCTCCGCAAAGCCTATATAATAGAAATAATAGACCGTATGATCTCGAAGGGGGCGGAGAGCGTGAAAAAACAGTATTCGATCCGGCTGCGCCGGGTGGTGGAGACCCTGGACCTGCAGGTGGTCCACAAGGCGTCCAACTATGAGACCCTGGACGTGGTGAACTACAACGTTGCGCGGCCCAGCCTGCAGCTGGTCGGCTTCTACAACTATTTCGACAACGAACGCATCCTGCTCTGGGGCAAGGCGGAGACGGCCTTCCTCCGGGCGCTGAACCCGGTGATGCAGACCGAGGTGGTCTACACCCTGTTCGCCAAGGGCATCCCCGCGCTGATCTGCGCCAACGGGATGTTCCCTGACGAGCTGATGCAGCGGGCGGCGAAGAAGTACGACGTGACTCTCTGCTACACGCCCCAGGACACCAGCGAGCTGATGGCAGACCTGCTGACGACGCTGCGGACGGCGCTGGCCCCGCGGCAGACGATGCACGGCGTCATGGTCCAGGTCCACGGCGAGGGCCTGCTCATCGCGGGCGAGAGCGGCATCGGCAAGAGCGAGGTCGCGCTGGAGCTCATCAAGCGCGGGCACCGTCTGGTGGCCGACGACGCGGTGGAGGTCCGGCGCATGAGCCGCACCCGGATCGAGGGCAGAGCGCCGAAGATGATCCGCTACCTGATGGAGCTGCGCGGCCTGGGCCTGATCGACGTGCGGCGCATCTACGGCGTCGGCAGCGTGCTCCCCACGGCGCAGATCGACCTGGTGGTGCACTTCGTCCCCTGGCAGCAGAGCGCGGAGTACGACCGGATCGGGCTGAAGGATGAGGAGACGGAGATCCTGGGTGTCAAGGTCCCGAAGGTCACGATCCCCGTGGCCCCGGCGCGGAACCTGGCGATCATCCTGGAGGTCGCAGCGATGAACAACCGCCAGAAGAAGCTGGGCCACAACACGGCGCAGGAATTTTTGCAGCACCACGACAAGGCCATCGACGACGGCAGCGACGACTTCAACGACGACGATTTTGAGTGGTGAAGAGCGCGGATCGGGAGTCATCGAGTTAGGAGTTAGGAGTTAGGAGTTTGGAGTTATCGTGATCCGCCTTGCTGTATAAACCTTTCCATTGGCAATTCTCATACCTTCTCCCTCTCCCGCCCTTCGGGCACCCTCCCCCGCTGGGGGAGGGAACCGTGTCGTACCCTCGGCGCATTGGCTTCGAGGCTGGTGGTCGAGTCTACCGCTCCCTTCCCTCCCCCAGCGGGGGAGGGTGCCGCCGCAGCGGCAGGAGAGGGAGAACGTAACGCATTTTGCGATCTAGGAGGCTCTATGAACGACACCGAATTGCTTGATTTGAAAACCGCCGTCCGGGCGGCGCTGCCGGAGCTGGTCTTGCTGGAAAACGAGCCCATGTCCCGGCACTGCTCCTTTCGGATCGGCGGGCCGGCGGCGCTGTTCGCGGAGCCCGCGACGGAGGCCGAGCTGCTGCGCCTGCTGGCGGTCCTCCGAGAGCGGGGCGTCAGGCCGCTGCTGGTGGGCCGCGGGACGAACCTGCTGGTCGCGGACGCGGGGCTGCGCGGCGTGGCGATCCACGTCGGGGAGGCCCTGGGGACCGTGCGCGCCGAGGGCGAGACCCTGAGCGCCGGGGCGGGGATCGCGCTGGCGGCGCTGGCGCAGTTCGCCCGGGAGCGCTCCCTGACCGGCCTGGAGTTCGCCCACGGCATCCCCGGCAGTCTGGGCGGGGCCGTGGTGATGAACGCGGGGGCCTACAGCGGCGAGATGAAGGACGTTGTGGCTTCGGTCCGCTATCTGGACGCCGAGGGCACGGTCCGCGAGACCGGCGACCCGCAATTCTCCTACCGCCACAGCCGCTTTTCCGAGGGGAACTGCGTGGTCCTCTCCGCGACGCTGCGGCTCCGGTCCGGCGACGGCGCGGAGATCGAGGCCAAAATGAAGGAGCTGATGGAGCGCCGCCGCGACAAGCAGCCCCTGGAATGGCCCAGCGCGGGCAGCACCTTCAAGCGCCCCGCCACGGGCTACGCCGCCGCGATGATCGACGGGGCGGGCTGCAAGGGCCTCACGGTCGGCGGCGCCCAGGTCAGCGAAAAGCACGCGGGCTTCGTCGTCAACCGGGGCGGCGCCACCGCCAAGGACGTGCTGGCGCTGATGGAGGAGGTCCGTCGGCGGGTACGGGACAAATACGGCGTGGAATTGGAACCAGAGATAAAAATCATCAGTGAATAGTGAATAGTTAATAGTGAATAGTTGAGGTGTCGCTGCGCGACTATTTTAAAAAAATCGCCGAAGGCGATACCATAACTATTAACTATTCACTATTAACTATTAACTCATACCAACGGGGGAACCAACGATGCAGTTTCTAATCATCACCGGCCTGTCCGGGGCGGGGAAGACCCGGGCGGCGGACGTGCTGGAGGACATGGACTATTACTGCGTGGACAACATGCCCGCGCCGCTGATGCCGAAGCTGGCGGAGTTCTGCATGGGCCTGGGCGGGCGCTATGAGAAGCTGGCGCTGGTGACGGACATCCGGGACGCGGGCGGCGTGGACGCGATCTTTGACGCGCTGGACCGCCTGGAGGCGCTGGGGCTGGACTATAAGATCCTCTTTGTCGAGGCCGACCTCCGCACCCTGATCCGCCGCTACAAGGAGACCCGCCGCCCCCACCCCCTGCAGGCCGAGGCGGGCAGCCTGGAGGCCGCCGTCGGGATGGAGAGCGAGCGCCTGCGCCGTCTGCGGGCCCGGGCCGACTACATCATCGACACCAGCGGCATCACCCTGGGCCAGCTCCAAAAGCAGATCTTCCGGCTCCTCGCGGAGCCGGGGACCGACCGCACGCTCCAGATCCACGTGCTCTCCTTCGGCTACAAGCACGGTATCCCGATGGAGTCCGACCTGGTTTTCGACGTGCGCTTTCTCCCGAACCCCTACTACGTGCCCGAGCTGCGCGACAAGACCGGCATGGACGACGCGGTCTCGGATTACGTGTTCTCCCGGGACGAGGCGCGGGAATTCCTGGACCGGGTCGTGGGCCTGCTGGACTTCCTGATCCCCCGCTACGTCGAGGAGGGAAAGTATTCCCTCACCGTCGCGGTGGGCTGCACCGGAGGCCGTCACCGCAGCGTCGCCGTCGCCCGCGCCCTGGTCTTTTATCTGACGCAGGCGGGACACCGGGCGGAGCTGGTGAACAGGGACGCGGAAAAATAAGTGAATAGTGAATAGTTGATAGTGAATAGTTGAGGTGTCGCTTCGCGACCATTTTAAAAATATCGCCGCAGGCGATCCCACAACTATTAAGGCAACACCGCACAATTCTCGGCACACGTCTCGCTTGCATAATATTCCGTCATATCGCCCAAAAATCCTCGGCAATACACAAAGTATTGCCTGCGGTTTTTAGACGATCTGACGAAAATTCTGACTGCGCGATCCGCGC
>JAFSRS010000162.1 GCA_017445985.1 Oscillospiraceae bacterium | reverse complement strand
GGATTGTCAAGGCGAGAGAGGATGCTTCACGGAAATCAATTTAAAACCCGATCGTTGCCCTTGTAGAGACGGCTCGCAGCCGTCCGCGTCGTCGAAGCGCCCCGTAGGGCGCGATCCCCTGATCGCGCCGCCGCCCCGCGCCACGCGCGGGGCGTGATATGACGTCGAAACATGGCGCAACGCGGAGCGATCAGGGGATCGCTCCCTACGGCGTGGGCGGGAATCGTTACGGCGGATGGCTGAGAGCCGTCCCTTGGGCTTTTCATTCATCAGGCCAGGCGGAATCGATCACTTCTGGTTTTCCTCCGCGCAGTTGTCGATCACGCGGAAGCCCATTTTTCCGGGGGCCGCGGCGGTGTAGGCCGCCACGCTCTCCGCGTCGAAGCGCGGGGCGACCCGGGCCTCGGGATTCAGCCGCAGATCGTCCCCGTCTGGATAGCGCCGGATCGCGTCGGCGCCCCGCTTTTCCGTTCTCTTTTCCTTCGTTTTCTTCGCCTTCATGCTCGTCACCTCCGAGCGTCAGTTTTCCCGGTGCGGCCCCGCGGCATACATAGAATCTATCGGCAGCGGGAAAACTGTTTGCTGAACTACCGGCAACTATCAACTGACAATTTTTTTCACGCGTTGGGTGGAAGATCAGGGGGGCGGATCGCTTGACCTATCAAAAGAACGGACTGTTCGTGGACGAGGGGCATTTGGAGGCCTGGGCGGAGAACTGCGCGCGTTCGCAGCTTCCGGACCGCTTCGGAAGCGGTCGGGACGAGGCGGCGGCGCTGCGAAGCACGCTGCGAGAGCTCGCGAAGCTTCACGAGGCGCTGACAGCAAAATGGCAGGACGAACGTAGCACGCCGCCCGCCGCGCGCTGGATCCTGGACAACGACTATCTGGCCCGGCGGGAGGGCGCGGTGGCCGCCGCGGCCTTCGAGGGCTGCCGGGAGCTGCGGCGCTGCGGGACCCGGAGCCTGCTGCTGGGGCTCTGCGAGGGCCTGCTGCGCTCCGGACAGCTCCGGCTGAACGAGGCGCGGCTGCGGCTGTTCCTCCGGGGCTTTCAGCGCTCCCTGGCCCTGGAATGGGCGGAGCTGGGCCTGCTGGGGGCTGGGCTGCGGGTCGCGCTGCTCGACGCTCTGCTCCCCCTCTCCCGCCGCGCGGCGGAGGACGAGCAGCCGCCGGAGCTGGAAACGTCCTTATCCCGCGCCTTCACGGCCCTGCGCTGGTGCGCGGCAACGGACCTGACCGCCCTGGCGCTGGCGGAGGACCCGGTGGAGCAGACGCTCCGGGAGGACCCGGCGCGGCTCTACGCCCGGATGGACGAGGCCAGCCGGGCCGATTACCGCGCGGCCCTCGCCCGCCTCGCCCGGATCAACGGACTGCCGGAGGCGCAGGCGGCGCAGCGGGTCCTGACCCTGGCCCGGGGCGGCAGCGGAGCGAAGGCCCACGTGGGCTGGTGGCTGTACCGCGCCCCCCTGGGCCGCCCGGAGCAGAAGCCCCGGCAAGGCGGCGGCTACCTCGCTGCCAACGTGCTCGCGTCGCTGTTCCTGGCCTTGCTGCTCGCCTTCGCGAGCGGGGACCCGCTCCCCTTTCCGCTGCTGCTTCTGCCCGTCTCGGAGCTGGTGCGCAGCGCCCTCGACTTTCTGCTGCTGCGCCTGACGCGGCCTGTCCGCCTGCCGCGGCTGGAGCTGCCGCAGGGCCTGCCGCCGGAGGGCCGGACCCTCTGCGTGATCTCGGCTTTGCTGACCTCCGCCAAAGACGGAGAACGCCTTGCGAAACGGCTGGAGGAATGCGCGCTGCTCAGCCGGGACGCGGGCGCCGAGCTGCGCTACGCGATCTTGGCAGATCTGCCGGACAGCGCGGAGGAAGCGTATCCCGACGCCGACGCGATCCTCACCGCCGCGGCGAAGGCCGTGGAGGCCCTGGACCGGCGCTATGGCGGCGGTTTTTACCTTCTGACGCGCAGCCGCCGCCGGAACGCCGACGGGCTCTGGGGAGGCTGGGAGCGCAAGCGCGGCGCCCTGACGGAGACCATGCGGTATCTGCGCGGGAAGGAGAGCGGCGTCCGGGTCCTCTGCGGCGACGCAACGGCTCTGTCCAACGTCCGCTTTCTGCTGGTGCTGGACAGTGACACCAGACTGTCGCCCGGCGCGGCGCGGAGTTTGGTCGGCACGATGCTGCATCCGCTGAACGCCCCCGTCCTGGACGAGGAACGGGGCGTCGTGCGCTCCGGCTACGGCATCCTGGCCCCGCGGCTCGGCGTCTACCTGACCGACGCGACGCGGACCGATTTCTCCCGGGTCTTTGCCGGACAGGGCGGCGTGGACCCCTACGACGGGAGCTGCGGCGAGCTTTGGATGGACCTGTTCGACTGCGGGAACTTTGCCGGGAAGGGGCTGATCGACGTCGACGCCGCGCTCCGCTGCCTGGAGGGGCGCATCCCGGAGGGCGAGCTGCTGAGCCACGACGCGGTGGAGGGCGGCTTCCTCCGCGCGGGCTACGTGGGGGACGTGGAGCTGAGCGACGGTTTCCCGGCGAAGGCGCTCTCCTATTACGCGCGGCTGGACCGCTGGACCCGGGGCGACTGGCAGAACCTGCCCTGGCTGTTCCGCCGCGGGCGGGACCTCGCGCCCCTGCGGCGCTGGCGGCTCTTCGACTCGCTGCGGCGGAGCCTGCTGGCCCCGGCGATCTTCAACGCCCTGCTCTGCGGCTTCCTGCTGCCGGGGCGGGGCTGGACCCTGGCGGCGGCCGCGGCGGGGCTGGCGCTGTTCACGGAGCTGCTGAGCCTGGCCGCCGACGCCCTGCTGCGGCGGGACAGCAGCCCGCAGCGCCCCTTCTCCTCCGCCCTGTTCCTGGGCGCGGGCGGGGCGCTGGCCCGGACGCTGCTGCGGCTGCTGCTCCTGCCCGCCGAGGCGGCGACCTGCTCACTGGCGGCGGCGCGGGCGCTGTGGCGGCTGCTCGTGACGCGGCGGCGGCTGCTGGAATGGCGGACCGCGGCCCAGAGCGAGAGCCTGGGCAGCGGCTTGACGGCCCATTACGCCGCGCTCTGGTCCGCGCCGCTGGCGGGGCTGGTCCTGCTGCTCTTCGCGCCGGGGGCGCTGGGAAAGGCCGTGGGCCTGCTCTGGCTGCTGACGCCGCTCTGCGCCTGTCTGCTTTCCCTGTCGAACCCGGGCGCGCCGGAGCTGCGGGCGAAGGACCGGGCCTGGCTGCTGGAGGCAGCGCGGGAGACCTGGCGCTATTTCGACGAGCATATGGGACCGGAGGACCACTTTCTCCCCCCGGACAACGACCAGCGCCGCCCGCCCACCGGCGTCGCCCACCGGACCAGCCCCACGAACGTCGGCTTGGGGCTTTTGTCCTGCCTCGCCGCCATCGACCTTGGCTTTGTGACGCGGGACGCGGGCCTGGCGCGGATCGAAGCCTGTCTCGAAACTGTCGAGACGCTGCCGAAGCTGCGGGGGCATCTGTATAACTGGTATCAGACGGAGACTCTCGCGCCGCTCACGCCCCGCTACGTTTCCACGGTGGACAGCGGGAACCTCTGCGCCTGCCTGATCGCGCTGCGCGCCGGGCTGACGGAGCTGGGGCGCACCGATCTGGCGGACCGGGCGGACGCGCTGGCGGGGGCCATGCGCTTCGACTGGCTCGTGGACCCGCGCCGGATGCTGCTGCACATCGGTTACGACGCGGAGCAGGACGCGCTGAGCGAGGGGCACTACGACCTGCTCTGCTCCGAGGCGCGATTGACCGCCTATCTGGCGGTGGCCCGGGGCGACGCGCCCCGGACCCTGTGGCGGCGCATGAGCCGGGCGCAGCTCGTCTGCGGGCGGCGGCG
>JAFSRS010000161.1 GCA_017445985.1 Oscillospiraceae bacterium | reverse complement strand
GCCTTTTGGCGTTTCGCCATCCGATCATAGTTATCATGGAGCGAAAGAGCATGAGCAAGCGGGAAGAGCTGCTGAAAAAGGCGAACCAGCTCCCGTTGCTGCCGGGCGTCTATCTGATGCGCGACGCGGCGGGGGAGATCATCTACGTCGGCAAGGCAAAAAAACTGAAAAACCGCGTCAGCAGCTACTTCCACGGGGAGCACCTCCCGAAGGTGGCGGCGATGGCGGAGAAGGTGGACGACTTCGAGGTGGTGGTCGTCAACTCCGAGTTCGAGGCGCTGATGCTGGAAAACGCGCTGATCAAGCGCCACATGCCGCATTACAATATTTTGTTGAAGGACGACAAGGGCTATCCCTTCGTGCGCCTGGACGAGCGGGAGGAATACCCCCGCTTCACGGTGGTGGGCCGGGTGAAGGACGACGGGGCGCGCTACTTCGGCCCCTTCGGCGGGCGGAGCGCGACCTTCGGCATCCTGGACGCGCTGCAAAAGGCGCTGCTGCTGCCCACCTGCTCCCGGCGCTTTCCCCGGGACGTCGGGAAGGAGCGGCCCTGCCTGCAATTCCAGATGAAGGCCTGCGCGGGCTACTGCCGCCCGGAGGCCAGCGCAACGGAATACCGCGAGGGCGTCGCCCAGGCCGTCCAGGTGCTCAGCGGCAAGACCGCGGAGCTGAAGGCGTCCCTGACCGCGGAGATGGAGCAGGCCGCGGAGGAGCTGCGCTTCGAGGCCGCCGCGCGGCTGCGGGACAGGCTGCGGGCCGTGGAGCAGCTCGGCAACCGCCAGAAGGTGATCGCCACCGCCTTCGCGGACACGGACGCCCTGGGCTTCCACCGGGGCGCAAAGACCTGCTTCGCCGTGCTGCACTATCTGGACGGCACGCTGGCGGACAAGGATTTCGAGCTGCTGGACGAGCCGCTGGAAACGGACCCGGAGGCGCTGAGCCGTCTGACGCTGCAATATTACTCCCGCCGCGGGGCCTGGCCGAAAACGGTGCTGCTGCCGATGGAGCTGGAGGACCGGGCGGAGCTGGAACGGGCGCTGACCGAGCTCGCGGGACGGCGGGTGCAGCTCCTGGTCCCCCAGCGCGGGGACAAGGCGACCCTGACCGAGACCGCCTGCCTGAACGCGCGGGAGGAGGTCCAGCGGGCGACGACCCAGAACGAGCGCCGCAGCAAGACCCTGGAATGGCTCCAGCGCGCCCTGGAGCTGCCGACCCCGCCGCGGCGGATCGAGGCCTTCGACGTCTCCAACACCGGCGCCTTCGGCATCGTCGCGGGCATGGTGGTGTTCCGGGACGGCAAGCCGCTGAAACGGGACTACCGCCGGTTCAAAATGAAGAGCGTGGACGGGCCGGACGACTACGCCAGCATGTACGAGGCGGTCAGCCGCCGCTTCGCCCACGCCGTTGAGGGCGACGAGAAATTCGCCGAGCTGCCCGACCTGCTGCTGATCGACGGCGGCAGCGTCCACGCGGCCACGGCGACCCAGGCGCTGGCGGACCTGGGGCTGACGCTGCCGGTTTTCGGCATGGTGAAGGACGACCGCCACCGCACCCGCGCCCTGATCACGCCGGAGGGGCGGGAGCTGGGCATCGTCGGGAACCAGGCGGTGTTCGCCTTCATCGGCACGATCCAGGAGGAGGTCCACCGCTATTCCATCGAGTATCACCGGAGCCTGCGCAGCGGGACGATCCATTCCGCCCTGGAGCAGATCCCCGGGGTAGGGGAGCAGAGGCGGAACGCGCTGCTGAAGCACTTCAAAACCGTCAAGGCGATCCGCGAGGCGGACGTCGAGGCGCTGCGGGCCGTGGTGCCCGCCAACGCGGCCAAGGCCGTGTGGGAGCATTTTCACAGGGGAGAGGAGAAAGCATGAGAGTCATCACAGGCACGGCCCGGGGCCGGAAGCTGAAGGAACCCACGGGGATGGCGATCCGCCCGACCACCGACCAGGTGAAGGAGGCCATCTTCAACATCTGCCAGTTCGATGTGGAGGGGCGGCGGGTGCTGGACCTCTTCGGCGGCACGGGCCAGCTCGGCATCGAGGCGAAGAGCCGCGGGGCCGCGGAGGTCGTCGTCGTGGACCAGAGCCGCGAGGCCGTCGCGCTGATCCGGGAGAACGTCAGGCGCGCCGGGCTGGAGCTGACGGTCCGGCAGGCGGACGCGCTCAGCTTTCTTTCCGGCTGCGGGCGCTTCGATCTGGTCTTTCTGGACCCGCCCTATGACAGCGATCTTGTAAAAAATGCGCTGGATCGTATCAAAACCTTTGACATCCTGTCCAAAGGTGGTATAATCATCTGTGAAACGCGCGCGGAGACCGAATTGCCGGAGCTGGAAGCCCCGTACCGCAGGGTCCGCGAGTACCGCTACGGGCGCGTAAAGCTGACAACCTACACAAAGGAAACCTGAGCCATGACGACTGCGATTTGTTCCGGCAGCTTTGACCCCATCACGCTGGGGCATCTGAATATCATCCGCCGCGCCAGCCTGATCTTCGACCGCGTCGTCGTATGCGTGACGATCAACAGCAGCAAGAGATCTCCGCTGTTCGAGCTGGACGAGCGCATGGAGCTGATCCGCCGCGTGGTGGCCTACCTGCCGAACGTCAGCGTGGACTGCTCCGACATGCTGCTGGCGGAGTACGCCAAGCGCTTCGAGGGCGCGGTCCTGGTCCGCGGCCTGCGCGCCGTCTCGGATTACGAGAGCGAGGTCCAGATGGCTCTGATCAACAAGAGCATCAACCCCGTGCTGGAAACGCTGTTTTTGACCAGCAGCGAGAAATACACCTATATCAGCTCCTCCGTGGTCAAGGAGCTGGGGCGCTACGGCGCGGATCTGAGCAAGTATGTTCCGTCCGAGATCCTGGACGACGTGAAAGAGAAATTGAAGAAACTGGAGGCATGAGCGATGGAAAACGACGTTCTTGAGCTGATCGAGATGCTCTATACCATGGTCACGGAGGCCTGGGGCGTCCCCCTGGGCAATGAGAAGTGCATCGTGGAGCGCGATAAGGTGCTGAATCTCCTGGACGAGATCAAGCAGAGACTCCCCGCGGACTTCTCCGAGGCGCGCCGTCTCGTGAGCGCCCGGGACGAGTATATCACCAGCGCGAAGCGCGAAGCGGAGTCCATCCGCCGCGCCGCCGAGGAGCGCAGCCGTGAGCTGGTGGAGCAGGAGGAGGTCGTCCGCGCGGCCAAGGCCCGCAGCAACGAGATCCTGACGAACGCCGAGACCCGCACCCGTGAGCTCTACCGCGTCGCCAACGAATACGTGGACGACGCGCTCAAACGCACGGAGGAGGCGATCAACTCCGCGCTGAGCGAGGTGCGCGAGTCCCGGACCAATTTCCGCAGCGCCGTGGGCGCCAACCGCGCGCCTGCCAAGTCCGGCCCGCAGGTGGACCGCATCAACGTCCCGAAGATCGACATCGACTAGTTCATATTATCTGAATAATCCAAAATTCTACAAAATATCACGAATTGCTTTGGAGCCCCACAAGATTTTGCGGGGCTCTGATTTTTTATACACAGGATAGGTGGACTTACAACAAAAATCGCCGTTTTCCGCGCGGAGCCGGCGGCATCGGGCAAGAAATTTGTACTTGCAATTTCAGATAGGCTCTCTTATAATAAAGCCAAAGTGGGGCGAAGTGGTAGAAAGTGTAGGATCGACCTATGAAAATGGGGCGAGAGTACAGCTTCAGGACGGATTTCCGCCCCGCGCAGGGTCCGCGGGACCCGCTCAGACGGCAGGAAACGGAGGTGAAAGGTCTTGACCGGAGAGTATCAGCACAGTCTGGACGCCAAGGGCAGACTTTTCATCCCGGCGCGGCTCCGCGAGGAGCTCGGCGACGTGTTTTATCTGACGCTGAGCCGGGAACGCTGCCTGACCGCCTACAACGAGCAGAGCTGGCGGGACCTCAGCGACAAGGTGGACCGGATGCCCTACAGCAAGCAGGCGAAAATGCGCCCGCTGTTCGTCTACGCCGCCAAGTGTGAGCTGGACGGCCAGGGCCGCATCCTGATCCCTCAGCCCCTGCGCGACTTCGCAAGATTGACGAAGAACGTCACGGTCCTCGGCTGCAACAACCACGCTGAGCTCTGGGACAGTGAGGAATGGAGCCGGATCTCCTCCGTCGAGACCACGCCGGAGAATATCGCGGCGGTCATGGAGGAACTGGACTTCTGATGGATACGCAGTACGGCCATTACAGCGTCCTCCTGAACGAGTGCATCGAGGCCCTGAATATCCGGCCGGACGGCGTCTACGTGGACGGCACCCTGGGCATGGGCGGCCACAGCGAACAGATCGCGCGGCGGCTGACCACGGGCCGGCTGATCGCCATCGACCGGGACGCGGAGGCCATCCGCCGGGCGAGCGCGAGGCTGGCCCCCTGGGCGGACCGGATCACCTTCGTCCACGGCAATTTCCGCGACCTGCCCGCCCTGTTGGACGGCGCGGGCGTGGACAAGGCGGACGGCATGCTCTTCGACCTGGGCGTGTCCTCTCCGCAGCTCGACGAGGCGGAACGGGGATTTTCCTACATGGCGGACGCGCCGCTGGACATGCGGATGGACGCGGAGCAGAGCCTGACGGCCTGGAACGTGGTGAACGAGTGGCCGGAGGAGCGCCTGAAGCGCATCCTATTTGAGTTCGGTGAGGAGCGCTATGCGCCGCGCATCGCGGCGGCCATCGTCCGGCAGCGCCAGGACGGGCCCATCGGCTCCACGGCGGAGCTGGTGGAAGTCATCAAACGCACGATGCCCGCCGCGGCGAAGCGCGAAAAGCAGCACCCGGCGAAGCGCAGTTTCCAGGCCATCCGCATCGCGGTCAACGACGAGCTGGCCGCGGTCAGCGAGCTGATGGAGCAGGCGACGGACCGCCTGAACCCCGGCGGACGGCTGGCGGTGATCTGCTTCCACTCCCTGGAGAGCCGGATCGTGAAAAACGCGATCGCCTCCCGGGAAAACGGCTGCACCTGCCCGCGGGATTTCCCGGTATGCGTCTGCGGCTTCAAACAGACCTTGAAGAGCGTCGGCAGAAAGCCGATCGTTCCCTCGGCGCGGGAGCTGGAGGAAAACCCCAGGTCCCGGAGCGCATCCCTCCGCGTCGCGGAGCGGGTATAAAGGACCAACCACCCAGGACAGCAAATGCTTGCGGAAAGGACGAGGAGCATGGCGGAGGCAGCGAAGAGACGGTATGGCGAGGGCGCGGTTTACGGCAGCCTGGCCTATGACTTTGATTACCCGGAGATCTACGGCGGGGAAGAATACGCGCAGCCGCGCACCGCGCCCGCAAAGCCCAAAACGCAGGAAAAGACCCGCACCGCCGCGCGGACGCGCCACGCGGTCCACACGAAACAGTCCATCGCGCCCACCGCGATCCTCGGGGTGCTGGTGGCGGCCTTCCTGATGATCAGCGGCATCACGGCCCAGGTCCAGCTTCTGGCCGTCAGCAGCCAGAGCGTGGAGCTGCAGACCCGGCTGGAGGAGCTCAAGGTCCGCCAGGCGAAGCTGCGCATCGGCTATGAGAGCGCCTTCAACCTCGCGGAGATCGAGGAGTACGCGACCGAGACCCTGGGCATGCAGAAGCCCAACGCGAACCAGATCGCCTACATCGACACCTCCTCCCCGGACAAGGCGGTGGTGGTGGACGACGGGAACGGAGACAACTTCGTGGACCGCGTCAGCGACTTCCTCACCGGGCTGGGCGCATATTTCTGAGCCGGGGGAGAATAGACTCAACCACAGGGCGGGGCGCTTCATCCGTCCCGCCCTGAACGCGTGATAGGAGACAAGCTATGGCAGGAAACGACACTTCAAGATCCAGGACGCCAAGTCCTCCGAACAAATCCATGCTGAGCCGCACACTGACGCTCCTGATCGTGTGCGGCATCGCTGCATTTATCGTCTTGGTCGGACGGCTGTTCTGGATCCAGATCGACCAGCACGAGCGCTTTGAGACCGCCGCCATCGGGCAGCAGGTACGCGCCACCGCGCTCTCCTCCGACCGTGGGACGATCTACGACCGCAACGGCAAGATCCTCGCCATGAGCGCCACCGTAGACACGATCTATATCTCCCCGGCGGAGATCGTGATGTACGAGGAGGACCCGGTATTCATCGCGCAGAACCTCTCCGCGATCCTGGGCGTGGACTACGCGAAGATCCTGGACATGACGAGGGACACGAAGAGCTGGTACAAGACCGTCGCCCGCAAGGTGGACGATTCTCTGAGCGAGCAGGTGCGGGAGTTCAAGAACGAAAACGACCTGAAAGGCGTCAAGATCGAAACGGACTCCAAGCGCTATTACCCCTACAGCTCTCTGGCCAGCCACGTCGTCGGCTTCGTCGGCTACGACAACAACGGCCTGCTGGGCATCGAGCTGAGCCTGGATAAGCTGCTGACCGGCTCGAGCGGGCGCATCGTCCGCGCGAAAAACGCCTTCGGCACCGACATGCTCTATACGAAGTACGAGGACTACTACGACGCCGCCGACGGCTACGACGCGGTGCTGACCATCGACGCGACGGTGCAGTATTATATGGAGAAGCACCTCCAGCAGGCGATGGACGACTACGGCGTGAAGAAGGCCGCCGCGATCGCGATGGACCCCAAGACCGGCGAGGTGCTGGGTATGGTCTCACTGGAGAACTTCGACCTGAACAACTATCAGGCCGTCAGCGAAAAGACCCGGAAGGCGATGGCGGAGACCACGGACGAGGTCGTGCGAAAGAGCATCTTCGAGAGCGCGCAGCAGGCCCAGTGGCACAACAACGCCGTGGAGGACATGTACGAGCCTGGCAGCACCTTCAAGCCCTTCACCGTCGCGATGGCGCTGGAGGAGGGGAAGGTCACCAAGGATTCCAGCATCTACTGCGGGGGCTTCTATCAGGTGCCCGGCGACCTTCCGGACGAGGGCCGTCATTGCTGGAACCTCTCCGGCCACGGTATGCAGACGCTCCAGCAGACCCTGCAGCACAGCTGCAACGTGGCGATGATGCAGATCGCGCAGATGGTCGGCGCGGAAAAATATTACGAATACGTGGACGCCTTCGGCTTCAACTCCAAGACCGGCATCGAGCTGGCGGGCGAGGCGGGCAGCCTGTGGTGGGACGAGGAGCTGTTCTGCAATCCCTACAACCAGACCCAGCTTGCGGCGGCCTCCTTCGGCCAGACCTTCAACATCACGCGATTGCAGCTCGTCCGCGCCATGTGCGCGGTCGTCAACGGCGGTTACCTGATGCAGCCCTACCTGGTCAAGGAGATCCGTGACCAGGACGGCAACACCGTTTCCAAGGCCGAGCCCACCGTGATCCGCCAGGTCATCAGCGAACAGACCAGCGCCACGATGCGCGAGATGCTCGAGAGCGTCGTGGGCGACATGCTGGAGGGCACCGGAAAGAGCGCTTACGTCGCCGGATACCGGATCGGCGGCAAGACCGGCACCTCTACCGACACCGTCGTGGAAGCGCAGACCCAGGTGAAGCAGTACATCGTCTCCTTTATCGGCTTTGCGCCGGCGGACGATCCGAAGATCTGCATCCTGGTCACGCTGGAAAATCCGGACGCGAGCTGCGGCGTTTCCGTCTCCGGCGGCGCCATGGGCGCCCCCACCGTCGGCAACATGATGCGCGACATCCTGCCCTATCTGGGCGTGGAGGCGAACTACTCCGAACAGGAAAAGGCCAACATCGACCGCGGCGTTCCCAGCGTCGTGAATCAGCCGCTGGACGAGGCGATCCGCATCCTCAGCGAGCAGGGCTTCGAGTACCGGACCTACGGCACCAGCGCGACGGTGACCGGGCAGCTCCCCGCCGCCGGAACGGTCGTCGCGGCGAACAGCCAGATCGTGCTTTACTGCGGCAGCGAGCCCTCGGGCGAGCAGGAGGAGGTCCCGGACCTCACCGGACTGAGCTATGACATCGCGCGGCAGCGCCTTGGCTTCTACGCGCTCTACATCTCCACCGACTACAACAACGTGAGCGACACCCAGTGGGTCACGGTCGCGAAGCAGAACATCGAGCCGGGGACGATGGTGGATCACGGGACCGTTATCAAGGTCAAGCTGGTGAGCAACGAGGCCGCCGTAAACGCGAGATTCTAGTTAGGAGTTTTGAGTTAGGAGTTAGGAGTTATGAAGCTCGGAGAGCTGCTTTCTGATATTTCGATTTTGTCCGCGAACGTGGATCTGGATATTGAGATTACCGGCGTCAGCTATGATTCACGGCTGACGAGACCGGGGGACCTGTTTATCGCCGTAGTCGGCTTCGCGACGGACGGGCATAAGTATATCAACAAAGCGCTGGAACAGGGCGCGGCGGCGGTGCTGTGTCAGACCGTGCCGGAGGGGGAGGGCGTCCCCTTCGTCCGGACCGCCGACACCCGGCTGGCGCTGGCGCTGGTCAGCCGCCGCTGGTTCGGCTTCCCGGCGGAGCGGATGAAGCTGGTGGGAATCACCGGCACCAACGGCAAAACCACCACGACCCTGCTGATCAAGCATATCCTGGAGACGACCCAGGGCGCAAAGGTCGGCCTGATCGGGACGAACGGGAACAAGATCGGCGATACGGACCTGCCCTCGGAGCGCACGACGCCGGAGAGCTTTGAGCTCCAGCGCCTGTTCCGGCAGATGGCGGACGCGGGCTGCACCCACGTGGTGATGGAGGTCTCCTCCCACGCCCTTGCGCTGGACCGCGTGGCGGGGCTGCGTTACGCCGTCGCGGCCTTCACGAACCTGACCCAGGACCATCTTGACTTCCATGGTACAATGGAAGCCTACGCCGAAGCCAAGGCGAAGCTGTTCCGCATGGCGGACAGCGCCGTGGTCAACCACGACGCGGAGTACGGCCCCTATTTCACGGAACGGGCGGCCTGCCCGGTATTCGAGTACGGCGTGAATGGCGAACGCGTCGCGCTGAACGCCGCGGGCGTGGAGCTGCTTCCGGACCGGGTGCGCTTCCGGGCTTCGTGCGGAGAGGAGAGCGTCCCGGTGGAGCTGGGCATCCCCGGCGCCTTCTCGGTCTATAACGCGCTGTGCGCCCTGCTGTGCTGCATGCGGCTCGGCGTGAGCCTGCGCGACGGGTCGGCGGCGCTGAAAACGGCAAAGGGCGTCCAGGGCCGGATGGAGACCGTCCCGACGGACGGGGACTATACGATCCTGATCGACTACGCCCACACACCGGACGCGTTGGAAAACGTGCTCCGGGCCGTGCGGGAGACCGCGCCGGGCCGCGTCGTCGCGCTCTTCGGCTGCGGGGGAGACCGGGACCGGACCAAGAGGCCCATCATGGGGCGGATCGCGGTGACGGAGGCCGATCTCACGGTCGTCACCTCGGACAATCCGCGGACCGAGGACCCGATGGAGATCATCCGGGAGATCCTGAGCGGCATCAACGCCCCGCAAGATAAATACGTCACGATCCCGGACCGCCGGGAGGCCATCGCATGGGCCATCGAGCACCACCGGCCCGGCGACGTGATCGTTTTGGCAGGCAAGGGCCACGAGACCTATCAGGAGATCGACCACGTGAAGCATCACATGGACGAGCGGGAGATCGTGGCGGAGATTCTGGAGAGAAGGAAACACGCATGAGCATGAGTACACGTTTGATTTTGGCCCTGGTGATCGGCTTCGCGCTGTCCGCCGCGGTGGGCGCCTGGCTGGTGCCCTTCCTGCGGAAGATCAAGGCGGGCCAGTCCATCAAGGAGATCGGCCCGACCTGGCACCGCAGCAAGGAGGGCACCCCGACCATGGGCGGGCTGATGTTCATCCTGGCCGTCACCGTCGCGGTGCTGGGTCTCTGCTGGCCCGAATTCCAAAAGGGGAACTGGGGCAGCTTCTTCGTGCTGATCTTCGCCCTGATCTACGGAGCCATCGGCTTTCTGGACGATTTCGAGAAGCTGAAGCACAAGAAGAACCTGGGCCTGACCGCGCGGCAGAAGTTTCTGCTGCAGCTCGCGGTGGCCGTGGCCTTCATCTATCTGCTGCGCCTCTTCGGTCTGCTGCACCGCAGCGCCGTGCCGGGCTGCATCGACGTGTATCTGCCGTTCTGGAACCTAAGCTTCGCGGTGAACGAGATCGTCTACGTGATCTGCGCGGCCTTCGTGATCGTGGGCACCGTGAACGCGGTGAACATCACCGACGGCGTAGACGGGCTCTGCACGGGCACCAGCCTGCCGGTGTTCCTCTTTTACACCGCGCTCTGCTACCGCTTCGGCGAGCACTATCTCGGCCTCGGCGTCTTTTCCTCCGCGCTGACCGGCGCGCTGCTGGGCTTCCTGATCTGGAACTTCAACCCCGCCAAGGTCTTTATGGGCGACACGGGCAGCCTGTTCCTGGGCGGCGCGGTGGTGGCCATGGCCTTCGCCTACGACATGCCGCTGATCCTCGTCACGCTCGGTATCGTCTACCTGCTGGAAACGCTGAGCGACATCATCCAGGTCGTCTATTTCAAGCTGACCCACGGCAAGCGCATCTTCAAAATGGCTCCCTTCCATCACCATCTGGAGATGGGCGGCTGGACCGGAAAAAAGTGGAAGGAACGCGAGCTGTTCGTGCTCTTCACCGGCGTGAGCCTGTTGTTCGCGATCATTTCCTTCCTGGGCGTACAAAACCGATTCTGATTCCACGGGGGTGACAATATGGATTATACGGAAAGCCGCCTGGCGGATTACCGGGAAACGGATACCAAAGCCGGTCACGGCTCCATCGACGTGCCCTTCCTGCTGCTGACGCTGCTGCTGCTGACCATCGGCGTCGTCATGGTGCTCTCCGCCAGCTTCGCCCGCGCCTACTACAGCGAGAGCACGAACCACACCGCCACTTACTTCTTCTCCCGCCAGCTCATCTTCGCGCTGGGCGGCGTGGCCGCGATGCTGTTCATGAGCCGCCTTCCCATCGGACTCTACCGCAGCCTCGCCAGACTCATCATGCTGGCCGCCGTCGTCCTTCTGCTGCTGGTGCTGGTGGGCGGCAAGCGCGTCAACGGTTCGCGCCGCTGGTTCGAGCTGGCGGGCGTCACCTTCCAGCCCTCGGAGATCGCGAAGATCGCGGTCATCCTGTTCGAGGCGCAACTGGTCTGTAGATTCAAAAACAAGATGAAGACCTTCCGCTACGGCGTGCTGCCCTTTGCCGCGACCGCGGGCGTCATCATCGGCATGCTGCTGGCCGAGCCCCATCTGAGCGCCTCGATCATCATCATCCTGATCACCGCGACGATGATGTTCCTCGGCGGGACCAAGCTGCGCTGGTTCGCCCTGGGCGGCGGCGCGGTCGGCGCGGGCTTTCTCCTGATCATCAACGTGCTGCACTACTCAGGCGAGCGCGTCAACGCCTGGCTCCATCCCTTTGAGGACACCTCGAACACCGCCTACCAGATCACGCAGTCGCTCTACGCCATCGGCTCCGGGGGGCTCAGCGGCCTCGGCCTCGGCGCCAGCCGGCAGAAATACCTGTACCTGCCGGAGGAGCACAACGACTTCATCTTCTCCGTCGTTTGCGAGGAGCTGGGCTTCATCGGCGCGACGCTGATCCTGATCCTGTTCGCGCTGCTGATCATTCGCGGCTTCTATCTGGCGATGCACTGCCGGGACCGCTACAGCTTCCTGGTCTGCGCGGGCATCACGGCGCTGCTGGCCTATCAGGTCATCCTGAACGTCGCCGTCGTGACGAACCTGATCCCCTGCACGGGCATTTCGCTGCCCTTCTTCTCTTACGGAGGCACCGCGCTTTTGATCCAGCTCGGAGAGATGGGCATCGTGCTGTCCATATCCAGAGACATTCCGGAAAAGAAGTTTTCAGTCCGCAAACGGAGATCGGAGGCCGTCAAGACCGCCTCCTGAGGTGAAACCATGAAATTTCTGTTTACCTGCGGGGGGACCGCGGGTCACATCAATCCGGCCCTGGGGATCGCGGGACGGCTGCAGGAGCTGTTCCCCGATTCCGAGTTCCTGTTCATCGGCGCGAAGGGTCGGATGGAGACCGAGCTGGTCCCTCGCGAGGGCTTCCCCATCGAAACGATCGAGATCGACAACGTGAGCCGGAGCCTCAGCGTCTCCGGCTTGAAGCATAATATCCGCACGGCGCGGCTGGTGCTGAAAAGCCGCGGCGAAACGATGGATATCTTGAAACGCTTTCAGCCGGACGTCGCCGTCGGCACAGGCGGCTACGTCTGCTACCCGGCTTTGACCGCCGCCCACGCGATGGGGGTCCCGACGCTGGTCCACGAGTCCAACGCGGTCCCCGGCCTGACGACCCGGATGCTCAGCCGCAAGGTGGACCGGGTGCTGGTGGGTTTCGAGCAGGCGGCGGAAAACTATCCCCGCGGGGCGCATACCGTATTCACGGGCACGCCGGTGCGCACGGAGTTCTTCCGCTATGATCGCGAGAGCGCAAGGCGCACCCTTGGCCTGGACCCGGATCGTCCGCTGGTCGTCAGCGTCTGGGGCAGCCTGGGCAGCGACCATATCAACGCCCTGATGCCGGACTTCTTAAAAGTCGCCGGGGAGCGCCGGAGCTTCGACCTGATCCACTCCGCGGGCAAGCGGGGCTATCAAAAGCTGATCGCGGCGGCGGGGGACCCCGCCGTGCTGAAGGCGAAGGGCCTGGACGTGCGGGAATACATCTATGATATGCCGACCGTGATGGCCGCGGCGGACCTGGTGACGTGCCGCAGCGGGGCTTCGACCCTCGCGGAGCTCGCCGCGCTGGGGAAACCGGCGATCCTGGTCCCCTCGCCCAACGTCACGGGGCACCAGCAGGAGAAACACGCCGCGCTGGTGGAGTCGCTGGGAGGCGCGAAGGTCCTGTTGGAAGGCAGCTTCGACGCGAAGGGCCTCTATGAAGCGGCGGAAACGCTGCTCGCCGACCGGACCGGGCTCGGGAACATGTCCGCGGCCATGCGCGGCAGCGGCAACCCGAAGGCGACGGAGCAGATCTGCGAGCTGATCCTCGATTTTCTGAAATAGACAGAGCAAGCTGTACGACTGCCGCATAGGATGGCGTGAATTTGAAATGCCATTTGACGGAGGGGTTTGCTATGCCGGTTTGGAGGATCGTCGGAGGAGATCGTCTGGAAGGAGCGCTGGAGGTACAGGGCTCCAAAAACGCCGTGCTGCCGATTCTCGCGGCCAGCCTTCTGACCGGCGGGGTGACGCGGCTGCGCGGCTGTCCCGCGCTGCTGGACGTGGACGCTTCGGTGGAGATTTTGCGGGGCCTGGGCTGCGGCGTGATGCAAAATAGCGGGGAGATCCTGATAGACTCCGCGAAAAGGCCCGAACACCACGTTCCCCACGCGCTGATGGAACGGATGCGTTCCTCGGTGATGTTCCTGGGCGCGATCCTGGCCCGCTGCGGCGAGGTGCGTCTTTCCGCGCCCGGCGGCTGTGAGCTGGGGGCGCGGCCCATCGACCTGCATTTGAAGGCCCTGGAGGCCCTTGGCGCTGAGGTCTCACACAGCGGCGGCGAGGTCGTCGTCCGCGCCGCGCGTCTGAAAGGAACGCGCATCCGTCTGGACTTCCCCAGCGTCGGGGCGACGGAGAACGTGATGCTGGCCGCCTGCGCCGCGGAGGGCGAGACCGTCCTGAGCAACGCGGCCCGGGAGCCGGAGATCGTCGATCTGCAAAGCTATCTGAACGCCGCGGGCGCGTCGATCCGCGGGGCGGGGACCCCGGAGATCGTGATCGCCGGGAAAATGCCGGATCGGCCGCTGACGGAATACACGGTGATGCCGGACCGGATCGTGGCCTGCACGCTGCTCTGCGCCGCCGCCTGCGCGGGCGGAGAGGTGGAGCTGCGGAGCCTGGTCCCCGCCCATATCGCGATCGTCACGGACTGCCTGCGGGAGATGGGCTGCGCGGTGCGGATCGAGCGGGATCGCGTTCTGCTCCGGGCGGAGGGACGGCTCCGCGCCTGCCCTGCCGTCGAGACTCGGCCCTATCCCGGTTTTCCCACCGACGCCCAGGCGCTGTTGATGAGCGCCTGTCTGAAGGCGGAGGGGGAGAGCGTATTTGCAGAAAACATCTTTGAGAACCGCTATCGCCACGTGCCGGAGCTTCGCAGGCTCGGAGCCGATATCCGGGTGGAAGGCCGCACTGCGACGGTGCGGGGCGTGAAGGCCCTGACCGGGGCGGAGCTGACCGCCACCGATCTGCGGGGCGGCGCCGCGATGGTGCTGGCCGCGCTGGGCGCGGAGGGGGAGACCCTTGTCCGCGACTCCGGCCACGTCCTGCGCGGCTATGAAAGTCTCGACCGCTCGCTGCGCGCCCTCGGCGCGGAGGTGCGGATGGAGACGGACTGAACCTGATAGACAAGGAGGGCAGGGTATGCCCGGACCAGCAAGAAAAAAGAAAAAACGCAGCGCGCTCTTCGCGCCCATCGCCTTCCTGGCGGTGGTGCTGGCGCTGGTTTTCGGCCTTGGGGTGTTTTTCCGCGTGAACAACATCGAGGTCGAGGGCAACAGCTTTTACACCGTGGAGGAGATCATCGAGGCCAGCGGCATCGAGCAGGGCGACAACCTGTTTTTCATTAACCGCTTCGCGGTGATTCCGCGCATCTATTCCCGCCTGCCCTACGTGGAGAGCGCGGCGATCCACCGCAGCCTGCCGAACCGTCTGGTGATCGAGGTCCGCGAGAGCAGCGCCATCGCCTGCGTCAGCGCGGAGGACGGGGTCTGGGTGATCGACCGGAGCTGCAAGCTGCTCAGCCGCGCGGAGGAAAGCGGACTGGTGGGCCTGATCCAGGTCGAGGGGCTGCGGCCCATCGCGCCGGAGATCGGCGAGATCGTCGCCCCCGGCGAGGCCGAGACCCCGAAGGTGACCTATCTGAGCGCGATCCTGCGCCAGATCTCCGAGCTGGATATGCGCGGCGACGTGACCTGGATCGACGTCAGCAACGTCTCCAACCCCAGCTTCGACTATCTGGGACGCTTTACGGTCAAGCTCGGCACCATCGACAACATCGAGTATAAATTCCAATGCCTGCTGAGCGCGGTGGCCGCGCTGGAGCCCGGAGACCGCGGGACGCTGGACCTCAGCATCGACCGCCAGGCCCACCTGACCTACGATTGATGCGTCCATATGGATTATGACGAGAATTCTTGCGCGAATTGTGAATAAAGGTATTGACCTTGTGAAAGAATCGTATTAAAATAAAACGGATTACAAAATATTTCAATCGAAAACACGACTTCTTTGATAAACAGAACGGGAGGATACAGATATGGCAGCGTTTGTTCCTGACAATGGAGCTGAAAATGTGGTGACGATCAAGGTCGTCGGCGTCGGCGGCGCGGGCAACAACGTGGTGAACCGGATGGTCGAGTCCGGCACCAAGGGCGTGGAGTTCATCGCGGTCAACACCGATAAGCAGGCTCTGAACAAATCCAACGCGGACGTGTCCGTGCAGATCGGCGAGAAGCTGACCCACGGTCAGGGCGCGGGCAGCGATCCGGAGATCGGCAAGCGCAGCGCGGAGGAGAGCCGCAACAATATTTCCAAGTGCCTCGAGGACAGCGACATGGTGTTCATCACCGCCGGTATGGGCGGCGGCACGGGCACCGGCGCGGCCCCCACCGTCGCGGAGACGGCGAAGGAGGCCGGCATCCTGACCGTCGGCGTGGTCACCAAGCCCTTCACCTGGGAGGGCAAGCGCAGGATGCTCCAGGCGGAACGCGGCATCGAGGCCCTGAAGGCCCACGTGGACAGCCTGATCGTCATTCCGAACGACCGCCTGAAATATGCCACCGATCAGAAGGTCACCTTCGCCAACGCCTTTGAGATCGCGGACGACGTGCTGCGTCAGGCCGTGGTCAGCATTTCCGACCTCATCAAGAACACCGGTCTCATCAATCTGGACTTCGCCGACGTGACCACGATCATGAAGGACGCGGGCTACGCCCACATGGGCGTCGGCACCGCCGTCGGCAAGAACAAGGCCGAGGAGGCCGCCCGCGCCGCCATCGAAAGCCCGCTGCTGGAGACCAGCATCAACGGCGCCCGCGGCGTGCTGATCAACATCACCGGCGCCTATGACATGGGTCTGGAGGAGGTCGAGGCCGCCGCCAGCCTGGTGCAGGAGGCCGCCCATCCCGACGCGAACATCATCTTCGGCACGACCTTCGACGAGAGCTATGAGGATCAGATCCGCGTGACCGTCATTGCCACCGGCTTTGAGGACAAGAACGGCTCCGGCGTCGAGGCCAGACCCGAGACCCTTTACAGCAGCGCCAAGGAGCAGGCCGCCGCGACTGCCGCTCCGGCCCAGACCCAGGCTCCCAGCCCCGCTCCCGCCGCCCCCGTCCAGGAGAGCAGCCCGGAGCAGGCCGAGGACGACCCCTTCGACAGCATCTTCAAGATCTTCAACAGCAAGTAAGCTGAAAGAAACGAATATTAGAAAAGCCCCCTTCGCGGCATCTGCCGCGAAAGGGGCTTTCATCTTGCCAGCCCCTTCCTTCCGAATGGAGGGAAGGGGCGTTTTGCTGTTTATTGGGCTTCGGACATGGTCGCCACGTCGCTGGCGATCTGGAAGCCATACTGGTCCGTGATCACGCAGTAGACGCTGCGACCGTTGCGGTAGTCGTTCAGGACATAGCTGTCATAGCTCTCGTCCTTGTCGGAGCTGAGGTTCCACCTCGTCTGGTTCGCGTTCATCCAGTACCACTGGTAGCTCAGACCCTCGCCCTCGACCACGACGGTGATGGACGGATACTCGCCCTTTGCGCCGGTCCAGCTCTGCGGCTGGGCGGTGATGACCGGGCCGTTGTGGCCCTCGGGCACGTTGAAGTCCATCGTCGCGATCTCGGACTTGACCTTGAGGCCGTAGGCGTCGGTCACGACGCAGTAGACCTCGCGCCCCGCGCGGGTCAGGTCGAGCGGATAGCTGTCATAGCAGTCGTCGGTCTCAGAGCTGAGCTTCCACTTCTTCGTACCGGCGTCGCGGTAATACCACTTGTAGCTGAGCTCTTCGCCCTCAGCGACAATTCTGATTTCAGGATACTCGCCCAGCAGGCCGACCCAGCTCTGCGGCTGCTCGGTGATGGTCGGGCCGGTGTAACCGTTCTCCAGACCGAAGTTCATGGTCGCGGTTTCGGAGCTGACCTGGAACAGGTAGGCGTCGGTCACGACGCAGTAGACCTCGCGCCCGTCGCGGGCTGTGGTGAGCTTGAAGCTGTCGTAGCTGTTATCCTTGTCGGAGCTGGCGTGCCACTTGGTTTCGCCCTTGTCGCGGTAGTACCACTGATAACGCAGACGCTCGCCCTCGGCGGTGACGCTGATGCTGGGATACTCGTTCCACAGGCCGTACCAATCCACCGGCTGCGCCGTGATGACGGGTCCGTTGTGGCCCTCGGGCACACGCACGCTCATGGTCACCGGCTCGGTGGAAACGGTGTTGCCGTTCACATCGGTAATGACGCAGTAGACGCTGCGGCCGTTGCGGTAGTCGTTCAGCGGGTAGCTGTCATAGCTGTCGTCCTTGTCGGAGCTGACGTTCCACTTCGTCTGCCCGAAGTTGCGCCAATACCACTGATAGCTCAGCGGCCCTTCGCCTTCGGCGACGACGGTGATGGCGGGATACTCGCCCACCGCGCCGGTCCAGCTCTCGGGGGCTGTGACGATCCGCGGGGACTGGACAGACTCGGAGCAGACCACGTCGGCGCGGTTGCGGACGCGGATGCGGGGGAAGGGTCCCTCGGGGGCGTTGAAGGTGTCGTCGTAGGAGGCCAGACCGGTGGCGCTGACCGCGCAGCCGACGGTGAGGCCCTCGACCTCGCTGCCGGTCGTGATGTAGCCGTCGATGAACACGCGGCCCACGTTGCCCGCGGCGTCCTTGACCATGATGGTCTGGACCAGTCCGTTTTCGAGCTCAAAGCTCTCCACGGAGCCGGTCAGCGTGACCAGCAGGCCCTCGACCTCGCGGCTGCTGAGCTGGCTGGACGTGATCGCGGTGGGCTCCACGGGATCGGCGGCGCCGATCTTCGTGATGCTGATGACCTGGAGCTCGGGCTCGCCCTGATACCAGTCGGTGGTGCCGGTGATGCGGACCGCGTCGCCGATCTGGAAGTTGCCGGCCACGGGGAAGCAGCAGATACCGGCGGTCTCGTCCTGGACGTAGATGCAGTCGAAGAAGGCGGTGTCCTTGTCAAAGCCGGAGGCGTTGGAGGTGACCACACCCTCGATCGTGTACTTGAAGCCTTCCTCAGTCTGGGCGCGGACCTCGGCGATGGTGGAGATCTCCGCCTGATTCAGCGTAGCCAGCAGGTTCTCGCAGATCTTGTAGTTGGAGTAGTTCTTCTCGGCGTTGGTGTCCTCCACCGTGACCTGCACCTCAAAGTTGCTCATGAAGGCCGCGCCGGAGACGATCACCAGGCCCTTGCCCGCCTGCTCCTCGGTGGCGAGGACCACGGCGCGGTCGGTGTCGTCGGTGTAGGGATACTTGATGCCCTGCGGATTGTTATCGTTGTCCTTGTTGGCGATGTCCGTGGTCACGTGGCCATAGACCACGGGCGTCACATTCTCAGGCACGCCGTCGCCGGTGAAGTAGACGCTGGAGCCGCCGTAGTTGGAGTAGCGCTCGGTGTAGAGATTGTCGTTCGGGTGGTCGGGATCAAACTCGACGCGATCCATCAGGAAGCTGTCGAAGTTGTAGGTGCTGAGGTAGAGCCGCTGCTCCTGACCGCCGTTCAGCTCGGGATCGACGACCTCGTCGTCGCCCAGGCGGATCGCGGAGCCCAGAGCGGCCAGCAGCTCGTTCTGGGTCTCGGCCATGTGCTTCACGTCGGGATTGCCGGTGATGACGGAGTAGTTCTCATAGGCGTCGCCCCAGCCGCAGACGATCACCAGGCCGCCCGCGTCGTGGAAGGCGGCGATGGCCGCCAGCTCGTCGGCGGAGTAGGTCTTCGGGTCGCTCTGCGCCGCCGCGAGACGGCGGGACGGAGCGGTGAAAATGAGAGCCTTGTACTTCTCGTTGGAGCAGGCCGCGATCAGGGCCTCGCTGCTGTCGAGATAGACCGTGCGGATCGCGTAACCCGTGGCGACCTGGGCGAAGTTGCCCATGGAATCCTTGTAGTAGCCCGCCACGTACTCATTGTAGTGGGAAGCGTCGATGCCGATGTAGACCAGCTTGTCGGCGTCCTGGACGTCCAGCTCAACGTCCTTGGTGAAGGTGAACTCCTTGCCGTCCTGCACCATGACGACGGTGACGGTGACGGTCATGACCTTCGCCACGGTGGGCGTGTAGGGGAAGGGGATCTCCAGCATGCCGGAGGCGGGAACCGTGTAGCCGGTGGTGTCCGTGCCCAGCACCACGCTGCCGTTGGTGGTGTAGATCACACTGGTGACGGCGGCCTCGCTGACCTCGCTGTTGAACAGGGTGGTGGTGAGGGTCAGCTCCTCATTGGTGACGGGCATCGCGGTGCCGCAGTCCACGGCGCTGATGCCCAGCTTCAGCGTCTCGCCGACCCAGACGGGGGCGGTAACAGCCAGGTCCTTGTCGCCTTCGGTGACGCGGACGTAGTAGTAGCTGTAGTCCGGCGCGAGGGTCGCGGTCAGGGTACCGGTGGCCAGCTCGGCGGGATCGTCCCAGGTGTAGGCGGTCTTGCCGGAGTTGACGATCAGCTCGACCTTGGTGATCGTGTCGGCACTGTCGGGATCGGAGACCTGGACGTTGAATTCCAGCGTCTCAGGCACCTCGGTGATCTGGCTGCCCAGAGGCAGGCTGTTGACGTTGTAATAAATCTCCAGGTTCTTGTCCTCGGTGGCGTAGACGCGGAGGAGCTGGATCGCGTTCAGCAGGCCGTCCTCGGAGAAGTCGTCGGTCAGGATGACGTCGCGGGCGTCGTTGGCGTTGCCCCACTTGCCCTTGTGGTTGTCCTGGTTGTTGGTCGGGGCCACGTGCCAGCCCTTGTCCAGCGCCATGGTGTACTGCTCATAGCTGGGATAGTAGCCGCCCGCACCGATCTGGCCCTCGCCGTTGCCGACCTCGACCAGATACATGCGGCTGTCGATCACGGGATCCCAATAGTTGAAGTCGGAGAAGTTGCCGAAGGTCTTGCCCGGGTGGTTGAACTGGCTGACGCTGTTCGCGCCCTCGGCCTGGCTCAGCAGGGCGTAGTAGGCCTTCATGCCCGCGTCGGCGGTCTTGTTGTTCAGCGTGGAGTTGTTGCGGCTGACGATACCGGGCGTGCGGAAGGTGTTGATGTGGCCGGGGCCGCCGGACCAGGTCATCTCAAAACCGGTGATGGCGACCACGTCGGTCTGGCTCTCGTTGAACTCGTCCGTGGCGACGTTGTAGCTGTTCCACTTGGCCTGGCTCTCCGCGGAGGCGAGGCTCATGTCGTACAGCGCGCCCTCCGGGTTCGCGGAGGAGCTGGAGTCGAAGTAGTTGGAGTGGTCGGTGAAGGCGACGAACTGGACGTTCGCGCTCTCCGGGAGGTTCTGGATGTAGTTCAGCGCGTCGGCCAGAGTGCCGGCGCCGTCGGAGTATTCGGCGGTGTGCGCGTGGAGCTGGCCGAAGTAGAGCTGTTCGCGGGCCACGCCCACGGTGAAGCTCCAGGTCTTGCTGTTCGTCGCGCCGTCGGTGCGGGTCACGGTGAGCTTGACGGTGGTGCGGCCCTCCTTGAGCGGCTCGGCGGGGCGGTAGGTCACGACGCCGTTGGACAGCGTGGCCTCGACGCTCTTGCCGCCCACGCTCATCTCGACGGTGGAGCCGTCGGGAGCGTTCTTCACGGCGGCGGAGATCGTCGGCATCAGATCGTCGCCGGTCTCAGAGCCGGGGGCGGGGGAGAGGTCCTCGAACAGCGGGACGTCGTTCACGCTGACGTACTGGGTGCCGCCGTAGCTCTCGCCGTCCGCACGGGTGACGCTGACCGCGATCGTCAGGGTCTCTGCCTCGGCGGTCACGGTCCCGGGGATCGTGAAGCTGAAGCTCTTGCCGTTCTGCGTCAGCTCGATGGGCTCGCCGTTGCAGGTGGCGGTGACGGAGGTGATCTCTTCGACCGGGGTCAGATCGTCCAGCAGGAAGCCGCCCTTGTACTCGGCCTGCTTCACAACGCTGTCCTCGCCGGTGAAGATCACCTGGGCGTTGTTCACCGCGCCGTTCAGAACGGTGACGCCCTCCGCCAGCGGGTAGAATTCCATGATGAAGATGTTCGCGTCCGCGGCCTTGAAGGTCCAGCCGGAGAAGGCGCCGGAGAAGAACTCGATGCAGACGGGCGTGCCGTTGTAGTTCGCCTCGCGGTTGTAGAGGATGTAGCCGTCCCCGCGGGCGGTGAGATACCACATGCCGGTGTTGCCCAGCTCCTCCTGCAGATACAGGGCCTCCGTGTTGTCGGTGGTCAGGTACTTGCCGCCGGTCTGGAAGGTGTAGTAGACCTTGTCCGCGCCGGTCACGACGCCGACGGTAAAGACGTAAGCGCCGTTCTCAGGATAGGCCACGCCGTCCTCGATCACGGTGGCGACGCTGGAGAGGGAGGCGTTCAGACCGCTGTCCTCGACGCCCAGGGAGCCGCCCGCGGCGGCGTTGTAGATCACGACCTCCGCGCCGTCCTCCAGCTCGGTCTGGGGGCCGGGCGTCTGAGCGGCCAGGGGACGGAAGCTCATCGCGTAGTTGGCGGAGTTGGCGCTCGCGCCCTTGCCGTAGACGGTGAAGGTGTTGTAGTATTCGAGATACTGCGGGTTGCCGTTGTAGGCGGCGTTGGCGTTCTTCAGGAAGAACAGGCCCTCCTCGCCCGCGCTCTCGGCGACCCAGAGGCTGTAGTCGTTGGACTCGGCGGCGAGGGTCAGGCTGTTGCCCGTCGCGCCGCTGGTCAGGTACTTGCCGTCGTTGACGAACATGAGCTGCCCGTCGTCGTTCACGGTGACGGTGAACTCCGCGATCCCGTCGCCGGTCAGCTCGCCCTTGTTGTTCAGGGCGGCGTCGGCGGCCTTCAGCTTCGTGCCGCTGGCCTCGGCGGTGACGGCCTTGCCGTTGCCGTCGTTGAGGATCGCGATCTTGTCGCCGGTCTTCAGGCCGGAGACGGGATCGCTGTTGACGGCCGCGCCGTAGAAGTCGAACTTGTAGGCGGCGTTGTCGTCCTTTCTGCCGTAGGTGGTGAAGCCGTTGTAGTATTCCAGCGCCTGGTTGTGGACCTCGTTGTAGGCCGCGCCGACGTTCATCAGGTACCAGGTGCCGTCGGTCTGCTGCTCCGGCGTCCAGAGCGCAAGATCGGAGTTGCTGGCTGGCTGGAAGCCGACGCCGTTGCCCGTCGGCTCACTGGTGAGATAGCTGTCGTTCCGCTGGAACAGGAGACCGCCGTCAGTGACCAGGACGGTCATGTACGCCATGCCCTCGGTCAGCCGAAGCTGCTCGCCCTCAAACTCGGCGGCGGCGCCGACCAGCTTCTTGCCGCTCTGCTCGGTGGTCATGACCGTGCCGCTGGCGGGGTGATAGATCACGAGCCGCGTGCCGTCCGCGAACGCTTCCGTCAGCTTGTCCAGCAGGGCGGGGGCGTCTTTCCGCAGGGTGTAGGCATAGGAAACGGTCTCGCTCTCGACCTCGTCCAGTACAGCCTTGGCATAGATCGTGCAGTCCTCAAGAATGAAGGAGCAGTCGGTATTTTGCCAGCTCTCGCCGTCGAGACTGAGCATCACGACCGCGCCCTCAGTGGCGCTGGTGAAGGTGACGAGCGTGCCGTTCTCCACCTCGCCGGGCTCCACATCGGGAACGGGGGCCGCGACTGCGCCGGGCTGGGGCTCGCCGCCCAGGACCGTCAGCTCGCTGGGCAGGGTGTTGCGGAGCTGGAGGGTTGTGTTGTTGACGCCGACCGCGCAGCACAGGTTTACCTTGTCGCCGGTCTTGACGGCCCAGGCGCCCGCGACGTCCCTTCCGATCACAGCCTTATAGAGCTGGATCGAGCCGCCCGCGTCGTCCGTGAAGGTGATGTTGGGGCTGGCGTAGGCCCCGTTGTTGTCATAGACCTCGCTGACCGTCAGGCCGCTCAGCCTGACATAGGTGCAGATGTCGTCGGTGCTGAGCGCGGCGATCGTCGCGTCCTTCGCGGCCAGCGTCAGGCCGCTGCTCTTCTCATAGGCCGCGCCGCTCAGCTCGGGCAGACCGCGGTAGGTGGCGCGCTGACCGCTGCCGATCACCGTGTCGCCCAGGGCCAGGTCGGTGGGGGCGGCGGAGAAGTAAAGGCAGATGCCGCCCGTGGTGTCCTGGACATAGACGTTCTTGCCGTCCACCAGGGTCACGACGCCCTTGACGGTGAAGGTGGCGTTCGCCTCGCCGGCCAGGGCCTCGGCGATCGTACTGATCGTCACCTGGGGATCGCCGGTCGGCTCGGGGTCCTGTGCACCGCCGGAGGCTTCATACTTCCAGAACTCCAGCGTCTGCCCGGTGATGTTGCTGTTGATCGACGTGTAGCAACGCCAGTCCGTGGCATTGTAGACGCCGATGTAACGGGCACCGCCGCTGCTGTCCGTGCCCTTGATGTAGCCGCCGTCAAAGGTGAAGACGGCCCAGGCTGCGTTCTGCGGATCGCCGATCCGCACGCCGTTGTTGGCCGCGGTGACGTAGAGCTTTTCCACCGCGGCGGTGTTGACCGTCTGCAGGGAGAAGCTGCCGCCGTCGCCCGCCAGCTTTTTCCAGCCGAAGCCGGACTGGCCGCCGTTCAGGGTCAGGGTATTACCGGAAACTGTCCCCGCTTCGGCGAGGGGCTGGTTATTTTTGCCCCCGCAGGTGGTGGGCAGGGCCCAGGTGGTCCCGTCCTTGCTCATGGTGATGGCAAAGACGTCGTCCGATGTGAGTTCGTCCCATGCGGTCTTTGTCCATGTGCTGGTCTCTCCCGCCGCCAGGATCGAAACCGGCAGCAGGGAAATCGCCATCATCAGGGACAGCAGAATGCATAGGAACCGTTTTGCGCAGTGTGTTTTCATGTGCAAACCTCCCAGTCGAAATATTATTAAAATCTGACAGCTAATTTTACCACATATTACAAATCAGAAACAACATATTCTTTTAAAATAGCAATATGCCGGATTTACGGTGCGAATCTCATGCAATTTGCCGGGAGCGTGTTTCATCCTTGACAGCCCGGGGCTGCCTTGATATTTTAATATGGAAGATTCGGAGAGGGGGGAGGCCCCTTGCGGGAGAAACAAAGCATCCGGGAACGGATCTTGTCGCAGAAATGGACGGTCCTGCTGCTGCTGGCCGCCGCCGCGCTGTTCGTGATCGTGCGCGTCCAGGTCGCGCCGGAGAAAAACGAGGCGGTCCTGACCGGGGACTACGCGGAATACGACAACGGGATCATCACGGAGATCTTGACGGACACTACCGAGGCGGACCCGGTGGCAGACGGCGGATACCGCGGCGAACAGATGATGCTGGTCGAGGTGACGACGGGGCAGTACGCGGGGGAGAGCCTGCTGGTCTACAACTACGTCGGTCCCTTGTATGGCGTACCCCTGAAGGTCGGGGACCGCTGTACGATGGTGATCTCCACCTACGCCGACGGCAGCCACCGGGCCACGGTCTATGAATACGAGCGCCAGACGCCGATCCTGATCGTGTTGGGCATCTTCCTGGTCATCACGATTCTGGTAGGGGGAAAGACCGGGGCGAAAAGCCTTGTGGGACTGCTCTTTACGGTGCTCTGCGTGCTCCTGCTGCTGTTCCCGGCCCTGATGAAAGGCGCGCCCACGCTGCTTGCGACCTTCCTGCTCTGCTGCTACGTGGCGGCGGTGAGCTTCGCCATCCTCGGCGGCGTGAAGAAAAAAACCGTCTGCGCCTTCCTGGGCACCGTGGCGGGCATGGCGCTGGCGCTGCTCTTCGCCCTGCTGAGCCAGGCCCTGCTGAAGATCGACGGCCTTCGCAGCGCCGACGTGGAGCCCCTGCTCCAGCTTCGCCAGACCGGAACGCCCATCGGGCTGCGCGGCCTGCTGGCGGCGGGCGTGGTCCTGTCCGCCCTCGGCGCGGTGATGGACGTGGCAATGAGCCTGTCCTCCGCGCTCTCTGAGGTCAAGGCCGCGGATCCGACGATGGGGCGGGGAGCCCTGTTCCGCTCCGGCATGAACGTCGGGCGGGATATGGTCGGCACCATGACCAATACCCTGATCCTGGCCTTCCTCGGCAGCGGGCTCGTCCTGATCCTGTATATCTACTCTCTGAGTCCGTCGCGTCACATGCTGCTCAGCTCCTCCTTCCTGGCGACGGAGCTGGTGAGCGGCCTGTCCAGCAGCATCGGCGTGATCCTGTCCGTCCCCATCACCGTCGCCATCTGCGCGGCGGCCTACGGCAAAAACAAGTAAAATTCTCAAAATGGGAAGGGAAATCAATATCCATATCGGGTAATTCTTGGAATTACCCGATATGGATATTGTCATAAATACCTTTTGAACTCCCGTTCCGCCAGCCGGTTCGCCGCTTCAAAGTCCACCGCGCCGCGGTAGAAGCCCTCCAGCTCGTCGTGGAGCGCCTTCGCCCGGGCGAGACTGTCCGTCGCGGCGTCCAGGAGAAGCGCGGCCTCGTGCTGCCTGGGCCGCAGTTCCCGCAGATGCGCCGCGGGGACCGACGACTCCAGGTGCACGCGGCGTCCGGCGGGCTGCTGCGGCAAGAACAGGGGATCGCAAGCCAGCGCCGAAAGGCCCGCTTCCGGCAGCAGCACAGCCTCGATCCGCTCCGGTTCCAGAGGGTCGCAGCAGACCGTGACGGCGTAGCCCCGCGCGCGGGCCGCCTCCGCCAGCACGCATAGAAAGGCGTTCCCGAAGCCGAGCGCGTTGTCCAGCAGCAGGCGCTGCGGATAGGGCGCGAGGGTATCGGTCATGCGGATCACGCCCTGACAGCTCAAGGCGCTCAGGAAACGACGGCGGACAGTCCCGGCCTTTTGCAGCGGCGGCAGCCTGCGGGCAAGCCCCAGCGCCCGCCGTTTGGCCCGCGCAAGGCCCGGTTCCTCCCGGACTGAGGGATCGTTCCGGGGCAGCATCGGCGCGAGGGCGGCAAGCTGACGGTAGGCCAGCGCGTACAAAGCCCGATAACGCGCCGTACAGTCCTCCATCGCGTCGAGACGCTGCCGCAGCAGAGAGGGATCAAGCAGACAGCTCATGTCCAGATAATCCCCGCCGGCCCCCGGACAGACCGGCTCGATCACGTGCGGCGCGGTGCCGTCCACCCAGCAGACGCCTCGCTCCGGCAGCCTGACGCCGTCCAGTGAGTCCGGGTCCCCGGAGCAGTGGATATACTCCACGGTAAGACCCGCCGCCTCCGCCGCCGCGCCGATGCGCCGCATCAAGGTGCTCTTCCCACAGCCCGGGCTTCCCTTGATGACCCGCACGTAGCAGCCAGACTCCGGCGCTGTGAAATCTTCATAGAGTGAGTAAAAGCCTTTTGCGCTGTTGGCGCCCAGATAGAAGCGGGAGACCCCTCCCACGCCCATAAAAAATCACCCTTTCCGCTTGTTCTACGAACCAGTCTATGCGGAAAGGGTGTATTTTGCTCAGATGGTAAAGAAAAATCTTACACGTCCAGCGCGATCAGGTCCTCCAGTGTTTCCCGGCGCACGGCCACGTCGTCCGTCCCGTTGTGGAGCATGACGATCGGGGGGCGGGGGATGCGATTGTAGTTGGAGGCCATTGAATAATTGTAGGCCCCGGTGGTGCAGACGGCCAGCAGCTCTCCCTCCCGCACGTCGGCGGGCAGAGAGACGTTCGGCTGGATCACGTCGCCGCTCTCGCAGCAGCGGCCCACCACGTCGCAGATCAGCTCTCCCTCCGCCGCGGGTCGCGCGGCCAGGAGGCAGGTATAGTGGGAGCCGTAGAGGGCGTAGCGGGGATTGTCCGACATGCCGCCGTCCACGGAAACGTAGTTTTTGTAGCCGGGTATGCGCTTGACCGCGCCCACCTGGTAGACGGTCAGGCCCGCGTCGGCGGAGATGCTTCTGCCCGGCTCCATCAGCAGCAGCGGTTCGGGATAATCCCGCAGCGCGCAGCTCAGGCGCAGCGCGGCGGCCACGTCCTCCAGCTTGCGGGGGATGTCGATCGCCGGGTCCTCCGCGGTATAGCGCACGCCGTAGCCGCCGCCCAGGTCCAGCATGTCGGCGGTATAGCCCAGCGCGGCGCGGACGTCTGCCAGAAAGCCGACCATCAGCTCCACGGTGCGCTCGAACACGTCCTCGGCAAAGACCATGGAGCCGACGTGGCAGTGGAAGCCGCATAGCTCCACGTGGGGCTGGGCCAGGGTCAGGGCGGTGATGGCCTCGGCCTGACCGGTTTCGATGGCGCTGCCGAACTTGCTGTCCACCTTCCCGGTGTTCACGGCCTCATAGGTGTGGGTGTCGATGCCCGGCGTGATGCGCAGCAGCACCTTCTGGCGGAGGTCCCGCCGCGCCGCTTCCGCCTCGATCAGCTCGATCTCATAGGCGTGGTCCACGACGAAATACCCGATCCCGCGCTCCATGGCGAAGGCCACGTCCGCGGCGGTCTTGTTGTTGCTGTGGAAGAAGATGCGCGCGGGATCGAAGCCGGCGCGCAGCGCGGTCCAGATCTCGCCGGGGGAGACCACGTCAGCGCCCAGTCCCTCCTCCGCCACGACCTGCATCATGCGGCGGAAGCAGTTGGCCTTGCTGGCGTAGAGCACCATGGAGCCGGGGCGGAACAGGCGGCTGAAGGCTTCGGTGTAGGTCCTGCAGTTGTCCCGGACGCGGTCCTCGTCCATCAGGTAGAGGGGCGTGCCGTGCCGAGCGGCCAGCTCGGCCACGTCCTGTCCGGCGAAGCGCAGCTCGCCGTTTGTCCCAATGCTGAGGTTGCCGCAAAGCGCGTTCAGGGCGCTCTCTCCGGCGGCGGGTATGCGCGGGTGGGTCAGCGGATTCCGGTTTGTCATACAGTCGTTCTCCTTTAATTTGATTTTTCGTCCCGGAACGGGAACGGGGATATTGAACACTGCATGACAGGAACCGCGCCGCGAACGTCTGGCATTGGAGGACGTTCGCGGCGCGGCGCATCGGAACGCTGCAAAACGGCTTGGAGCCGTTCGAGCTTTCACGCAATCAATCCATAGCTCTCCGCAAAATGCGACAGTTTGTCGGATGTTCTCCGGCAAACCAGGTCGGGACCGCAAGCTCCCTTCCTTCGGCGATCGTCCCTTTCCCGGCAGGCAACGGCGCTGCGTGCGCCTGTTCCGCCTGCGGTACTGATGTTGACCGCGCCTCTATCCTTTCATTGCAATATTCAGTTGTCCAGAATAAAATCACATTTTTTGTGATTTGTCAACTGTTTTTTTGAAAATTCATGCTCAGAAGCCGAGATTCAGCCCGCCGGTGAGGCGGCCCATGCTCTGATTGGCGCTCTCCTCCGCCTTACGCAGCGCCTCGTTGACCGCGGCGATGATCATGTCCTGGAGCATCTCGACGTCCTCCGGGTCCACCGCGTCCGGCTCGATATGGAGCGCCGTCAACTCACGCTTGCCGCTGACCGTGGCGGTGACCGCGCCGCCGCCCGCGTTGGCGGTGTACTCCGCCTGCTCCAGCTCCTCCTGCATCCGCATCATCTCCTGCTGGAGCTTCTGCGCCTGCTTCATCATCTGCATTTGGTTCATGCCGCCCATGCCGCGGAAACTGCTCTTACCCATTTTTTGTTCCTCCTGTCCAGTGAATGGTCTGTATTATTATTGAAATTTTACGAACGGATATTTGGATAATTCCGCCAGCCGGTCCTCCCGCTGCGCGTCGGTGGCGGAGGGAGCTTTGCCCTGTTCGCTGACGACGACGCGGACGCTCGTTCCGGTCAGGCTCCCGGCGCAGGCCGCGAGCTTCGCAATGGTGTCGGGACGGTCCAGCATATTCATCGCAAAGGGATTGGAGACCGAAAGCCGCAGCGTGTCGCCGCTGCAGGTCCCGCTGACCTGCGAGGCGTCGCCGAGGATCGCGGCGATGCCCGGCGGGAACGACCCGCCCAGCCGCGGCAGCAGACGGTCCCAAAGGGGCTCGTTTGAAACGGGCTCCGGGGGAACGGCGGGGGAGGGGGCTTCCGGTTCGTCCTGCGGAATGGACTCGACCGGCGCGGGGGCGGCGTGGATCTGCTCCGGCGGCTCCGGCGGGTCTTGCGGCACCGGCGGCTCCGGGTCGGGCGCCGCGAATGCTTCGGGAGGCGGTTCGCCGATGGGCGGCAGCTCCTCCTCGAAGGGCGGCGGCGTTTCCGGCAGGGGAGCCCGGGGCTGCGGGGCGGCAGCCAGGGGAACGCCTTCGCGGAGCTTTTTCTCCACCGCGTCCAGCCGGGCGCGCAGCATCGGGAGCGTGTCGGAAAGCTGCGGCTCGCAGAGCGAGATCAGGCACAGTTCGCAGACGGTCCGAGCCTGCCCGCTGCGCATGTCCGCCAGCGCGGCCTGAATGCAGCCGATGTGCGCGATCAGGGTCTCCGTTGAAAACGCGCCGCGGAAAGCTTCAAGGATCGCGTCGTCATAACCCCCGGAGCGCAGCGCCCGTCCGCCCTTCGGCGCGACGGCTGTCATCAGCAGGTCCCGCAGCAGGCCGCTCAGCTCGCCCAGCAGCGTCGCCGGGTCCTTGCCGTTCTGCCAGAGCCGCGCGAAGAGCTCCACGGCCTTGCCGCTCTCGTGCCGGGCGACGTGGCCCAAAAGCGCGGCGATCTCCCGGTTCCCGGCCAGGCCCAGGGCGCTGTAGACGGTCTCCGGGTCGATCCGCTCCCGCCCGGCGCACTGATCCAGCATGCTGAGCGCGTCGCGCATCCCGCCCTCGCTGAGCCCGGCGATCAGCTTTGCCGCCTCGTCGGTCAGGTCGATCCGCTCCTGCTCCGCCACGTATTTCAGCCGCCCGGTGATGGCCTCCGGGTCCAGCCGCTTGAAGGCGTGGCGCTGGCAGCGGGAGAGGATCGTCGCGGGGACCTTCTGCAGCTCGGTGGTCGCCAGAATGAACATCAGATGCTCCGGCGGCTCCTCCAAAATCTTCAGCAGCGCGTTGAAGGCGGAGGTGGAGAGCATGTGGACCTCGTCGATGATGTAGACGCGGCGCTTCGCCTCCGCGGGGGAGAACACCGCCTCGTCCCGGAGCTGGCGCACGCTGTCCACGCCGTTGTTGCTGGCCGCGTCCAGCTCCGCCACGTCGGTGAGGCTCCCGTCGTCCACGCCCCGGCAGAAGCGGCAGGCGTTGCAGGGGTTGCCGTTGACCGGGTGCTCACAGTTGACCGCCTTCGCCAGGATGCGCGCGCAGGTGGTCTTGCCCGTGCCGCGGGTGCCGATCATCAGATAGGCATGGCTGAGATGGCCCGTGAGGACCTGGCGGCGGAGCGTCTCGGTGATATGCTCCTGGCCCACGACCTCGTCAAAGGTCCTGGGCCGCCACTTGCGATAGAGCGCCTGATACATGTGGGCCTCCTTGCATAAACGCGAAATCGCCCCCCGCGGGGCGGGAAGCGATTTGTTTACGGTCCTTGGCGAGACTGCACACCCATCCTCGAGAGAGCTGACCCATCCGTTACGACGGCAGCCAACTCGGTCCCGGCGCCCTCGCGGCACACGAAGTGACCCGCTTAGTGCTGCTCGGTTCCCCGCCTGACACGGTTCACGGGGCTCCGTTGCGCGAGACCGGAACGTCAACGTCGCTTACCGAAGTCAGTCGACACATCATCTTCCCTAAGATGGGGATTCATCCCTGCTATAGCGGATTGCAGGCAACAGGGCACCGCTGGCTCCCCGACTAGTGCAGCCTTGCCAAAGACCGCAAAAGTATTGTACACTATTGTTCCCGACTTGGCAAGAAAAAAATTTCCCCGAATTGGAAAAATAATTCTTTACAAATCGAAATTCTGTGTTATACTAACAACGTTCGCTGCGGCGGGCACAATCGAATAAGGGCGATTAGCTCAGCTGGGAGAGCGCCAGGTTCGCAATCTGGAGGTCAGGGGTTCGATCCCCCTATCGTCCACCATCTGAAACATCCTTTGCAATCTGAACCCCCTGGGGTTGGACAACAAAGGATGTTTCTTCATTTTCCTTGATTATATGCGGGTTTTCGGGCTTTCAATTTTGGATTTTAAATTGGACACGAGAATCCCAAAAAGCTCAAAATAGAAATCGAAAACGAAAAAGTCATACGATCCGAACCCCCTTTTCTAATTTGATTTCAGCTCCAAAAGGGCTTGTGTATTGTGAAAATCCAGTTCCTTCTTAAACGGTGTCTTGTATCCGTTCTTGGCGTGAGGTCGCTACTCACGAAAGAGTTTGGGTTCGATCCCCCCGTGTGAAGTTGTGCAGCAAATAGGGAGTATACTGATAACTGAGCACCTTATCTTTCTTGAAAAAATCCGAAATCGGACTATAATACAAGTGTCCGACTTCGGATTTTTATTTATAGGGGATATTGTTATGGAGAAGAAAGAATACCTTTCGCAAATTGCCGCACAAGAAAAACAATATTCTGCTCTTTACCGTGCTGTCGGCAGCCAATTCGGTCTTTCCGACTGTACGATGTGGGCGCTTTATTATCTCGTTTCATCCGAAGAACCGCTCACGCAGCAAGACATGATCGAGAAGATGCTGTTCCCGAAGCAGACGATCAATTCCTCCATCATGAACCTCGTAAAAAGCGGGCATATCGAATTACAGATCGTCCCCGGCACGCGCAACCGCAAAACGATCCTTCTGACGGATACGGGTAGAAAACTCGCGGAGGATACGGTAAAGCGCATGTTTGAGGCGGAGCTTCGCGCCGTTGAGAATATGGGCAAACAAAAAATGGAGCGGTTCAGTAAACTGTATTCGGAGTTTTTTGCCGCCCTGCAAAGCGAGTTTGAGAAGGAAGGGTTTATCGATGCCTGATCTGAAATTGTGGAATCTCTGGCATGGATGCAAAAAATACAGCGAGGGCTGTGAAAACTGCTATATGTACTATCTTGATGAGGTCAGAGGTGTCCCCGAGCGGGCTTGCGAGGTAAAGAAGACCGGCGATTTCAACAAACCGCTTCAAAAAACAGGCAGGGTGAATACAAGATACCGGCAAAGCACAAGGGCATGAATCTGGCCCCTTTGCTTGGAGAAATCGACATTACTCCTGCCTTGGCTTCCGGTCAGATCGAGTTTGTCGGCCTTGGCGGGGAAGGTTTCGGCGGCCGAAGGCCATGCCGGTATGAATGGGTGAAGAAGATCAGCGAGGATTGCAGAAAATATCAAGTCAACTTCATGTTTAACGCTACCGGCACAGTATTCGTGATGAACGGGAGAACTTATCATTTGGATGGACAGCTTCTGCAGGGGCAGCAGGCGTATAAATCAGGGCTCTCATGCTTCTTTGGCAAACCGGAGTATAAGCTGTATGATCCGGTGGACGGTCATTTACTTGCAGATGATGAATTGATGAAACCGATCTATAACGCATCACGTTGCGTGACCTGTTCAAGTATGGAAACCTGTATCGGCTGTGTGGACTGCGGCGGGTGTAAAGACGTGAGGCTCGTGTCGGCGGAAGAAATAGGAAAAATCCGAATTGCAAGAGGAGTGAAAGATAGTGGAAATCGAGCTCCTCGGCGCGTCCGAGAACAATCTGAAGCACATAGACGTGACGATCCCGAAAGGAAAGCTCGTCGTATTCGCGGGTGTGTCCGGTTCAGGCAAATCCTCGCTTGCGTTCGATACCGTCGCCGTGGAATCTGAGCGTGAATGGCAGCAGAGCTATCCGCTGTTTCTGCGCAACAAAATGCCGCACTACGACCGCCCGAAGGTGCATGAGATCCGCAATCTGACGCCGGCCATCGTGGTGGATCAGCACGCCATCGGCGCGACCTCTCGCTCGACCGTCGGCACGGCGGTGGACGTGGCTCCCGTGCTGCGCCTGCTGTTCTCCCGCGTGGGGCAGCCCTCTGCGGGCGGCAGCATGGCGTATTCCTTCAATAACCCCGCCGGAATGTGCCCGGACTGCACCGGGATCGGAGAGCGGCTGGAGCTGATCGAGGAATCCATGTTTGATCCGGACCGGTCGCTTGCCGAGGGCGCGATCCTGTTCAGCCAGTTTTCCGCGGGCTGGCAGACGCATTTTTATCAGAACAATCCGCTGCTCGACGCGAACAAAAAGCTCCGGGATTTCACGCCGGAGGAATGGGACACGCTCAAATACGGCAGCAAAGAGCCAATCAAGGTCGGGATCAAATCCAACAACACCGGCCGCGTGGATATGGTGGATTACGAGGGCGTGTTCCCGCGTTTTGAGCGCGTGTATATGAAGCGCGATATCACCAAACTGAAAAAGAGCCTTCAGGACGAGATCCTGTCTCACGTCCGGCACGGCTTCTGTAAAACCTGCGGCGGCTCGGGGCTTAACCCGAAAGCCCTCGCTTCAAAGATAAGTGGCAAGAATATCGTTGACTGCATGGATATGACCGCCGCCGATCTGCACCCGTTCCTTGAAACGATAGACGATCCGCGCGGCAGCTCGCTTGCAAAACAGATCGCGGAATATCTGCGCCGAATGATCGACGTGGGGATCGGTTATCTTTCCCTTTCCCGCAAGACCGAAACGCTTTCAGGCGGCGAGGTGCAGCGCGTCAAGCTGGCCAGCGAGTTGCATAAGAAGGGGCAGGTCTACGTCCTCGACGAACCGAGCACAGGGCTTCACGCAAAGGATATAGAAAAACTGCTGGCACTGCTCCGCAAACTAGTTTCAGGCGGGAACACCGTTGTGATGATCGAACACCGCCCCGAAATGATCGCGCAGGCGGACTGGATCATCGACGTAGGGCCGGACGGCGGCTCCTGCGGCGGCGAGCTTGTGTTCGAGGGAACGCCGGAGCAGATAATCGACTGCGGCAGCTCCAAAACAGGCAAGTTCTTAAAAGAAATGATACCGCCGAGCACATGACCGGCAAGCGGGTGCATGAGAAATAAAAGGCCCCTGCGAAAAAAGAGAAGGTATATTTGAAAACCGTAGTTTGTGGAGGTTATCATTATGGCAAAGATATTGATTCTTAACGGGTCTCCGAGGAAGAACGGAAAAACAGCTTCCCTCGTCAAGGCGTTTGTCGAGGGAGCGAGGTCTGTCGGCAATGAAGTGAAAGAGCTGTACTTGCAGGGCATGAACATCGGCGGCTGCCTCGCCTGCGAGGGCTGCCAGCGGAACGGCGGCACCTGCGTCCAGAAGGACGATATGCAGATCGTAAGCGAGGCCTTCCTCTGGGCGGACGTAGTCGTCTTTGCCTCCCCGCAGTATTGGGGAACGATCACCGGGCAGCTCAAGATCGTCATCGACCGTCTCTATGCCGTGCTGTTCGGCTCACCCAAGGTGAAGCAGTTCGTCGTGATCATGACGGCTCGCGGAAACATGTATGATATGACCGAGGATTTCTTCTCCATCTTCACCCGGTTCCTCGGCTGGAAGAATCTCGGCAACGTGCTTGGAGCTGGAAAAGAAGCAGAAGCCAGAACACTCGGCGCAAACATCAAATAAAACTACCTTGCGCTGTCCGTCTTTGCCCTCTGCGGCGCAGGCAATTGGACCCGGATAGCGGGACTGTGCGGATTCCTCTTTGTGCCGTTCTTTCTGCTGCTGGTGATCACCTACAATCCGAAATGCGTGGTGGACGGAGCAAACGACAACTTGTCCGGCTGCTATATCGGTATGGCGATCCTGCACGAGATGGAAAGGCGGGGCATTACCCTCGAGCATACGGAGCTCGGCATGATCCTGACCGGCTCGGAGGAGGCGGGGCTTCGCGGCGCAAAGGCGTGGGCGAAGGCCCACAAGGGCGATTATCAGGACGTGCCGACCTACATCATCAGCTATCAAAAACGCAAATCCATCTTTTACGTACCCCATAGACATAAGGGGCTGTCTCACGAAAGTGAGGTGGCCCCGAATTAATATAGGAAGAAGAATACGACAGCCGCTTCCGAAGAAGCGGCTGAAGGTGTATAATTGGGATATGACAAACACTCAATTAACACGGGAAGATTATAAGATATT
>JAFSRS010000160.1 GCA_017445985.1 Oscillospiraceae bacterium | reverse complement strand
ATACTAATCCTTGATAGAAATCTTCAATTCGCAGCGGCATAAATCGTGCCATACTGCGTTGGCGTCCTTGGCGGGCGTCAGCCCGCCTGCGTCCTCCGCCTTGTATGGCGCGATTTCTGCTCGCTGCTCGGTTAAACCTTTCTATCAAGGATTAGAATTAAAACCATGTCAGGGACCAGGGATCAGGGAACAGAAAAACTGTTGCTATCCCTTTGAATCTTATATAGAATACATCTTGAATCCAAATAAAAATTTATGGTATAATGTAATGAAAATATGACCCCTAATCCCTTCTCTCTAATCCCTAATCCCTTTTCCCTCGGAGGTGATTCCATGCTCTCTGACCTGCACATCGAAAACGTCGCGGTGATCTCCGAAGCGGAGGTGAGCTTCGGCCCGGGCTTCAACGTCCTGACCGGCGAGACCGGCGCCGGCAAGAGCATCGTGATCGACTCGATCGACGCGGTGCTGGGCGGGCGCGTCAGCCGCGAGCTGGTGCGGCGCGGGGCCCAGAGCGCCCTGGTCAGCGCGGTGTTTACCGACTGCGACGCCGCCGAGTGGTTCCGGGACAACGATCTGGAACCGGAGGACGAGCTGATCCTGCAGCGGCGCATCACCGCCGACGGGAAATCCTCCGCCCGGGTGAACGGCGTGCCGGTGACGGCACAGCAGCTCCGGACCCTCTCCGCCCTGCTGTTGGACATGCACGGGCAGAACGACGGGCGGCAGCTTCTGGACGAGGCGCGGCATCTGGACTATCTGGACCGCTTCGCCGGGGACGAGGTCGAGCGGGCGGATTTCGCCGCGGCCTACGCCCGTTTCCGGGAGATCCGGCGCGAAATCGAGCGGCTGAGCCTCGACGAGCTGGAAAAGGTCCGGCTGACCGAGCGGCTGCAGCACCAATGCGAGGAATTGACCGCGGCAAAGCTGCGGCCCGGCGAGGAAGCCGAGCTGACGGCCCGCCGCGACCTGATGCGCAACAGCGAAAAGCTCTCCGTCGCCCTGGAGGGGGCCTACGCCGCCTTGTACGAGGCGGACGAGAGCGCCATCGGGCAGACCAGCGCCGCCGAGCATTTCGTCAACACCGCCGCGGGCATGGCCGGTGAGCTGCGGGAGGCCGCGGACGAGCTGACCCAGGCGCGCTATCTGCTGGAGGATGCGGCGGAGCGGGTCAACGATCTGCGGGAGAGCCTGAGCTTTTCCGAGGAGGAATACAACGTCGCGGAGGAACGTCTCGCCCTGCTGCGGCGGCTGGAACGGAAATACGGCTGCGACGAGGCCGGACTCGTCGACGCGCTGGAGGAGGCGAAGACGCGGCTGGAGGAGCTGGAGAGCTCCGCAGATCTCCTGCAGCAGCTCGACCGGGACCTGGAACGGGCCGGAAGCACGGTGCTCGCCGCGGGCGCGAAGCTGACGGCGAAGCGGCGCAGCGCGGGCGAGGCCCTCGCCGAGCGGGTGAAGCGGGAGCTGCGGGACCTCTCGATGCCCTCGGTACAGTTTCTGGTGGAGCTGCGGCCCCGGGCGACGGCGGACGGCTTCGACGCCACGGGCTGTGACGACGTGCGCTTCCTCATGAGCGCCAACGCCGGAGCGCCCCCGGGACGGCTGAGCCACATCGCCAGCGGCGGCGAGATGAGCCGCGTCATGCTGGCGCTGAAATCCGTTTTCGCCGAGCGGGACGCGGTGGGGACCCTGGTCTTTGACGAGATCGACACCGGCGTGTCGGGCATCGCGGCCCAGCGCGTCGGGGAAAAGATGGCCCTGCTGGCCGCGCACCGGCAGCTCATCTGCATCACGCACCTGCCCCAGATCGCGGCGCTGGCGGACCGGCATTTCGACATCGTAAAGACCGAGCGGGACGGCGGGACCTATACCGAGGTGACGCCCCTGGACCACGCGGGACGGGCGCGGGAGCTGGCGCGGCTGCTGGGCGGCGACGTCGTGACCGAAACGACCCTGCAGACCGCGGAGGAGCAGCTTGCCGCCGCGGAACGATTCAAACAGAGAGGTGGGAACGAGCATGCCTGACAGAGTTACCTTGAAGCAGGAGGCCAAGTCCATCCTGCGGACCAACAGCCCGCGCGTCTATCTGCTGACGGCGCTGTATCTGATCATCAAATACGTGCTGGGGACCCTGTCCACGAAGCTGAGCTATCCGGGTCTGACCGACGAGCTGATGGAGCAGCTCCAGCGGGGCATCATCACCCAGCGGATCATCGACCAGATCCTGCAGACGCCCAGCTTCTTCGCGCAGGTCGTAAACGTCGCGATCGTGCTGATGACGCTGCTGCTGGGCGTGGGCTTCACGGTGCTGTGCATGAATTTCAGCCGGGGCCTGGAGGCGAAGGCCGGCGATCTCTTCGACGGATTCGGCATCTTTCTGAAGCTGCTCTGGCTGATCGTACTGCAAAGCATCTTCATCTTCCTCTGGTCCCTGCTCTTCGTGATCCCCGGCATCGTCGCGGCGTACCGCTATTCGATGGCGGTCTATCTGCTGATCGACGACCCGAGCCGCACGGCCATGGAATGCCTCCGAATGAGCAAGGAGCTGACCCGCAGGCACAAGATGGAGCTCTTCGTCCTGGACCTCAGCTTCCTCGGCTGGGGGTTCCTCTGCATCATCCCGATCATGAGCGTCTACGTGTCGCCCTATTACCGGATCACGCACTTCCGGTACTACGAGACGCTGACGCGCTACAACGCCCCGGAGTGGGCGCCGCGAATTTGAAGGCACGACATGAGGCGGCCCCCGGCGGGGCCGCCTCTTTCATCTTATTTCGCTTTTCGAAGCAGTCTCACCGGCTCATAGCGCCGTTCGAGCTGGTTCAGCAGGTGCAGGGCGTCGCGCTCGGACTCGTAGGGGCGCTGGGCGCGGAGGTCGATGGGCGTCAGGGCGCCGGATGGCTGTCCAACGGTTTTTTCCGCCGCCGTGCCCGCCTCGCCCGCCAGCAGTGTGAGCAGCGTATCCTTCGCCCGCTCCACCGTGGCGTCCTCGCTGTAAAGGTACAGCCCCCAGGCCCCCGGCGCTCCGGCCTGGGGACGGAGGGCGCTGCGAAGATGGCAGGGCGGCAGGCGGTTCCGCAGGCTCTCCGCCAGAGCCAGGGCCCCCGCGCGGTCGGAGATCAGCTTGAAATACACGATCTCGTCGGGGTTGAATACCTCGCCCTCCAGATAGCTGCGGTAGGGAGAGGACTTCAACTGATCCAGCACCGCGGTCTCCTGTTCGTTCCATTCGCCGTGGTGGAAGATGCAGGTCTTGTTGTGGCGCACCGTATAGACGAAGTAGCTCACGCCCAGCGCTTCCAGGGTCTGCCGCAGCAGCGCGGAGTCGATGGGCGCCAGCGGCACGGTATGGAGGTAGCGGTTCTCCCCCACGTCGTAGATCGCCGCGCCGTCCATCACGATCATCGGGACCTTCAGCTTCGCCATGCGCATCTGCAGGGCGAGGAAGGCCGGAGCGTGCTCGGTGACGAGGCAGATCCTCGCGCCGTCGTCGTGGAGACGGTTCAGCCGGAAGAGCACCTGGGGGTGGACCTGAGAGAAGCGGTCCGGGGCCAGGTCCTTCGTGCGGACGAAGAAGAGCAGGCCCGTCTGCTTCGAGCGGGGCAGGCGGAATACGTTCACGCAAACCGCCACCAGCGTGCCGATGAACACGTCCAGCACCCGGCGGAGGGCGTCGCCCAGAGGCGCGGTCACGTCCGGGTAGGAGATCACGATGCAGAGAACGATGATGGCCGCGAGGCCGGAGGCGTCCGGGCGGCGGAAAACTACGGTGGTATAGAGCGCCAGCGCCACGCCCAGAGCCATGCAGCCGTAAACCGCCAGGATCGGAAGCGCGCTCAGGTTGAAGAACAGCAATAACAGCAAGCCCCAGACGGAGCCGATCAGGGTCCCGATCAGGCGGTTCACCGCGTAGGTCCGGGTGTCGCGCACGTCCGGCTGCATGCAGATGATCGCGGTGATCATGCACTCCGTCGGCATGTTCCCGCCGCGATAGCCCCGCAGCCAGTAGAGCAGCAGGCAGATCAGCACCGCCACGGCGGTCTTGACGATCCGCTGCCCCAGGTGCGGCAGACGGCGCAGAAGCTTCATCGAGATTCCCCCTTTCAAAGGTATTATATCCGCAGCGGCGGGCGGTGTCAACGGGGCGGGAGTTAGGAGTTATGAGTTAGGAGTTATGAGTTAGGAGTTATGAGTTTTCTCTGCCTGAACCGGTCTGCTGTAACTCCTAACTCCAAACTCCTAACTCCTAACTATTGACGGCTCTCCCGCAATCCTGTATAATTATTCCAAACATACACCGCCCGATGGGGCGGGGAACGGAGGACGACGCGCATGGAAAACCGCTTTTTTCCTGAGGTCCACGGCAATCTGGCCTTCGGCTGCATGCGGCTGCCGGAGATCGGCGACAAGCCGGACCTGATCCAGACGATGCAGATGGTGGACGCCTTTCTGGAAGCAGGCTTCAACTACTTCGACACGGCCCACGGCTACCACAACGGACAGAGCGAGCTGGCGCTCCGCACCTGCCTGACCAGCCGCCACGCCCGCAGCGAATTCGTGCTGACCGACAAGCTGACCGCGCCCTATTTCAAGAGCGAGGAGGAGATCCGTCCCTTCTTTGAAAACCAGCTCGCCTGGTGCGGGGTGGACTACTTCGACTTCTACCTGATGCACGCCCAGGACGCGCGAGCCTATGAGCACTTCCGGCGCTGCCGTGCCTACGAGACCGCCTTTGCGCTGAAGGCCGAGGGCAAGGTCCGGCACGTGGGTCTCTCCTTCCACGACCGGGCAGAGGTGCTGGACCAAATTCTGACCGACTACCCGCAGATCGAGGTCGTGCAGATCCAGCTCAACTATCTGGACTGGGACAGCCCCGCGGTGGAGAGCGCGAAGTGCTACGAGGTCTGCGTGAAGCACGACAAGCCGGTGCTGGTGATGGAGCCGGTCAAGGGCGGGCACCTGGTACAGCTCCCCGCCGAGGCCCAGGCGGTCTTTGACCGTCTTGGAGGCGGCTATTCCAACGCGGCCTACGCCCTGCGCTACTGCGCCAGCTTCCCCCAGGTCGCCGTCGTGCTCTCCGGCATGAGCAACATGGACCAGATCCGGGACAACGTGGCCGTGATGGGCGCTTTCAAGCCCCTCGACGAGGCCGAGCGCGCCGCGGTGGAGCAGGTCTGCGCCGTCTTCGCGCAGCAGCAGATGATCCCCTGCACCGCCTGCCACTATTGCGTCTACGACAGCGAGTGCCCGAAGCGCATCAAGATCCCCGAGCTCTTCGCCAGCTACAACCGCAAGTCCCTCACCGGTGACTGGAACGAGGACACCTATTACCGCCGGGTCCTGACCGCCGAGGGCGGGAAGGCCTCCGACTGCATCGAATGCGGCAAGTGCGAAAAGATCTGCCCGCAGCATCTGGAGATCCGGAAATATTTGAAGGACGTGGCCGCGAAGTTCGAGAAACGCTGAAAAACGAGCTCGCCCCCGCGAAAGCGGGGGCGAGCTCGTTTTTCAATATCAAATTATTCCTGATTCTTGTCCACGCTCCGGGTGAAGCTGACGCCGTCCTTGTGCAGGAACACGTCCAGCTTGACGCGGTCGGCGCGCATCAGGCTCTGGGTGTACTCGTAGCACATGCCGTTCTCGTTGTAGGTCCGGCGCTGGACGTAGAAGCCGCAGCTCCCGTTCCGGCAGCCCAGCAGCGCGGCCTCCTTGGGGCTCAGAATGACCGCCTCGTAGCTGTCCACGGCGTTGGCGGGGATGATGCCCACCTCGTAGAGCAGGGAATAAAAGCTGTGGGTCTGCAAAAGCTCCTTCGTCAGGTTCGGGTAGATGTACTGGGGGTAAAAGCTGGTCTCCAAAATCAGCGGCTCGCCGTTCACGTTGCGGATGCGGGTGAAGCGGTAGACCTTCGTATCCGGGCCGCTCAGCTCCAGCATCTTCACGATGTCGGGGGTCGGGGAAATGATCTGGTACTCGATCAGGGTCGAGGACGGGGTCATGCCCATGGAGCTGATCTCACTGGTGAAGGAGTAGACGTTCTCGGTGCGGCGGCGGACCTTGGGCTCCGCGACGAAGGTGCCGCGGCCCTGCTTGCGGACGACCAGGCCCTCGCTCTCCAGCGCGCCGATGGCCTGGCGCACGGTGGAACGGGAGATGTCAAAGGTCTTGCAAAGCTCCGCTTCGCTGGGCAGCAGGTCGCCGGGCACCAGAGTGCCGGCGGAGATGTTGCGCTTGACGATGCTGACAAGCTGGGAGTAGAGCGGAATGTCGCTGTCCATCGACAGGGTGCTCAGCAGCACGGGACTCAGATCGGCCATGTTTCCTACCTCCTGGATGAATGGTCCGTACAGACGTTCGGACTATCGTATGTTTCACTATATCACATGCGCCGACGATTTGCAACGTAAAATGATGGAATAAAACAGAAAAAAAGAAACGCCGATCGCGTCGGCGTTTCTTTTCTGATATTCCTTAGACAGCGGCCTTGGCCTTCTCGCACAGGGCGGTGAAGGCGGCGGGCTCGTGGATCGCCATCTCGCTCAGGACCTTGCGGTTCAGGTCGATGCCGGACTTCTTCAGGCCGTTCATGAAGGTGGAGTAGTTCATGCCGTTGGCCTTGCAGCCCGCGGAGATGCGGGTAATCCAGAGGCGGCGGAAGTCGCGCTTCTTCAGGCGGCGGCCGATGTAGCTGTAGCGGCCGGACTTCATCATGGCCTGGTTGGCCATCTTGTAATGCTTGCTCTTGGCGCCCCAGTAGCCCTTGGCGAGGCCCAGGATCTTATTTCTATGCTTGCGCGTCATCATCGCGCCTTTGACTCTAGCCATTTCGGTCGTCCTCCTTATTTATACGGGATCATGCGCTTGATGGCGGGCGTGTTCGTCACGTCAGCGATGGCGCTCTTGCGGAGGCCTCTCTTGCGCTTGGTCGTCTTGCCGTGGCCATTCAGCAGGTGGCTCTTGAAAGCGTGCGCGCGCTTCACCTTTCCGGTCTTGGTGAGATTGAATCTCTTCTTCGCGCCGGAATGCGTCTTCAGTTTGGGCATAAGAATATATCTCCTTCCTTGGTTTGACGTGTGGTATTTCAGTCGACGGCCGTGCCGTCAGACGGAGCTTACTTCTGCTTGGGGGACAGGAACATGCTCATGCTGCGGCCCTCCAGCTTCGGGTTCTTGTCCATGGAGGCGGTCTCGGCGCACTTGGCGGCGTAGTCCTTCAGGAGCTGCTCGCCCAGGTTCGTATGCGCCATTTCGCGCCCGCGGAAGCGGACCGTCACCTTCAGCCGGTTGCCCTCTTCCAGGAACTTCTGGCCCGCGCGCAGCTTGGTGTTGAAATCGTTCTCGCCGATGCTGGGGCTCATCCGGATCTCCTTGATCTCGATCACGCGCTGCTTCTTCTTCGCTTCCTTCTCGCGTTTGCTCTGCTCGAAGCGGTACTTGCCGTAGTCCATGATCTTGCAGACCGGAGGCTTTCCGCCGGCCGCGATCATCACCAGGTCCAGTTCCTTTTCGAGGGCGATCTTCTGCGCCTCCGCGGAAGGCATGATGCCAAGCTGTTCGCCGTTCTCGCCGATCAGGCGGACTTCCGGCGCGTCGATCTCTTCATTGACCAAATAATCCTGGTTTGCTATGTGAGAACACCTCCATCCAAGAAAAAGCGCGGACGCACGAAGGCATCCGCACCACAGTGAGCACAATCCACCCCAAGGGGGAATCGAACCATGTTGACCGCGGCGCGCGCATTTGCGGCCGGGTGAGGACGGACGCCATCCGTTCCTGCTTTGTTTTGCTAGAGCAGTATAACAGAGAGATGCTGGGTTGTCAAGAGGTTTTTTTGAGGTAGGAGGTAGGAGGTAGGAGGGAGGTGGTTGGTGGT
>JAFSRS010000159.1 GCA_017445985.1 Oscillospiraceae bacterium | reverse complement strand
GCTATATTTGCAAATGAAAAAGGGAGCATTTTCTGCCCCCTTTGGTCGATTGTACGGATTTTTCCACCGATGGGATTCCCGTCGGTGTTCTTTTGCCGGGGGCTGTCTCAGATTTGGCTTTTCCTGTTTTGAGACAGCTCCATCCATTGCACATTGCACATTGCACATTGCTAATTATTTACGGCGTCCAGCAGCCCCCGGATGCCCTCCTCGCGGAGGATATCCTTGTAATAGCGCAGCTCGGTCTGGATCAGGTCGTCGATCACCGCCATACCCAGCAGCTCCACCGGAGCCCGGTCGTCGGTCAGCAGCCGTCCGCCGCGCTCCGGCGTCCGCCAGGCCGAGCCCACCCGCGCCATCAGGCCGCGCAGCTCCGGGTCCGCCAGCGCCTCCGCCTGCTCCGGGAAGAGGGCGAAGGGGTCCCCCTCCGCGGCGAAGAGCTCCCGGTTCGTCGTGTAGGGCACGTCCACGATCCGCAGCTCCGGGAACACCGCGGCAATGGTGTCGGTCAGATAGTCGTTGATGTTGTCCGGCTTGTCGGTGTGCATGTTCATGTTGACCACCATGACCCCGCCGGGCTTCAGATGCTCCCGGACCAGCGTGAAGAACTCCACCGAGCTCATCTGGAAGGGGATCGTGATGTCCTGATAGGCGTCCACCATGATCACGTCATACTGTCTGTCGCAGGCCGCGAGGAAGGCCCGCCCGTCGTAGGTCGTGACCGGGACCGCCTCGTCCAACCGGAAATACTCCCGCGCCAGCTCGGTGATCCGCTCGTCGATCTCCACGCCCTCGACGCGGACGCCGGGGAAATAAGCGCGGCACTGGGTCGCGAAAGTCCCGGTCCCCATGCCGAGAATCAGCAGGTCCGTCCCCTCCCCCGCCGTCTCCCCGCAGCCCGCCAGCACCGGGGCGGCCAGGGCGTAGTCGTAGTAGCGCCCGGTCAGCCCGCCGTCCTTCTGCATGACGGACTGGACGCCGAAGAGCACGTTGGTGGACAGGACCACCGCGTCGCCCTCGTCCTTGACCTGCAGATAGTTGTAGACGCTCTCGCCCTCGTAGACCAGATCGTTCTCCCAGAAGGCGAAGCCGCTGCCCGCGCCGAATACCGCGCAGGCCGCGAACAGCAGCCCCGCCACGACGCAGCGGGCCGCCCGCCGCTTCGCGCTGATGAAGTAGAGCAGCGCCAGGACCAGCAGCACGCCGGAGAAGATCAGGAAGGTCGCCGCCGTGCCCACCGCCGGGATCGTGACGAAGGTGGGCAGGAAGGTGCCGAGGATGGAGCCGATCGTGTTCGCCGCGTTCAGCCGCCCGACTGTCTTGCCGCTGTCGTCCAGGGACTCCACCGTGAAACGGGCCAGGGAGGGTGTGGTGGTGCCCAGCAGGAAGAGCGGGAACACGAAGATCAGCATGCAGCTCAGAAAGCCCGCCCAGATCAAAAAGCCGCTGTTCACCGTCACCACCAGTAGCCCGGAGACCGCCAGGATGACGTATTTTCCAAGGAACGGGATCGCGGCGATCCAGACCGCGGCGATCAGGATGCGCAGATAAAGCCGGTCCGGGTCGGGATTTTTGTCCGCGGCCCGCCCGCCGTAGAGGTTGCCCAGGGCCATCGCGATCATGATCGTGCCGATGATGATGGTCCAGACGATCTGGCTGGAGCTGAAATAGGGCGCCAGCAGACGGCTGGCCCCCAGCTCCACCGCCATCACCGAAACGCCCGCGAAGAACTCGGTCAGATAGAGATACAGCTTGTTCCGTAAAATCGGCGTATCCACAGCACCGCCCCTTTTCAAAGTAAATGTGTGAGCAACACATTATCATATTATTCCCGCGCAGTCCAGAGCTTTGGCGCACATTCCCAGCGAAAAAATGAATATGCCGCCGCGTATTGCAAAAGCTATGGTCGGGCAGCGGTGAGCGCCGCCCGATCTGAATGCAAAGGAGTTGAACAGACATGGCTAAGAGTTCCAATACCCTGGTGAACCCCAACGCGCGTGACGCGATGGATCGCTTTAAGATGGAGGCCGCCAGCCAGGTCGGCGTCAGCCTGAAGAACGGCTACAACGGCGACCTGACCAGCAAGCAGGCCGGCAGCATCGGCGGCCAGATGGTCCGCAAGATGATCGAGTCCTACGAGAACGGCATGAAGTAAGCCTTCGCGGGACGCTTTCACCCGCGCCGCATTTGCGGCGCGGGTGAGGTTTTTTGCTTGCGTTTTGGGTACGAACAGCGTATGATACTTGCATTCCGGCGTTGAGGGGGCGGCGTTTGTGAAAATCATGGTGGCCGGCTACAGCGGCTCGGGGAAGTCCACCCTGGCCCGGGCGCTGAGTGAGCGCTGCGGCGTCCCGGCGCTGCATCTGGACGCGGTGCAGTTCCGGGAGAACTGGCAGGAGCGCCCGCGGGAGGAGCAGCGAGAAATATTAAAGGCGTTTCTGGACTCGAACGCGGGCTGGGTCGTCGACGGGAACTACACCTGGAACCACTTCGAGCGGCGTTTGGAGGAAGCGGACCGGATCGTGCTGATGCTCTTTCCCCGGCTGGCCGCCCTGTGGCGTGTGACGAAGCGTTACCGTACATATAAGGGCAAGACCCGCCCCGACATGGGGGAAGGCTGTACCGAAAAGCTGGACTGGGCCTTCGTCCGCTGGGTCCTCTGGGAGGGCCGAGGAAAAAAACAGCGGGCGCGCTGGCGGGACGTCGCGGCGCGATACCCGGAAAAATGCGTCGTCCTCCGCAGCCAGCGGCAGATCGACCGGTGGATGCGGTCCATTGGGATCTCCATGTAGGGACGGCTCTCATGTCCGCCTCGCCAACTGTCCCGCAGGGCGTGATGCGTATGGGAACCTTGATCCAAAACGCGTTCCGTTCTCCCTCTCCTGCCGCTGCGGCGGCACCCTCCCCCGCTGGGGGAGGGAAAGGAGCCTGAGACGCTGCCGCCAGCCTCGTAACCAACGCGCCGAGGTCCCGACGTGGTTCCCTCCCCCAGCGGGGGAGGGTGCCCGAAGGGCAGGAGAGGGAGAACGTCCAATCATCGCCAATGGAAATATTCCTGTGATAAGACAGACTGCACAGCTCTTAACTCCTAACTCACAACTTCTAACTTGACCTGCCGCATTTTGCCTGTTACGCCGCCATATCCAAAGCCTTATTGCATATTGTGCTTTTTTGATCCGCAAATCGCAGGAAATTTGGCAAGATTCGTGCTTGTATTCCCTGGATGGTTATGGTAAACTGCTCCCGAACCACCCACAGAAGACCATGAGAGGTGAACAGCTTGGAAACGATCGTATTGAAATTCGGCGGCAGCTCCCTGGCGGACGCCGCGCAGATCCGCAAGGCTGCGGACATCATCCGCTCGGACCGCGCCCGCCGTTACGTCGTCTGCTCCGCGCCGGGCAAGCGCTCCTCCGGCGACGTGAAGGTGACGGACCTGCTCTACCGCTGCCAGGAGGCCGTGCAGAACGGCGGGGACCTGGCCGAACCGCTGGGCTTGATCGAGAACCGCTTCGCGGAGATCGTCGCGGCGCTGGAGTTGGATTTCGACCTGGCCGGCGAGCTGGAGGTCTTTGAGGAAAAGCTCCGCGCCGGGGCAGGACGGGCCTACGTCGCCTCCCGGGGCGAGTACCTGAACAGCAAGCTGATCGCCGCCTATCTGGGCTTCCCCTTCGTGGACGCCGCGGATTGCGTGGTCTTTGACGCCGAGGGCGTGCTGGACGCGGAGGAGACGAACCGCCGCCTGTTCACGGTCCTCAGCCCGATGGAGCGCGCGGTGATCCCCGGCTTCTACGGCGTGGGGCCCGACGGCGAGATCGTCACCTTCTCCCGCGGCGGCTCCGACGTGACCGGCGCGCTGGTGGCGCGGGCCGTGTCCGCCTCCCTCTATGAGAACTGGACCGACGTGTCCGGCATGCTGGCCGCCGATCCGCGCATCGTCGAGAATCCCCGGCGTATCGACTACATCAGCTATCAGGAGCTGCGCGAGCTGACCTACATGGGCTTCTCCGTGTTCCACGAGGACGCGGTCTTTCCCTGCCAGCGGGCGGGCATCCCCATCAACATCCGCAACACGAACGCCCCCGCGGACCCCGGCACGATGATCGTCGCCAGCCTGCCGCGCATCCTGCCGCCCCGAACCATCACCGGCGTCGCCGGGCACAAGGGCTTCACCAGCATCCAGGTCGAAAAGGCGCTGATGAATGCCGAGATCGGCTTCGGCGCGACGCTTTTGCAGATCTTCGCCGATCACGGCGTTTCCTTTGAGCACTGCCCCACCGGCATCGACACGATGAGCGTGATCTGCTTTTCCAGCTACCTGGAGGGCTGCAAAAACGAGCTCATGGACGATATCCGCCGGAAGCTGCACCCCGACGCGGTGCTCGCGGAAGAGCATCTGGCCCTGATCGCGGTCGTGGGCCACGGCATGAGCTATTCCCGCGGCGTGGCCGCGGCCATCTTCTCCGCCGTCGGCGAGGCGGGCATCAACATCCGCATGATCGACCAGGGCTCCAGCGAGCTGAACATCATCATCGCGGTGGAGGAAAAGGACATGGAGAACGCCATCCGCGCGATCTACAAAAAGCTGACCGAGCGGAAGGTCACGAACGGCTAAAGCCTGTTTTATATGATAGCCCCCGCCCTGCAAACGCAGGGCGGGGGCTATGTCTTATTTCATTCTCCTCAGCGTCTCGCAGACCAGCGCCCAGGTGCGCCGGACCGAGGCGACGTGCATGCGCTCTCTTGGGGTGTGGATATCCTCCAGGTCCGGGCCGATGGATACGCAATCCAGGCCCGGCAGCTTCGCGGAGAACAGGCCGCATTCCAGGCCCGCGTGGATCGCGTCCACCACCGGCGCGCGGCCGTACTGCTCGGTAAAGACCTCGATCAGCAGCTCCCGCAGGGGGCTCTCCCGCCGGTAGGCCCAGCCGGGGTAGTCGCCCTCGGTGTCGATGCTGCCGCCCAGAGCCTCCATCAGCAGCGCGATCCGCTCGGTCAGCATCTCCTTGCCGCTCTCCAGAGCGCTGCGGACGGCGAAACGCGCGGCGGCGTGGTCCGGGAAGGTTTCCAGGATGCCGAGGTTCAGGCTCGTCAGCACCAGGCCCTCGATGTCCTGGCTCATGGCCTGGACGCCGTTGGGCAGACAGGCCAGCATGGTCAGCAGACGCTTCGTGCTCTCCGCGTCCAACGGCGCCTGATCGGCCCTTCCCCGCTCACAGCCCAGACGGAGCCCCGGCTCGCTCTTCGGGTACTCCTCCCGGAACGCGGCCTCCATCACGCGGACGGCGTACTGCGCCGCGCCCGCGTCCTCGACGACGACGACGGCCTCCGCGGCGGCGGGGATCGCGTTGTCCTTGCCGCCGCCGGAAACGGACACGACGCGCGTCTCCGTCGCCCCGGCCACGGCGCAGAGCAGACGGCCCAGCAGCATATCGGCGTTGGCGCGGCCCTTGTGGATCTCCGCGCCGGAGTGTCCGCCGGTCAGGCCCTCGACCGTCAGGCGCAGAACGGCTCCGCTGAAGGGCGCCCGGCGCACGGGCAGTACCGCGTTCACGCGGCGGCCTCCGGCGCAGCTCACGGTGAGGATGCCCTCGACTTCGGAGTCGACGTTCAGCATCCGGCGGCCCCGCAGCACGGAGCAGTCCAGGGCCTCCGCGCCCAGCATGCCGATCTCCTCGTCCACGGTAAAGACGCACTCCAGCGGCGGATGGGGCAAACTCTTGTCGTCCAACAGGGCCAGCATCATCGCCACGGCGATGCCGTCGTCGCCGCCCAGGGTCGTGCCCTCGGCCCAGACCAGGTCGCCCTCGGCGCGGAGGCGCAGACCCTCCGCCGCCATGTCCAGATCGCAGCCGGGGTCTTTCTCGCAGACCATGTCCATGTGGCCCTGCAGGATGACCGGCTCCGCGTTCTCGTAGCCGGGGGACGCGGGCCCGAAGATGACGACGTTGCCCGCCGCGTCCTGCACGTGGTCCAGGCCGCGCTGCCTGGCGAAGTCGGCAAGGTAGTCGCTGATCGCCGCGGTGTTGCGGCTCCCGTGGGGGATCGCGCAAAGTTGCTCAAAATGGGTAAATACGCTTTTTGGTTCCAGATGCTCCAGGATTGCCATGTGTTTTTATCTCCTTTTCTATATAATGATCCATTGTCGATACGCTTCACGATGCGCCTGCGGTTTACAGACAAATTGGGATTTGTAGAAATGTTGAATGTAGGGGCGACCCTGTGTGGTCGCCCGCACCAAAATTACCACCGATCCCGTAGGGCGCGATCCCCTGATCGCGCCGCCGCCCTGCGCTTTACGCGGGGCGGAATCGTTGTCGGAGGTTTGCGCAACGCGGAGCGATCAGGGGATCGCTCCCTACGACGTGGCAATCGTCGTGACCTGCGGGCGACCACACAGGGTCGCCCCTACGAACATGATCCCGCCAAATCCCGATTTGTAACGCCAACATCTCTGTCTATCGTTCATGGGCGTTCCGTGCCGCGGTGAGGCCGAGGGCCAGCCAGAATACCGGCTCCGAGATGCAGAGACCCAGGCCGAAGAGGCCGTGGACCAAGGCCCCGGCGAGGGCTGTGGCCAGAGCGGCCCTGTCCCTGTCGCGGAACGCGCCTCTCAGCGCTAGGACGAGCACCCCCAACTCCGCCGCCAGGGCGACAGCGCCGCAGTTCACCAGCGTGCCGAGGTACACGTTATGGGCGTTGTCCACGTAGCTCGCCAGGGTCCGCCCTGTCTCCGAAACGTAGCGGGAAAACCGGATATCCAGCCGCAGCGGCAGGGTCCCCGGCCCGCCGCCCAGCAAGGGGCGCTCCCGGACCAGGGCGAGGCACTCCCGCCAGATCAGGACGCGGGAGGAACCGAACTCGTCGGAGAGCTCCCCGCGCAGCACCTGACGCAGCTCCCAGAGGGTCCCGGACTCCCCCTTCCAATTCCAAACGAGCACAGCGCCGAGGATCAACAAAGCGGCGTCCAGCCCGAGGAAGAGCCGCCGCAGCGTCTCCGGCTTCGGCTTCCGGCCCCCGGTCGGAGCGAACGACAGCCCCAGCAGCAGCGCCCCGAGGACCAGCGCGAGCACGACGGATCGGGAAACCGCGAACGAAAGCCGCAGGACCCAGTTCTGATACGCCGGCGCGAAGGCCAGCGCCAGCGCCGCCACGCCGCAGCCGAGCGCGCCGAGGCGCAGCCCCCGCCGGACATGGGGCAGGTCCCGCAGCAGCAGCGGCATCCCAACGAGCGCGGCAACCAGCAGCGCGGCCTTGACCCCGCCGCCTCCCGCCCGCAGCACGACGAAGAGTCCGGGCACGAGCGGCAGCAGCCAGAGCGGCCCGCGTCCCTCGATCCAGAGCGCCGCGAACAGCGGCAGGGCCAGGGCCAGCAGCGCGTCCAGGATGTTCGTGTTGCCGATGGTGCCGAGGTAGGCTCCGGAATAGCGCAGTCCCGTATCATAATAGCAATAATTGCTCGGATAGAGCCGCAGCGGGTCCAGCCCGAAGAGCTGGCCCACGGCCACGAGGCAGCAAAGCCCCGTTCCCACGGCCAGCGCCGCGGCGTGGACGGGCTTCGGCTCGGCGTATCTTGCCGCGCCGAGGAAGCAGAGGGCGTACAGGGCGCAGCTCAGCAGCCCGTCCCAACGCCCCGCGCCCAGCAGGGACGCCGCCCGCCAGGGTGAGCAGAGCCAGGAGAGGACCAGCGCCGCGAGAAAGGCCAGTCCGGCCCACTCCGCCGGAGCCGGTCTCCGGCCGCGCCCCGTTCCCCTGCCCCGCTCCCGGAGCAGCGCCGCCGCCAGCGCCAGGAGCCAAAGGCCCGTCGCCGCCGCGAAAAACAGGAATTTGGACCACGTGATATTCGCGTAGCCCTCAAAGCCGGGAAACAGTGGAAATGCGCCCAGCATTGTGATACAATAGCAGTCGGTGACGCCCGCGGGGGACAGAAGCCCGCCGGGCGCTCGTAAACGATTCAATTTCATAGACGATATGGAGGCTCTTATGTATTTTGACACCCACGCGCACTATGACGACGCGCGTTTTGACGAGGACCGTGAAGCGCTGCTGGCCTCGATGCCGGAGAAGGACGTCACGCGCATCCTGAACCCCGGCTGCACGGTGGAGTCCTCCCGCGCTGCCGTCGCCCTTGCGCGGCGGTTCCCCCACGTCTGGGCTGCCGTCGGGCTGCACCCGGAGGAGTGCCACGGCTGCGGTGACGCGGAGCTCGCTGCCATCCGCGAGCTTTGCGCGGAGGAGAAGGTCGTCGCCATCGGGGAGATCGGGCTGGACTACTACTGGCCGGAGAATCCCTCGAGGGAACAGCAGCAGACGATCTTCCGCCGCCAGCTCGAGCTGGCGCTGGAGCTGGACCTGCCGGTCATCATCCACGACCGGGAGGCCCACGGGGACTGTCTCGCCATCGTATCGGACTACCCCGGGCTGCGGGGCGTGTTCCACTGCTATTCCGGTTCGCCGGAAATGGCGGAGAGCCTGCTCCGGCGCGGCTGGTATCTCGGCTTCGACGGGCCGATCACCTACAAGAACGCGAAAAAGGCCCTTGCGGTCCTGGCGCTCACGCCTCTGGAGCGGATCTTATTGGAGACCGACGCGCCCTATCTGCCGCCGGTGCCCCACCGGGGCGAGCGGAACGACAGCAGCCTGCTGCCGTTCATCGCGGCGGCGGCCGCGGCGGTCAAGGGCCTCGCCCCCGAGGAGCTGGCCCGGGCCGCGGCGGAGAACGGGAAGCGCCTGTTCGGGATCGGCTGATCTCAGTCCCAGAACAGGTCGGAAAAGCCCTCCAGAGGGGTGAAGTCCACCAGCTCCATCCGGACCAGCTCCGCAGAGGGGCGCGGCGCCTTGTGCGCGTCCTCCATGTCCAGCGTCTTTCCGCTCAGCGGCAGCAAGATGTGCACGCTCGTGCCGTCTCCGGGGCGGTTTTCGATCATCACCGTCCCGCCGCTGAGCTTGACGGCGCCGAACACGATGCTGAGCCCCAGCCCCGCGCTCCGCGCCGGGCTCAGGTCCTCCGGCGTGGCGGGCACGGCGGCCCGGTGGAACACGCTGTTGAGCACCTCGGGCCGGATGCCTCCGCCGTTATCCGAAACGCTGATCCGCACGCCCCTCGCGGTCCGGCTCAGGCTCATGCGGATCACGCCGCCCCGCTCCGTGACGGCGTAGGCGTTGCTGATCAGATTCAGGAGCGTCCGCTCCAGGAGCTCGGGGTCCGCGGAGATCAGGAGCTCCGGCGACGCCGCCTCCAGACGGAGCTGGACGCCGCTGCCCTCCGTCACGCTGCGGACGATCTCGATCAGCTCCTCGCAGTAGCTGACCAGCTCGACCGTCTTGACCTGGCAGGGATAGGTGCCGTCCCGCAGGCACTTGGCGAGGCGCAGGTCGCCGAGCTGCCGGTCCATCGCAAAGAGGCTGCGGCGGGCCGTCAGCCGCCAGAGCATCGTGTTCCGATCCGGCGCCTCGAGCTCCATCAGCCGGTCCGTGCCGATCCGAAGGTTGAACAGCTCGCTCAGCAGGCGGCTCAGCAGCCCGTCGGACAGAAGATCGTCCCGCCGCCCGTCCTCCGAGCCGAAAGAAAGGACCCGACGCTCCCCGAGCTGCGCGCAGCGGACCGTGTAATCCGTCTCCCCGACGCGCGCGCAAAAGACCGTGTTCTCCCCGCTCCAGTCCAGCAGCTCGCCGGGCAGCAGCTTTTCCGCCCGGTCTCCCGGCTGCACCGCGCCGAAGGCCGCCTTCGCGGCCTGATTGAGATAGCTCAGCCGCCGGTCCTCCACGACGGCCATCGGGTCCCGGCACAGCTCCAGGATCGTTTGTAATTCCTCTCCCATACGCTTCCATCCTCCAACCTGGTCCTGTACCCAGCATGTTCGTCCAAGGCTCAATATATTCAGACGGACGGGCTCTGTTTCTCATCCCGCCCATCATAGCAGAATTTCGACAAAAACGGAAGAGCCTCGCGCAAAAAAAGACAACCCCGATAACGCCGCGTTATCGGGGTCGCTTTATGGGATAGAGGACAAAATGAAAAAGATGAAACTGTCTCTTGCAAGTCTGATACTACACCACAGATATTGCAAAAGTTCGAGGGAGAGTATTAAAAAAGTATTACAGATCGTAGGAAATCTCAATAAGTGTGGGTGCAGTAGTCCCGGATCGCCTTCTGAAGCGTCTTGAGGTCCACGAAGGTGTCCGGACGGAGCCGCGGGTCCCGCAGCAGGGCGGCGGGGTGATAGAGCGCCATCGTCATGATCCCGTCCTTGATCGTCCACTGGCCGTGCTCCCTGCTGATCTTGAAATCGGGCCGGATGAAGCGCATCGCGGCGATCCGCCCCAGGCAGACGATCAGGCGCGGGCGCAGCAGGGCGATCTGCTCCCGGAGCCAGGGCGCGCAGGCGTCCTGCTCGTCGTTCTGCGGGTCGCGGTTCTTCGGCGGGCGGCATTTCACCATATTCGCGATGTAGACGCGGCTGCGGTCCAGGTCGATCAGCTCCAGCATCTCATCCAAAAGCTGCCCGGCCCGCCCGACGAAGGGCTCGCCCCGCAGGTCCTCCTGCTCGCCGGGGCCCTCGCCGATGAACAGCACCTCCGCGTCCCGCGCGCCGACGCCGAACACCACGTTGGTCCGCGTCTCGCACAGGCGGCATTTTTCGCATTGCTTGCAGGACCGCTCCAATTCCTCCCAGGTCATACGTCCGCCCCCCTTTTTTCGTTCAGTTTTATTTCAGTATACCACAGTTATTCCCGGTTTCCAACAAGAATTTGGCAATCTGAATACTTGCAAAATGATGCAATCATGGTATACTAATTTAGTTATCTTTTATACCGGGGTCAATATCTATGAGCAAGAAACTCGGAATCTACGTCCACATCCCCTTCTGCGCCTCGAAGTGCGCCTACTGCGACTTCTACTCCCTGGCCGAATGCGACAGGCTGATGCCCCGGTACCACAACGCGCTGCTGCAGCACGTCCGGGAGGCCGCGCCGCAGCTCCAGGCCCGCTATACCGACAGCGTGTACTTCGGCGGCGGGACGCCCAGCTATTACGGCGCGCGGCGCATCTGCGACGTGTTCAACGCGCTCAAACGGGCGGGGCTGATCTATAAGACCGCGGAGGTCACGATGGAGGCGAATCCCGACTCCATCCGCTACCACGATCTGCTGCTGCTCCGTTCTGAGGGCGTGAACCGCCTTTCTCTGGGCGCCCAGAGCGCGAACGACGACATTTTGAAGCTGATCGGCCGCCGCCACAGCTGGCGGCAGGTGGTGAGCGCCGTCAAGCGGGCCAGGGACGCGGGCTTCGACAACGTGAGCCTCGACCTGATCTACGGCCTGCCGAGCCAGCAGCGCGAGGACTGGGCGGATACGCTGGGCAAGGCGCTGGAGCTGGAGCCGGACCATCTGAGCTGTTACGGGCTCAAGCTGGAGGAGGGCACCCCGATCTACGCCTACAAGGACTCCGCCATCCTCCCCACCGACGACGAGCAGGCGGATATGTACCTCTACACCGTGGAGACCCTGGACCGCTACGGCTATCACCAGTACGAGATCAGCAATTTCGCCAAGAAGGGCAAGGAGTGCCGCCACAACCTGAAATACTGGCTGCTCCAGGATTATATGGGCTTCGGCCCCGCCGCCGCCAGCTCCGTCGGCGACATGCGCTACACCTACGTCAGCGACCTCAAGGCATACATAAGCGGCGTTCAGAACGGAAAAAATATTCTGGCTGAACAGGAACGGCTGGACCTGCTGGGCCGCGCCGCGGAGTACCTGATGCTGGGCCTGCGCACCGTGCGCGGCATCTCGGAAAAGGAGTACCACAATCTCTACCGCAGCGACTTCCTCCCGCTCCGGGAGCTGTTGGAGGAATTCCGGCACAAGGGCTGGGCCGTCAACGAAGGCGACCGCTGGCACTTCACCCCCTCCGGCTTCCTGCTGAGCAATCTGCTGATCGGGCTGCTGCTGGAAAAGCAGGGCGAATACAAGCTCTCCGGCAACCCCTGGGTGGACAGCATGGATCTGTTCACAGAGCGCGCCGAGCTGCCCGAGGGAGACGAGGTCTTTTATCACTGATATATGGAGATCAAGAAACAATGAAACTGTTTGGAAATACCAATCGCCCGAAGGTCCATACCGCGCCGGAGCAGGAAAGCGTCCCGGAGCAGGAGGCCTTCGATCCGGCGACGGCGGCGGAGCCGCAAAGCCCCGCGCCCGCGCCGCCGCCAGGCCCGGCGCCGACGCCGATCCTGTCGGACGAGCCGACCCTGTCCTTCCGTCCGGTGAACGCCGCGCCGCCCAGCAGGAGCAGCGCGCAGCCGTCCGCGCCGGACGCCGCGCCCACAAAGGCCGCGCCCGCAGCGCCGGAGGCGGCCCCGCCCCGAATGCCGCCGCCCGCCGGACCGGCGGAGACGGTCAGCCGGGAGGCAGGTCCCCAGCGCCGCGGCAGAGGCGGCATGATCGCCCTGATCGCCGCCCTCGCCGTCGTGGCGGCCGTCCTGGTGGCCGCCGTGATCGGCGTGAATTATGTAAACCGGATCGAGACGATCTTCCCCGGCGTCACGGTGGACGGACTGGACGTCGGCGGGCTGAGCCTGAGCGCCGTCGCCGACCGGCTGAGCGCCGCGGGCTACGGCAGCGCGGGAGACGAGACGGTCAGCGTCTCGCTGCCCTCGGACTATACGCTGACGGTGACCGCCGCGGACGTGTGCAGCGTCACCCCCGTCAGCCAGATCGCCCTGACGGCCTATGACGCCTGCAAGGGCAAGAGCAGCGTCGAAAACGCGCTGACCTACCTCCGCTGCGCGATGGGCGGCATGAAGCTGTCCAGCAACAGCGCGCGCACGGTGGACGAGCAGGCGGTCCGCGCCGCGGTGGACAACGCGGCGGACGAGGTCCGGCTCCGTCTGCTGGACAGCAAGCTGGACGTCGGCGAGGAGTCCATCCGCATCCGCAAGGGCGCGGACAGCGTGGAGATCGACGCGGAGGCCGTCACGCGCCTGATCGTCGAGGCCCTGCAAAACGGCCAGTCCGGCACGCTGGATTATGAGGGAAAGATCCTCCCCAGCACGGAGCTGGATCTGCAGGGACTCTACGATTCCCTCTACACTGAGGCCGCGGACGCGGTCTATGACAAGGAAAGCGGCGAGATCGCCGACGAGGTCGCGGGCGTCAGCTTCGACGTGGACGAGGCCCGACGGCTCTGGGACGCCGCGGAATACGGCGAGGTCGTCGAGATCCCCCTGATCCTGGATGAACCGGAGCTGACGGCGGCAAAGCTGAAAGCGCTGCTGTTCCGCGACGAGCTCAGCTCCGTCACCACCTCCCTGCTGGGCAGCACCTACAACCGGATCAACAACGTGCGCCGCGCCTGCTCCAGCATCGACGGCTATATCCTGATGCCCGGCGAGGAGTTTTCCTACAACCCCACCCTGGGCCAGCGCACGAAGGCCAACGGCTATGAGCTGGCGGGCGCCTACTCCGGCGGCGAGGTCGTACAGGAGTACGGCGGCGGTATCTGCCAGGTCAGCTCCACGCTCTACAACTGCGCGTTGTACGCGAATTTGAAGATCACCGCGCGGACCTGCCATTATTTCGCGGTGGGCTACCTTCCCGCCGGTCTGGATGCCACCGTGAGCTGGGGCGGGCCGGAGTTCAAGTTCGTCAACAACCGCGACTACCCGATCCGCATCCGGGCCGGGGTCAGCGAGGACGGCAAGAGCGTCACGGTCTCCATCGACGGCACCGACTTGGACGGCAGCTACGTCGAGATGACCAGCAACGTCTGGTATTTCTACGACAGCGAATACACCGACGTGAAGATCGGCTACAAGGCCCAGACCTACCGCAGCGTGTTCGACAAGGACGGCAACCTGCTCAGCCGCCAGCCGGAGGCCCAGAGCACCTATCACTACCACGACGAGGACATCGACTGGCCGCCGGAGCGTGAGGACCCGGACGGCCCGAAGCCCAGCGAGTCCCCCGAGCCGACGGAAGAGCCGACGCCGACGGAGGAGCCGACGCCGACCGAGGAGCCGACGCCGACCGAAGAGCCGACGCCGACCGAGGAGCCGACGCCGACCGAAGAGCCGACGCCGACGGAAGAGCCGACACCGACGGAAGAGCCGACACCGACCGAGGACCCGACGCCGGCCGAAGAGGCGACGCCGACCGAAGAGCCGGCCCCCACGGAAGAACCCGCCCCGACCGAAGAGACGGCGTAACAAAGCCCATCTTTCAACGATTAACAATTATCTATACGAAGCAGAGGTCAAATGCTATGGAAGACAAAAAGACGTTTTACATCACCACCCCCATCTATTACCCCAGCGGGAATATGCACATCGGCCACACCTACACCACCGTCGCCACCGACGTTTTCGCCCGCTGCAAGCGGCTGCAGGGCTATGAGGTCATGTTCCTGACCGGCACCGACGAGCACGGCATGAAGATCGAGGAGAAGGCGAAGGAGGCCGGGGTCACGCCCAAGGAGTTCGTCGACAGCATCGTGGAGGGCGACCACGGCGTCAAGGCACTCTGGAAGCTGATGAACATCAGCAACGACCGCTACATCCGCACCACCGACGCCTATCACGAGCGGGCCATCCAGCGCATCTTCAAGAAGATGTACGACAAGGGCGACATCTACAAGGGCAAGTATGAGGGCCTGTACTGCACGCCCTGCGAGAGCTTCTGGACCGAGAGCCAGCTCGTGGACGGCAAGTGCCCCGACTGCGGCCGCGAGGTCAAGTGGGCGGAGGAGGAGGCCTATTTCTTCCGCGCCAGCAAGTACGCCCCCGCCGTGCGCAAGCTGCTGACCGAGACGGACTTCCTCGAGCCGAAGAGCCGCGTCAACGAGATGGTGAACAACTTCCTGGACTGCGAGGGCGGTCTGCAGGACCTCTGCGTCTCCCGTACCAGCTTCACCTGGGGCATCCCCGTCGACTTTGACCCCAAGCACGTTGTCTACGTCTGGCTGGACGCCCTGTTCAACTACGTCACCGCCCTGGGCTACCAGAACGAGGAATACGACGACATGCGCTTCTGGCCCGGCGTCAACATCGGCGGCAAGGAGATCGTCCGCTTTCACAGCATCTACTGGCCCGCCTTCCTGATGAGCATGGAGCTGCCCCTGCCGCAGAAGCTCTACGGCCACGGCTGGCTGGTCTTCGAGGGGAAAAAGATGGGCAAATCCACGGGCAACGTCGTCGACCCCTATCTGCTGGCCGAGCGCTACGGCGTGGACGCCCTGCGCTTCTTCCTGCTGCGCACCTTCCCCTTCGGCTCCGACGGAAACTTCTCCAACGAGCTGCTGATCTCCTGCATCAACACCGACCTGGCCAACGACCTGGGCAACCTGCTGAGCCGCTCCACCGCGATGGTGGAGAAGTACTTCGGCGGGACTTTGCCGGCGGAGCAGGCCGAGGGTCCCGAGGACGCGCCGCTGCTGGCCGTGGCCGAGGGCCTGCGGGAGCGCTACGCCGCCGCGATGGACGCCTTCCAGCCCCAGACGGCGCTGACCGAGGTCTTTACCCTGATCCAGCGGGCCAACAAGTATATCGACGAGACCGCCCCCTGGGCACTGGCAAAGGACATGGAGGCCAACGGGGCGCGGTTGGCGCGGGTGCTGTATAACCTGATCGAGGCCTGCCGCGTGGCTGGCGTTCTGTTGAGCCCCTTCATGCCCGAGAGCTGCGACAAGCTGTTCGAGCAGCTCGGAGCCCCCGCGGAGGTCCGGACCTGGGACAGCGTCGCCGTCTGGGGCGGCATGCCCGTGGGCGTGCCGGTACGCCGCGGCGCGGCCCTGTTCCCCCGCATCGACGTCAAAACCGAGCTGGCGGAGCTGGAGAAGATCGTCGCCGCCAGCCAGCGCAAGGGCCCGGTCATCGAACTGGAGCCCCAGGCAGAGGATGAGGTCGATTTCGACACCTTCTGCAAGAGCGACTTCCGCGCGGTCAAGGTCAAGGACTGCCAGGCCGTGAAGAAGAGCGACAAGCTGCTGCGCTTCACGCTGGATGACGGCACCGGCACGGACCGCCAGATCCTGAGCGGCATCCACAAGTTCTACGAGCCGGAGCAGCTCATCGGCAAGACCCTGCTGGCCATCGTCAACCTGCCCCCGCGCAAGATGATGGGCCTGCAGAGCTGCGGCATGCTGATCAGCGCGGTCCACAAGGTGGACGGCGAGGAAAAGCTGAACCTCATCATGCTCGACGACGCGATCCCCGCCGGCGCGAAGATGTGCTGAGTATGATTTGTTGAATCGGTGATCAAAAGCCCCGCCCGGGCGGCCCTGTCAAAGAGGGCTGTCCGGGCGGGCTTGCTATTTGGTTTCCTTGATGGTTTTTCCGTAGGGGCGACCCTGTGTGGTCGCCCGAAACGTGATGATTTCTTCCAGCGAAACGACAAACGTTGCATCCTCACATTTTGCCGTAGGGGCCGCCGCCCTCGGCGGCCCGTCGTTTCAAAATCGAACGTG
>JAFSRS010000158.1 GCA_017445985.1 Oscillospiraceae bacterium | reverse complement strand
TAGACGACCTCGGAGCCGCTCTCCACCGTCAGCTCCGCGCCCCCGGCGTCAGAGTCGATCTGCACGGCGACGACGCTGGTCTCGCCCTGCAGGGTCACGTCGGCGTTCTCGCCGTTGATCGTCAGGCCGGAGACGTTGGCGCCGTCCAGGATCACCGGGGCCTCGCCGTCGGTCTCCACGACCACCTGGTTGTAGTCGCCCTCGAGGATGATCTCACCCTGGCCGTCCTCGACGATCACCCACTCGACGTCGCAGCCCTCCTCGGTGCGGATGCGGATGCCGCCGTCGGCGGTGCGCTCGATGCGGATGCTGCCCACGCCGGAGGCGTTGATGATGCGGATGGAGGGCACCCCCTCGTCCAGCAGGGAAGCCGAAGGCGCAGCGGCGCTGCGCAGCTCGCCCGCGACGGTCGTGCCGTCCAGCGTCAGGTCGCAGGGGGCGTAGACGCAGAGGTCCCCTTGAATGTCAAAGTCTTTCAGGTCGACCGCGCCGCTGCCGACTCCGGCGGCGATCACCACCGTGTCATATCTGCCGCCGCGGTAAGTACCGGCCTCGGCGATCACCAGCACGCCGGCGGGATCGCTGACCGGGGCGTTGGCCGCGTCGGTCTGGAAGGCCTTCAGCTCCGCGGCGCCGCTCCCCAGCTTCGCGCCAGGCTCCACCAGGCCGCGGAACTGCCCGCTGGCCGGGTCGTAGGCCGCCACGTAGAGCGCCGCGCCTCCCGTCTGCTCGCAGCTTACCGTGCCGTCCGCCGCGACGGAGAGCTTCGGCGCGTCGGAGGCCAGCGCCGCGGTGCACAGCAGCGCCAGCGCCGCGACAAATACCAGGACCGTGATCAAACGCTGTTTCATCCTGACCGCTCCTTTCAGATATTAAACTAATTTTTCCTTATGAAAGCCGCGCGAGGAGCTGCTCCGTGAGCGCGCCCATGCCCTCGGCCTCCACCGTGTCGATGGCCCCCGCGTCGCTGGCGCGGGCAAAGGCCGGGTCGATGGGGATGCGGGCCAGAGCGGGGATGCCGTGCTTCGCCGCCAGCTCCTCCAAATGGCTCTCGCCGAAGATCGCGTGGCGCTTGCCGCAGTCGGGGCACCGGAAATAGCTCATGTTCTCCACGATACCCAGCACCGGGACGCCCATCAGCTTCGCCATGTTGACCGCCTTCTCCACGATCATGCCCACCAGCTCCTGGGGGCTGGTGACGATCACGATGCCCTTGATCGGGAGGCTCTGGAACACGGTCAGGGGCACGTCGCCGGTTCCGGGAGGCATGTCCACGAAGAGATAGTCCACGTCGCCCCAGACCACCTCGTGCCAGAACTGCTTCACGACGCCCGCCAGCACGGGGCCGCGCCAGACCACCGGCTCCGTCGGGTCCTCCAAAAGCAGGTTGATGCTCATGACCTCGACGCCCCCGGCGGAGCGCAGCGGAAGCAGGCCCGCGTCCGTGCCCATCACGCGCTGTCCCTCCAGGCCGAAGAGCTTCGGAACGGAAGGCCCGGTGATGTCCGCGTCCAGCACGCCGACGGTTTTTCCGGCGCGCTTCATCTGGCTGGCCAGCAGCGCGGTCACGAGGCTCTTGCCGACGCCGCCCTTGCCGGACACGACGGCGATCACGTTCTTCACGTTGGAGGACTCGTTCATCGGCTCCTGCAGGCTCTCCGGCCCCTGGCGGGAGGGGCAGGACGCGCCGCAGCTCGAGCAGTCATGGGTGCAGCCCGCGGGGGTGTTTTCATAGGATTCGTTCATATTTATATATTCTCCTTTGTTGTTATTTTTTTGTTCAGTATACACGATCCCCCGGGAAAGTCAATCCGTCCCTCGTTTTCCCAGTCTCGCGGCGGAAACGGCGGACGGCAAAGTGCCGTCCCTACGGCGTTTCTACCGCTTTTCCCGTAGGAATGGCTCTCAGCCGTCCGCCTGTTTTGTTTCCAAACCCGTCTGCCCGTGCAGCCAGTCCAGCGCGTCGCCGAGGCCGCCCAGGGCGTCGATCAGGCCGCAGTCCACCGCCTCCCGGCCCGTCAGCACCGTGCCCACGTCGTTCGCCAGCGCGTCGTTCGCCAGCATCCGGCGCAGCAGCTCCTCCCGCGCGATATGGGAGTGCTCCGTGATGAAGCCGACGATCCGCTCCTGCATCTGCTCCAGATAGCGCCAGGTCTGGGGTGCCCCGATCACCAGCCCGTTCAGCCGCACCGGGTGCAGCGTCACCGCCGCCGAGGGCGCGATGAAGCTCCGGTCCGCGCTGACCGCCAGCGGCACGCCGATGGAGTGTCCCCCGCCCAGGATCAGCGAGGCGGTGGGCTTCCTCATCCCGGCGATCAGCTCCGCGATCCCCAGCCCCGCGTCCACGTCCCCGCCCACGGTGTTCAGCAGGAACAGCACGCCCCGGACCTCCGGCGTCTCCTCGATGGCCGCCAGCAGCGGCATGACGTGTTCATATTTTGTGGTTTTTACATCGTCCGGCAGAAGCTGGTGCCCCTCCACCTGCCCGATGATCGTCACACAATGGATCTCCCCGATCTGTTTTGCTTCGTCCATGAAAACCGCCCCCGTTCCACGTTTATATACTACCGAAACCAATTAAATTCTTAAACGAAATGACCAACGAAACGGAATCCGTACACGGAAACGCTGCGGTCCTTTCCCTCCCCCAGCGGGGGAGGGTGGCGCCGCAGCGCCAGGAGAGGGAGAACGTAACGATTTCCGCCAGCCACTCCCCTGAACAAACAGCAAACAGCGGCGCTCTCCCTCTCCTCCGCCTGCGGGCGGACCCTCCCCCGCTGGGGGAGGGAAAGGGGGTGCGAGTCATTTCCCAGTTCGTTCGGGGTAAGGCAATTCAAGCCTTGCTTGCTTCATCAATAGTATCTGCGGAACAGGAAAAAATTATTGAAAAAAACTCCGTAATCGTGCAACATATTGTCAGAAAGCGTGTTTCTTGTTTATGAGAAGCTATGCTTCGGAAGGGAGGCGACGCATGGAACGCGAAGCGGAGCACAACGCGAACGCGGCGTATCTGGAAGGACTGTATCGGGAGTACCGCGGCCTGCTCTACGCCACCGCCCGGCGCTGCTGCGGCACGGAGCTGGACGCGGAGGCCGCGGTCCATGACGCGATCCTGCGCCTCGCCCGGCACCTGGACACCCTGAGGCGGCTGGACCCGGACGCGCTGGCGGTCTATCTGGCGGCCACGGTGCAGTCCGTAACCCTGAACCAGCGGCGGCGGCTGAACACCGAGCGGCGGCGGCAGACGGAGCTGGACCCGGAGACGCTGGAAGCCGCGGAGGCCGCGCCGGATCCCGAAACCGCGCTGATCGAGCGGGATGAGCGCGACGCGGCGCTGCGGCGGCTGCGGGAGGCCCTGGCTGAGCTGCGGGAGAGCGACCGGGAGCTGCTGGTGGAAAAATACTACGCCGGTCTGGACGACGCGGCGCTGGCGGCGAAGTATGGAATCTCGGAGAGCGGCGTCCGCTCCCGGCTGAGCCGGGCGCGGCGGCGGGCGCGGCGGATCATGGAGCGAAAGGAGGGAGAGGATGCGGCGCGGCACGGATGAATTTGAAACGCTGATGGCGGAGCTGGCCCGGGTCGAGGGTCCGCGCCTGCGCTCGGAGAATGATCGCTGGAGGGACCGGGTGCCGGAGCGGGCGCGGCGCAGCGCGGAGGCGGCGGTCTTCGGCGCGGGCGCGGCGCTGGGCCTGGCGGCGG
>JAFSRS010000157.1 GCA_017445985.1 Oscillospiraceae bacterium | reverse complement strand
TAGGGAGAAGGAATGACCCTTGCACGTTGCACATTGCACAATAATACCAACAATTCCAGATAAAACCGGGCGGATTTCCGGTAAAACCGGGAAAATATACGCCGCGGCTTGACTTTACGGCTGTGGCGTAGTAAAGTGAACACACTTTAAGCAATCCAGATTCATTCAGTCATCCAACGAGTGAGGAACGCACATGAGCGCTTTGATTCTGCTTCGGGTATTGCTTGACGTTATTCTGGTCCTGCCGGTCGCGGGGAACTGAATAGCGCCGAAAGTCATGCCCAACGATGCGGAGCGAGCGCGAGAGGGAGATCAGAGATCCGAACCTCCCGACGCGTCCCGAACCGATGCAGACCCCGCGGACAGGCTTTTCGCCCGACCGCGGGGGCTTTTCTTTTTCAGGAGGTAAGCACAAATGGAACTGACCGGCGCGCAAATTTTGATCGAATGTCTGCTGGAGCAGGAGGTCGACACGATCTTCGGTTATCCCGGCGGCACGATCCTGAACGTCTATGACGCGCTCTACGACTACTCCGACCGCATCAAACACGTCCTGACCTCCCATGAGCAGGGGGCCAGCCACGCCGCGGACGGCTACGCCCGGAGCACCGGCAAGGTCGGCGTCTGCTTCGCCACCAGCGGCCCCGGCGCGACGAACCTGACTACCGGCATCGCCACGGCCTACATGGACTCCTCCCCGGTGGTGTTCATCACCTGCAACGTGGGCGAGAACCTGATCGGCAAGGACTCCTTCCAGGAGGTCGACATCACCGGCATCTCGATGCCGATCACGAAGTGGAACTATCTGGTCCGCAGCGTGGACGAGCTGGCGGACGTGGTCCGCGCGGCCTTCGCCATCGCCCGCAGCGGCCGCCCCGGCCCGGTGCTGATCGACATTCTGAAGAACGTCACCGCCGCCAGGACCGAGTATATCCCCCTGCCCAAGCGCGAGCACGCCCGCCACGGCCTGCTGCGCCGCCTCCGCGGTCACGCGGAGGGCGAGTTCCGGGTCCCGGCCCCCAACGCCGCGGACGTGGACAAGCTGGCGGAGATGATCCGGGAGTCCGAACGGCCCCTGCTGATCTGCGGCGGCGGCGTGGTCCGCTCCCGGGCGCAGGAGGAGTTCACCCGCTTCGCCGAGACCGTGGACGCCCCGGTGGCGATCACCGTCATGGGCGGCGGCGGCATCGTGGGCCGCAGCCCCCTGTCCACCGGCATGATCGGGATGCACGGCACCCAGGCCAGCAACATGGCCTGCGACGGCTGCGACCTGCTGATCGCGGTGGGCTGCCGCTTCTCCGACCGCGTGGCCCTGGACCCGGCCTCCTTCGCTTCTCAGGCGAAGATCGTCCAGATCGACATCGACCGCGCCGAGATCAACAAGAACGTGCACACCGACCACCACATCGTCGGCGACGCGAAGGAGGTCCTGAGCCTCCTGAACCGCCGGGTGGAGCCCAAGCGCAACGACGAGTGGAAGAACTACGTGTTCTCCTTCAAGACCGAGACGGAGTACGAGGCGACGCCGGGCCGTCTGAGCCCCAAGCAGATCCTGAACTCCATCGCGGCCCTGCTGCCGGAGGACACCATCGTCTCCACCGACGTGGGCCAGCACCAGATGTGGGCCATCCAGCACTTCCACTTCGACTACCCCGGCCAGCTCATCACCTCCGGCGGCTTCGGCACCATGGGCTTCGGCCTGGGCGCGGCCCTGGGCGCGAAGGTGGGCAACCCGGACAAGACCGTCATCCACATCACCGGCGACGGCTCCTTCCGCATGAACTGCAACGAGCTGGCGACGGAGGAATTTTACGACATTCCCGTTATCACCTATATCTTCGACAACCGCACCCTGGGCATGGTCCGCCAGTGGCAGAACCTGATCTACGGCAAGCGCTTCTACCAGACGACCCTGGACCGGGGTCCGGATTTCGTGAAGCTGGCGGAGGCCTACGGGCTCCGGGGCCGCCGCGTGACGAACGTCGAGGAATTCGAGGAGGCCACCCGCGAGGCCCTGGAATGGGGCCACGGCTACGTGATCGACTGCCTGATCGACACCGACGAGATGGTCCGCCCGATGGTGAGCGGCGGCAGCCGGATTACGCAGTTCATCGTGGACTGAGGGGAGGGAGCAGACAATGGACGATATCAAGCGCATCACGATGGCCGTCCTGGTGGACAACGCCGCCGGCGTCCTGAGCCAGGTCACGCGCCTCTTCTCCCGCAAGGGCTACAACATCGAGTCCCTGGCCGTCGGCACCACCGAGGACCCGGCGATCTCCCGCATCACCATCGAGGTTTTGACCGACGAGGACCACGCGCTGCTGCTTTCCAACCAGCTCCGCAAGCTGTTCCCGGTCCACTCCGTCAAGCTGCTGACCCCGAACCGCTCCATCCGCCGCGAGCTGATCCTGTTGAAGGTCCGCGCCGCCAGCGGCGAGAAGCGCAACGAGGTCATCCAGATCGCCAACATCTTCCGCGCCACGATCATCGACGTCTCCACCGGCTCCCTGACCATCGCCCTGATCGGCGACGAGCAGAAGACCATGGCGATCCAGGCCATCATGGAGCAGTTCGAGATTTTGGAGCTGGCGCGGACCGGCATCGTCGCCATGGAGCGCGGCGCCGAGACCATCACCGCGGATACCAAGGAGCGGAGCGAGTTCCAGTTGGGTAAGAGTTATCGATAAAATTTTATTATAAAAGGAGATTAAACCCATGGCAAAGATGTACTACGAACAGGATTGCGACCTGAACGCTCTGAACGGCAAGACCGTCGCGATCGTCGGCTACGGCTCCCAGGGCCACGCCCACGCGCTGAACCTCCGGGATTCCGGCTGCAACGTGATCGTCGGGCTCCGCAAGGGCGGCAAGAGCTGGCCCGTGGCGGAAAAGGACGGCTTCGAGGTCCTGACCGTCCCCGAGGCCACGAAAAAGGCCGACGTCATCATGATCCTCATCAACGACGAGAACCAGGCCGACATGTACAAGTCCGATATCGCGCCCTACCTGACCGAGGGCAAGGCCATCGCCTTCGCACACGGCTTCAACATCCGCTACAAGCGCATCGTGCCCCCCGCCGGGGTCGACGTGTTCATGGCCGCCCCGAAGGGCCCCGGCCACACCGTCCGCAGCCAGTACGTCGCGGGCAAGGGCGTGCCCTGCCTGGTCGCCGTGGAGCAGGACGCCTCCGGCAAGTGCAAGGATATCGCCCTGGCCTATATCGCGGGCATCGGCGGCGCCCGCGCGGGCATCATGGAGACCACGATGCACGACGAGACCGAGACCGACCTCTTCGGCGAGCAGACCGTCCTCTGCGGCGGCGTCGTCGACCTGATGCGCTGCGGCTTCGAGGTGCTGGTGGAGGCCGGTTACGAGCCGGAGAACGCCTACTTCGAGTGCATCCACGAGATGAAGCTCATCATCGACCTCATCAACAAGGGCGGCGTCGCGGCCATGAACTACTCCATCTCCGACACCGCCGAGTACGGCGAGTACGTCTCCGGCCCGCGGGTCATCCCCCACGAGGAGACCAAGGCCCGCATGCGCGCGGTGCTCAGCGATATCCAGGACGGCTCCTTCGCCGGACGCTGGATCGCCGAGAATAAGAACGGCCGCACCTTCTTCAACTCCAAGCGCGACGCGCTGGCGAAGCACCCGATGGAGATCGTCGGCAGGCAGCTCCGCGAGCAGATGCTGTGGAAGGACGACGCGGACCTCGATTCCGCCAGCAAGTAAGGAGATTTTTATGCTTTCCGACAACGCCAAGAAGGGCGTCGAGCGCGCCCCGAACCGGAGCCTGATGTACGCCCTCGGCCTGACCGAGGAGGAGCTGCGCCGTCCCCTGATCGGCGTCGTCAGCTCCTATAACGAGATCGTCCCCGGCCACATGAATCTGGACAAGCTGGCCGACGCCGTGAAGGCGGGCGTCCGCGCCGCGGGCGGCACCCCGATCCTCTTCCCCGCCATCGCGGTCTGCGACGGCATCGCCATGGGCCACGTCGGGATGAAATACTCCCTGGTGACCCGCGACCTGATCGCCGACAGCACCGAGGCCATGGCCATCGCCCACCAGTTCGACGGTCTGGTGATGATCCCCAACTGCGACAAGAACGTGCCCGGCCTGCTGATGGCCGCGGCCCGCGTCAACGTCCCCACCATCTTCGTCTCCGGCGGCCCGATGCTGGCCGGACGTTTGAAGGACGGACGCCGCACCTGCCTGAGCCACATGTTCGAGGCCGTCGGCGCCTACCACGCCGGGACCCTGGACGAGGCCGGGGTGGAGGACTACACCGAGAACGCCTGCCCCTCCTGCGGCTCCTGCTCCGGCATGTACACCGCCAACAGCATGAACTGCCTCACCGAAGCCATTGGAATGGCACTCCCCGGCAACGGCACGATCCCCGCGCCCTACTCCGCCCGCATCCGTCTGGCGAAAAAGGCCGGTATGCAGATCATGGAGCTGGTGAACCGCAACATCCGCCCCCGCGACGTCATGACCGAGGCGGCCTTCCGCAACGCCGAGACCGTGGACATGGCTCTGGGCTGCTCCACGAACACGATGCTCCACCTCCCCGCCATCGCCCACGAGGCGGGCGTCCACATCGACCTGGACGAGAGCAACGCCATCAGCGCCCGGACGCCCAACCTCTGCCACCTGGCCCCCGCCGGGGACACCTTCATGGAGGACCTGGACCGGGCGGGCGGCGTGATGGCCGTCATGAACGAGCTGGACAAGGCGGGCCTGCTGGATACCAGTATAATGACAGTCACCGGAAAGACCGTCGCGGAGAACCTCGCCCACGCGGCCAACCGCGACCCCTCCATCATCCGGCCCATCGACGATCCCTATTCCAGGAGCGGCGGCATCGCCGTGCTGAAGGGCAACCTGGCCCCGGACGGCTGCGTCGTCAAGCAGAGCGCCGTCGCCGCGGAGATGATGGTCCACGAGGGCCCGGCCCGCGTCTTTGACAGCGAGGACGAGGCCATCGCCGCGATCTACGCCCGGAAGATCAACCCCGGCGACGTGGTGGTGATCCGCTACGAGGGACCGCGCGGCGGCCCCGGCATGCGCGAGATGCTGAACCCCACCTCCGCCATCGTCGGCATGGGCCTCGGATCAAGCGTCGCGCTCATCACCGACGGGCGCTTCTCCGGCGCGACCCGCGGCGCGGCCATCGGCCACGTCAGCCCCGAGGCCGCGGCGGGCGGCAATATCGCCCTGGTGGAAGAGGGCGACCGGATCGCCATCGACATCCCCGACTGCAGGATCGAGCTGAAGGTCCCCGACGAAGAGCTCAGCAAGCGCCGCGCCAACTGGACCTGCCCCGCGCAGAAGGTCACGACGGGCTACCTCGCCAGATACGCGAAGCTGGTTTCGTCCGCCGACAAGGGAGCGATTTTGCTGTAGGGAATAGTGAATAGTTAATAGTGAATAGTTGTGGTGTCGCTTCGCGACATATTTTAAAATAATCGGCGAAGCCGATCCCACAACTATTAACTATTCACTATTAACTATTAACTTGATAATAGGAACGGAGAATTTATGACTGACAACGTAATCATCTTCGACACGACCCTCCGCGACGGGGAGCAGGCGCCCGGCTGCAGCATGAACCTCCGCGAGAAGATCGAGGTCGCCCGGAGCCTGGAACGGCTGCGGGTGGACGTGATCGAGGCGGGCTTCGCGATCTCCTCTCCGGGGGACTTCGAGTCCGTCCGGGCCATCGCGGGCGCGGTCCGTGACTGCACCGTGGCGTCCCTGGCCCGCTGCAACGCGAAGGACATCGACGCGGCCTGGGAGGCCGTCAAGGTCGCCGCCGACCCGCGCATCCACGTCTTTATCGCCACCAGCCCCATCCACATGGAGTACAAGCTCCGCATGAAGCCCGAGGAGGTCCTGGAGCAGGCCGAGGCCATGGTGCGCTATGCCCGCCGCTACTGCCCCAACGTCCAGTTCTCCGCCGAGGACGCCACGCGCTCCGACCTGGACTTTCTGGCGAAGGTCTGCGCCGCCGCGATCCGCGCGGGCGCGACGACCGTCAACATCCCGGACACCGTGGGCTATACGACTCCCATTGAAATGAGAGAGCGCATCGAATACCTGCGGGCCAACGTGCCCGGCGCGGAGGACGTGATCTTCTCCGTCCACTGCCACAACGACCTGGGCCTGGCCGTGGCGAACGCCCTGGCGGGCGTCAGCGGCGGGGCCCGGCAGATCGAGTGCACGGTCAACGGCCTCGGCGAACGGGCGGGGAACACCTCGCTGGAAGAGGCCGTCATGGCGATGCGCACCCGCCCGGACCTCTACCCGGTCAGGACCCGCATCGACACGACCCAAATCTACCGCGCCAGCAAGACCGTCTATTCCGTCATCGGCCAGAAGGCCCCGCTGAACAAGCCCATCGTCGGCGCGAACGCCTTCGCCCACGAGAGCGGCATCCACCAGCACGGCGTCCTGGCGAACAAGCAGACCTACGAAATTCTGACCCCCGAATCCGTCGGCGTCCACACCAACAACATCGTGCTTGGGAAACACTCCGGCAAGCACGCGGTGGAGGACCGGCTGAACGATCTGGGCTACCATCCGACCCCGGAGGAGCTGGAGGTCTTCTTCCAGGACTTCAAGGAGCTCTGCGACAAGAAGAAGAACGTCACCGACGCCGATTTGGAGGCCCTGGCCGAGCAGCGGGCCGTGTTGGACGAGGTGGAGGAGGAGGGCGGCTACGAGCTGGACTGGTTCGCGGTCCACACCAGCAACTTCACCACCGCCACCTGCACCGTCAGCCTGCTGAAGGACGGCGAGCGCCATCAGGACGTGGCCCTGGGCGACGGCCCCATCGACGCGGCCTACAACGCCATCGACCGGATCGTGCAGCCCGGCCCCCACACCTTCAACATCTTCAATATCCACTCCATCTCCGAGGGCAAGGACACCCTCGGCGACGTGACGATCAAGCTGACCAGCGAAGGCCGCACCTACACCGGCAAGGGCCTCTCGACGGATATCATCGAGGCGAGCATTACCGCGTACCTCAAGGCGATGAACAAGCTCTGCGCGGCAGCGAAATGAGTTAGGAGTTAGCAGTTAGGAGTTAGGAGTTATCCGCATTTTGCCGGTTCGATTACAAGATACGGAGAAACCGAAGCGCCAACGTTACCCATTTGTCATTGCGAAGTAAGTGCCGCAGCACTGGTGTGGCAATCCCACGTTTACGCAACCGCCTCGATATGGGATTCCCACGCCAGTCTGCGGACTGGCTCGGAATGACAGGGTGGGCAAAAATGATTTCTGTGCAGGAGCTATCCGCAAGCGGAACGACTCATAAACTCCTAACTCCTAACTCATAACTCCTAACTTTATACAACTCCTAGCTTTGAAAGGAGGCACAACCCATGGGAATGACCATGACCCAAAAAATCCTGGCCGCCCACGCGGGATTGCCGTCCGTCCGTGCCGGGGACCTGATCGAGGCGAAGCTCGACCTGGTGCTCGGAAACGACGTGACGACGCCGGTGGCCATCGGGGTCTTCGAGGCGGCGGGCTTCGAGCGGGTCTTTGACCCGGAGAAGATCACCGTCGTGCTCGACCACTACACCCCCTGCAAGGACATCAAATCCGCCGAGCTCTGCGCGACGGCCCGCGCCTTCGCCCGGAAGCACGGCATCTCCCATCTGTATGACACGGGCGCGGCGGGCATCGAGCACGCCCTGCTCCCGGAGCTGGGCCTGGTCGGCCCCGGCGACTGCGTGATCGGCGCGGACAGCCACACCTGCACCTACGGGGCCCTGGGCGCCTTCTCCACCGGCGTCGGCAGCACCGACATGGCGGCGGGCATGGCGGCGGGCGAGAACTGGTTCCGCGTCCCCGACGCGATCCGGGTCGTTTTGACCGGCAGCTTCCGGCCCTTCGTCAGCGGCAAGGACGTGATTTTGGACCTGATCGGGCGCATCGGCGTGGACGGGGCGCTCTATCAGTCCCTCGAATTCACCGGCCCCGGCGTCGCGGCCCTCAGCATGGACGACCGCTTCACCATCGCCAACATGGCGATCGAGGCGGGGGCCAAGAACGGCATCTTCCCGGTGGACGACAAGACGCTGGAATACGGGAAGGGCCGCTTCCGGCGGGAGATCAGAATTTTCGAGGCCGACCCGGACGCGCATTACGCCCGGACCGTGGAGATCGACCTCGACGCGCTGGAGCCCACCGTCGCCCTGCCCCACCTGCCCAGCAACACCAGGCCCGTCTCCGCGGTCAAGGGCCTGCCCATCAACCAGGTCGTGATCGGCTCCTGCACGAACGGGCGCATCTCCGACCTCCGCGCCGCGGCTGCCATCTTAAAGGGACGGTGCGTCGCCCCCGGCCTGCGCTGCATCGTGATCCCCGCGACCCAGGCGGTGTATCTGCAATGCCTCGAGGAGGGGCTGGCGAAGATCTTCATCGAGTCCGGCTGCGCCCTCTCCACGCCCACCTGCGGGCCCTGCCTCGGCGGGCACATGGGCGTCATGAGCGCGGGCGAGCGGGCCGTCGCCACGACGAACCGCAATTTCGTCGGGCGCATGGGCCACGTCAAGAGCGAGGTCATTCTGGCGAACCCCGCCGTCGCCGCCGCCAGCGCGGTCCGTGGCTGCGTCGCCGACCCCGCCGAGCTGGAACAGGAGGGCTGCACATGCTGAACGGAACGGTCTTTCACTACGGGGACAACGTGGACACCGACGTCATCATCCCCGCGCGCTATCTGAACGCCCCCTCCCCCGCGGAGCTGGCGAAGCACTGCATGGAGGACATCGACGCGGAGTTCGTGAACAAGGTCCGCCCCGGCGACGTGATGGTGGCGGGCTGGAACTTCGGCTGCGGCTCGTCCCGCGAGCACGCCCCGATCGCGATCCAGGCCAGCGGCGTGAGCTGCGTGATCGCGGCCTCCTTCGCCCGGATCTTCTACCGCAACGCCATCAACATCGGCTTCCCGATTTTGGAGTGCCCCGAGGCCGCCGAGAAGATCCGGAGCGGCGACAGGGTGAGCGTGGACCTGACGACGGGCGAGATCCAGGACGAGACCACCGGCGAGACCTTCCACGCCGCCGCGCCCCCGGCCTTCATCGGGAACATCATCGCAAAAGGCGGGCTGCTGGCGTACCTCAAGGATAAAGTGAATAGGTAATAGTGAATAGTTAATAGTTAATAGTTGTGGTATCGCTTCGCGATTTTTTAAAATAATCCCCAAAGGGGATACCTCAACTATTCACTATTACCTATTCACTATTCACTGACCATGACGCTCTTACGGAGGATAAGCACTATGGAATATACGATTGCCTTAGTCCGCGGCGACGGGATCGGGCCGGAGATCGTGGACGGCGCGGTCCGGGTTTTGGAGGCCGTGGGCGCGAGATTCGGCCACAGCTTTCACTTCCCGTCCTATCTCGCGGGCGGCTGCGCCATCGACGCGACGGGCGCGCCCTTGCCGGAGGAGACCGTGCAGGGCTGCCTGGACTCTGACAGCGTACTGTTAGGCGCCGTGGGCGGACCGAAGTGGGACACGCTCCCCGCGAACCTCCGCCCGGAAAAGGCCCTGCTGGGCCTCAGAAAAGCCCTGGGCCTCTATACGAACCTCCGCCCCGCGAAGATCTACGACGCGCTGCGCGGCGAGAGCACCCTCCGCCCGGATATCGCGGCGCGGGGCTTCGACCTGGTGATCGTCCGGGAGCTGACCGGCGGCATCTACTACGGCGAACGGGGAAGGCGCGAGGGCAAATACGGCCCGGAGGCCTACGACACCGAGGCCTACAGCGTGATGGAGATCGAGCGGATTGCCCGCGTGGCCTTCGAGACCGCCCGGAAGCGCCGCAAAAACCTCGTCAGCATCGACAAGGCCAACGTGCTGGAGACCTCGCGGCTCTGGCGGGAGACGGTCCACCGGATCGCGGCGGAGTACCCCGACGTGGAGTGCTCCGACATGCTGGTGGACAACGCCGCCATGCAGCTCGTCCGCGACCCGTCCCGTTTCGACGTGGTGCTGACCAGCAACATGTTCGGGGACATCCTCTCCGACGAGGCCAGCCAGATCACCGGCTCCATCGGCCTGCTGCCCTCCGCCTCCCTGGGCGACGGCACGCGGGGCATGTACGAGCCGATCCACGGCTCCGCCCCGGATATCGCGGGCCAGAACCGCGCGAACCCCCTGGCGACGATCCTCTCCGCCGCGATGCTGCTCCGCTACTCCCTCGGCCTGAGCGAAGAGGCGGACTGCGTCGAAGCCGCGGTGGACGCGGTATTGCGCGAGGGCTGCCGCACCGCCGACCTCGTGCACGGCGGGGAGCGGGCTTTGAGCTGTACGGAAATGACGGAAGCCGTGCTGGCGAAAATCTGACCGTAGGGGAGGGGCTTGCCCCTTCCGCCCGTCCGCCAAAGGCGGACGGGGATTTAAATTGGACGCAGCTTCGCCGCGCCCCGCGGGAGGGGCAAGCCCCTCCCCTACAAGAAAATGGAGGCATTGAAATGTTAGACATTAAGGTGACGAAAACCGCCAACCCCAAGGCGAAGCCGGAGGGCCCGCTGGGCTTTGGCAAGGTCTTTACCGACCACATGTTTCTGATGGACTACACCGAGGGGATCGGCTGGCACGACGCGCGGATCGAGCCCTTCCACGACCTGACGCTCTCGCCCGCCTGCATGACCTTCCACTACGGCCAGACGATGTTCGAGGGCATGAAGGCCTACCGGGGCGCGGACGGCGAATGCTGGCTCTTCCGCCCGGACATGAACGCGAAGCGCACCAACAACACGAACCGCCGCCTCTGCATCCCCCAGCTCCCGGAGGAGGACTTCGTGCAGGCGGTCCGTGCCCTGGTGAGCCTGGAGCGCGACTGGATCCCCACCGCGCCCGGCACCAGCCTCTATGTGCGCCCCTTCATCATCGCCGCCGACCCCTTCCTGGGCGTCCGGCCCAGCGAGACCTATATCTTCTGCGTGATCCTCTCCCCCAGCGGGGCCTACTACGCCAGCGGGCTGGAGCCCGTCGGCATCTGGATCGAGGACGACTACGTCCGCGCGGTGCGCGGCGGCATGGGCTTCGCCAAGACCGGCGGCAACTACGCCTGCTCCCTGGCCGCCCAGGTCAAGGCCCACGACGGCGGCTACTCCCAGGTCCTCTGGCTGGACGGCGTGGAGCGCAGGTATATCGAGGAAGTCGGCGCGATGAACATCTTCTTCAAGATCGACGGCACCGTGGTCACCCCGATGCTGAACGGCTCCATCCTGCCCGGCATCACCCGTGACAGTACGCTGACACTCTGCCGCGCCTGGGGCATCCCCACCGAGGAGCGCCGCATCAGCGTCGACGAGCTGATCGAGGCCCAGCGGGCGGGCAAGCTGGAGGAGGTCTTCGGCACCGGCACCGCCGCCGTGATCTCCCCCGTGGGCAAGCTGCGCTACAAGGATGAAGTGTTCACCATCGGCGACGGCAGCATCGGCCCCCTGAGCCAGAAGCTCTACGACACCGTGACCGGCATCCAGCTCGGCTCCCTGCCCGATCCCTGCGGCTGGCGGGTCCGCGTCTGAGCCATGGACGGGCGGGAAACGCGGCGGCTGCTGTTCCGCGGGCCGGAAACCCCGGACGCGGCGGCGCTGCTGGACTTTGCGGCGCGGCTCGGCCTGGCGGGGGACGCCTGCCAGGCCTGGGTCTGCGCGCGGCTCTTAGAGGATGAAAACCCCTGGTCCCTCGCCTGCGAGGGGCGGGGCGACCCCGGCGGCTCCCTGTCGAGGCTGGCGGAGCTGGACCTCGCGGCCTGGCTCGACGCCTTTCACGCGCTGTCCTCACGCTGCCCCGCGGCCTTGCAGGGGGAGCTGCGGGACTGGGACCCCGGCACGGCGCGGGGCGACGCCTTTCCCCGGCGGCGCGTCGCGGCGCTGCGGGACGCG
>JAFSRS010000156.1 GCA_017445985.1 Oscillospiraceae bacterium | reverse complement strand
AAGGCGGTAGAGCACCGGGTAGAGCGAGCCCTCCTGGGTCACGATGGCCCCGCCGGAGCGGTTGGTGGTCTCCTGCACGAGCTGGTATCCGTACATATCCCCGGTCTTGAGGAGAGACAGAATGATCAGAGGCAGTATCCCGCGTCGAAAGCTTCCCTGTAGTTGCTCGGTATCCAAAGCGCAGTTATCCTTTCTTGCAAATCTATTTGTAACCATTGTAATCTTCAATCAAGGGATTGTCAATGGATAGAAATCAAGAATCTGTTGCTTTTCGCACGTTTCTGTAAAATTCTTCCCGCATAGCGCGTGGGGCCGCTTCATATAGTGACCTGACTAAGGCTTTTGGAAGTGATCGTATGAAAGCGGACATCGCCGGGCGCGTCAGGGCGCTGGCGGACTACGTGATCGAGACGGGCGGCACGGTGCGCGCCGCCGGGGCGCGTTTCGGCGTCAGCAAGAGCACGGTGCACAAGGACCTGACCGAGCGGCTGGAGGCGCTCGACCGCGCCGCCTGGCAGCAGGTGCAGGCGGTCCTGGAAAAGAACAAGGCGGAACGGCACCTGCGGGGCGGGGCGGCGACGAAAGAGAAATATCTGCGAGTTAATAGTGAATAGTGAATAGTTGTGGCGTCGCTTCGCGACCATTTTAATAAATCGCCGAAGGCGATCCCATAACGATTCCCTATTCCCTGTTCACTACGTCAGCAGCTCCGCAAAGCTGTGCAGCAGCTCCCCGGTGAGTCCCCAGATCATCCCGTGCTCCGTGGGGTAGAAGTAGAAGGTCCGGGGCGTGGAGGCCCAGGGGTAGTTCCGGCCGCCGGGGATGGCCTCGTAGGGGAAATCCTCGCCGGGGTCCACGCGGATGCGGCCCTCGCAGGTCTGCGGCGGGACCGTCAGAAAACGTTTGAGCGGCACGGTAAAGACGCCCGCGACCTCCTTGGGGTCGAAGCTGCCCGCGTAATCCCGGAGCAGGCCGAGGAAGGAGTAGATCTCCCGCCGCCCGTGGCCGCCCAGGACGTGCAGCGGGGCCAGCAGCTCCACCTGTTCGGGCCGGAGGAGCAGCTCCTCCCAGGTCTCGCGGACCGCCGCCTCCGCCGGGGTCTCCCCCGCCTCCACGTGCCCGCCGGGGAAGCCGATTTCCCCCGCCTGCAGGATGCCCGCCGCCCGCTTCTCAAAGAGGACGTGCAGCTCCCCGTCCACTTCCAGCAGCGGCACCAGCACCGCCGCCAGCAGGGTGCGGGGAGGCCGGATCCATTCCGCCTCGTGCCCGTCCAGCCTCTCGCGGATCGCGTCAAGCTCCATCGTTTTCTCCCTCCTTTGCGGCCTCGTCCAGGATCTCCGGGGCCATGCCCAGGATGCGGCAGATGCGCAGCGCGTCCCGGGGGCAGGGCTCCCCCGGCTCCACGGGGATCAGGCCGTAGTCCATCGCGTCCTCGATGCGGCGCAGCCCGTCGCCCACGCCGGGGGCGTCGGCCTCCAGACGGCGCAGGCCGCGGACCTGATAATGCCGCGCGGCATATTGGGCCGTGCCGTCGTAATGCGTCGCCAGCAGCGTCACCGCGTTCTTGTCCGCCAGATAGCGCACCACCGCCCGGGCGATGGCCGCGCCCTCCCCGGCGTTGGTGCCCCGGGCGAACTCGTCCATCGCGATCAGGGAAAGCCCGCCCGCGTCCAGCCGCTCCGCCGCGGCGTTGAAGCGCAAGATCTCGCCGCCGAAGCTGCTCAGCCCGCCCACGGCGTTGGAGAAGTCCCGGTTGATCAGCTCGATGCGCGCAAACGCCGGCACCCGCGCCGCCGCCGCGAACACGAAGCAGCCGCTCAGGGCCAGGGCCGCGTTCAGCACCGCGGTCTTCAGCGCGACGCTCTTGCCGCCCATGTTTGCCCCGGTCAGCACCGTGACGCCCCGGGGCAGCTCCACCGTGATCGGCGTGAAGGCCCGCCCCCGCTCCGCCAGCCCCGCCGCGATCTCCGGGTGCACCGCGTCGGTCAGGGACAGGGTCTCGCCGCCCAGCTCCGGGCGGCAGCAGTGATAGTTCCGCGCCACCAGCGCCTTGGCCAGCGCCGCGTCGAGACGGCCCGCGGCCAGGGCGTTCTGCGTCAGCGCCGGGAGGGATGGACGCAGGGCCGCGCTCATCTCTTCGTAGACGGCGCTCAAGGCCCGCTCCTCGTCCCGCGCCGCGGTCTGGCGTGTTTCCGACAGCCGCGCCCGGGCCTCCGGCTCCACGGTCCGGCGCAGGACCCGCTCCGCCTCGCGCTTGCGGGCGCGGGCCTCCGCCAGGGCCGGGCTCCGCGCGTCCTCCACGTAGAAGCTCAGCCGCCCGGACTCTGAGGGGTTCAGCACCGAGAGCGCCGCGTCCACCGGGGCGAAGGCGATCCCGTCCAGCCGCTCGTAGCCCGGCAGAGCCTCCGCCATGGGGATCAGGCTCCGCAGCCGCAGGCAGAAGGCGGTCAGCTCGAAGAGCTCCACCTCGCCGAGGGCCCGCTCCGCGCAGGCGCGCAGCGTGCCGCTCAGCTCCTTCAGCCCGCTCAGGGCATGGCGCAGCTCCATCACCGCCTCCCCGTCCGCGTCCAGCGCGGCGCGGAGCAGTTCCACGTTGTCCAGCTCCCGTTCCAGCGCCGCGCGCGCTGCGGGCGGGTAGAAGCCCTCCTCCCGCAGCCGCCGGACCCCGTAGGGGCAGACCGGCTCCAAAAGCCCCCGGACGTATGGAAAACCCAGCTCGGCGAGCTGGTCGTAGGACAGGTTCATCAAGATACCGCCTTTCACAAAGGTGACAGGGGGACGGTTCTGCTGTCACAACGTACCCCGGCAATCGAGATGCCGCTTTTTTGTGACAGCAGAACCGTCCCCCTGTCACTTATTTCTTCCGCAGCCGCAGCCCCAGCACCGCGCCGCAGACGCCGCCGACGATGTGGGTCAGGTGGGACACGTTGTCCTGCACCGCCAGGGCGGTCCAGACCTCGCTGCCCACGTAGAGCAGGAACACCAGGATCAGCGTCAGGGGGATGCCGTCGCCGTGCATGCCGCCCTGGGACGCCATCAGGATCATCATGAACACCACGCCGCTGGCGCCCAGCAGGGCCGTGCCGGGGAACAGCAGCCAGTGGAGCAGCCCGGTGACGAAGGCGGTCACCGCCATCGCCTTCAAGAGGGACTCGCTCCCGAAGCGCTCCTCCAGCCCCGGCCCCAGGACCAGCAGCAGCATGACGTTGCTCGTATAGTGGCTGATGCCGCTGTGCCCGAGGACGTGCAGGAAAAAGCGCGGATAGGTCAGCGCGTCGCTGAGCGGCGAGCGGTAGACCGAGAACAGCAGCCGGGTGCTCCGGCCCTGGGTCAGGGCGGCCAGGCCCAGCACGGCGAGACTGATGAGCGCGAAGGACAGCGTCACCGGCGCGTTCCAGCGGATCGCGAGCGTTCGTTTTTTCATTGGGGCGCCCTCTCTTTCAGGTCCTCACAGCAGAGATAGCGGCGCAGCGGCTTGTAGAGCAGCATCGCGGCGCCCTCGGTCAACACCAGCTCCCCCGCCATGTACCAGCCGTTGTAGGCGGCGGAATAGGGGATCGCCGCCATGCCGAACTCGTTCGGCCAGAGGGCGTCCCAGATCCAGACGCCGGTGACGAAGTGGCAGAGGAAACGGGCGAAGAAGGTGACCGCGATGCCGACGGCCATGGCCGCCCGCTTGTCCCGCACCGGCCCCTCAAAGACGCCGGAGAAGCCGATCACAAGGTAGGCGAGGATATAGTCCAGGAACAGGCAGCCCAGGGCCATGCCGAGGCCGCCCGCCGCGGCGTAGCCCACGTTGTCCAGCCCCAGCAGGAGCTGGAGCACGCTGTAGACGCCGGCGCTGACCAGGCCCCAGCGCCAGCCCCAGCGGTGGCTCAGCAGGATCAGCGGCAGCATGCTGCAGACCGTCAGCCCGCCGCCCATCGGCATGTCGAGCTTGAATAGGCTCAGCACGGTGCCCAGCGCGATCAGGATCGCGGTCTCCACAAGTCGTCTGGTGTTGGTTTTCATGCGAATCTTCTCCTTGCATATCAATTCCGTATTGCCATCTTTCGATGCAATACGGAATTGAAACGCTTCTGTCTGCATCTTTCCCTACGCCGGTATGACCCGGATCAGGTCTGCGGGTCAGGGGCGAACTCCACACGCGGCCCCACTCTCAGCCCCCCGGCCGGGGGCTCCCCGAAGATCAGCATATACGGTTGTGTATAAAATCGGTTTACGCGGCTTCCAATTTCGAATAGAACTTGCTCTTCGGCAGCCAGCGCAGCAGGGGCAGGCCTAGGACGAAGAGCACCGCCAGCTCGCCGAAGCCCACGGACAGGGCGTTCATGCCGAAGGCGGGCCAGAAGGCCCCGGTGAAAAGGCTGTCGGTCTCAAAGTACGCGATCAGGGCCCCGACGATCAGGGCGTTGAACACGACGGGCATCAGGCAGGCCCCGATCTGGGCGCCCCAGCTCCGCTTGTCGAGCCTCCCGAAGCCCACCGTCGCGAGGCAGGCCAGCAGCGTGGCGAGGGTGCCGAAGACCACGTCCAGCACGCCGTAGGCGCTCAGCAGGTTCGCCAGCACGCAGCCGAGCACCAGCCCCCAGGTCGTGTAGGGGAAAAAGAAAGGCAGAACGCACAGGGCCTCCGCGACGCGGAACTGCACGCTCTGATAGCTCATGAACGCAAGCCCCATCGTCAAAGCTGCGTACACGGCGGCGATCATGGCGATCAGGGCGATGCGTTGGATGGATTTGCTTGTCATGGATTGGAAACCTCCCATTTTTTATTAGGCTGGGTGTGGAAACCAGCCGGGTATACTAAAAATGTGCAATCAGCAATGTGCAATGTGCAATTGTGGTGTCGCTTCGCGACTATTTTAAATTCATCGCCGAAGGCGATACATCAATTGCTAATTGCACATTGCTAATTGCTAATTTTCCTCCCGCGTCCATTCCTCGACCTCGGTGACGCGGTAGTCGTCCTCGCCGATCCGGGCGACGACGCGCTCGATGCCCGCGTTGATGATGAGGCGGCGGCACATGGAGCAGCTGGTCGTGTCGGTCAGCAGCTCGCCGGTCTTGCCGTCGCGGCCGGAGAGGTAAAGGGTGCCGCCCAGCATGTCGCGGCGGGCGGCGGAGATGATCGCGTTGGCCTCGGCGTGGACGCTGCGGCAGAGCTCGTAGCGCTCACCGGAGGGGATGCACAGCTCCTCCCGGGTGCAGCGGCCCAGGTCGCAGCAGTTCCGGCGGCCCCGGGGCGCGCCGTTGTAGCCGGTGGAGATGATCTCGTCGTTGCGGACGATGATCGCGCCGTAGCGCCGCCGGAGACAGGTGCTCCGCTCGCTCACCGCGTCCGCGATGTCCAGATAGTAATCCCGCTTGTCCGTCCGCTTGTCCATACCGGCACCTCCCGAGAATGACTTTCCTAATGCTATCCGATTTTGCCGGGAAAGTCAAGCAAAAGAAACGGAACGCCTGGGGGCGGCGCGGGAAATTGGGAGTTGGGGAGGTGATGCGCCGACGCCATTGGCTCCCCTGCAAGGGGAGCTGTCACCGCCGTTTGCGGCGGTGACTGAGGGGTTCTATTGCGGCGCACACGGCACCCCCCAGTCACGTTCGCTTCGCTCACGCGACAGCCCCCCTTGCGGGGGGGCCAAATCGGTACCTCCACAACTCCCGATTTGCCTGCGCACAGAGACCGAGCGCGCCCGGAAAGGTCGCTTGACCTTTTCGGGCGCGCTCTGTGATCTCATCGGTTTTGTCAGTGGTGGAACAGCCGCAGGCCGGTGAAGGCCAGGACCATGCCACAGCGGTCGCAGCAGGCGATCACGGCGTCGTCCCGGACGCTGCCGCCGGGCTCTGCGACGTAGCGGACGCCGGAGCGGCGGGCCCGCTCGATGTTGTCGGAGAAGGGGAAGAAGGCGTCCGAGCCCAGGGAGACCCCGTCGATTTGGTCGAGGTACGCCCGCTGCTCCGCGTCGGTGAAGGGCGACGGGCGCTGCGTGAAATAGCGCTGCCAGACGCCCTCGGCGCAGACGTCCTCCTCGTTCCGGTTGATATAGCCGTCGATGGCGTTGTCCCGGTCCGCCCGGCCAAGGTCGGGGCGGAAGGGCAAAGAGAGGACCCGCTCCGACTGGCGCAGGAACCAGGTGTCGGCCTTCCCGCCCGCCAGCCGGGTACAGTGGATGCGGGACTGCTGCCCCGCGCCCACGCCGATGGCCGTACCGTCATAGGCATAGCAGACGGAGTTGGACTGGGTGTATTTCAGGGTAATTAAAGAAACCAGCAGATCCCGCCGGGCCGCGGCGGGCAGGTCCTTATTCTCGCTCACAAGGTTTTGAAGCAGCGTCCCGTCGATCCTGCAATCGTTGTGCCCCTGCTCGAAGCTCACGCCGAACACGGTCCGGGTCTCCACCGCCGCCGGGCGGTAGGCCGGGTCGATCCGGATCACGCTGTAGGCGCCCTTGCGCTTCTGCTTCAGGATTTCCAGCGCCTCCGGCTCGTAGTCCGGCGCGATGATCCCGTCGGAGACCTCGCGCCTGATGACGAGCGCGGTCGTGACGTCGCACTTGTCGCTGAGGGCGATCCAGTCCCCGAAGGAGCACATGCGGTCCGCGCCTCGCGCCCGCGCATAGGCGCAGGCCAGAGGAGAGGCGTCCAGGCCGGGGATATCCTCCACGAAACAGGCGCACATCAAGGTCTCGCTCAGGGGCAGGCCCAGGGCGGCTCCGGCGGGGGAAACGTGCTTGAAGCTGGCGGCGGCGGGCAGGCCCGTCGCCGTTTTCAGCTCCGTCACGAGCTGCCAGGCGTTCAGCGCGTCGAGGAAGTTGATATAGCCCGGCCTGCCGTTCAAGATCGTGACGGGCAGCGCGCCGCCGTCCCGCATATAGACGCGGGCGGGCTTCTGGTTGGGGTTGCAGCCGTATTTCAGTTCAAATTCCGTCATGTTCTCAGTCCCCCAGACGTTTGTTGAAGAGCGTGACCGCGCCGCCCGCGTTGGCGTAGAGGGCCACCCGGTTGTCGGCGTTCAGCGCGGCCCAGACCGCCTCCGGCTCCGGGAGCGCGATCTCCATCGGTTCGCCGGAATAAGAGGGCAGCGGCTCGCCGGGCCCGGCGTAGGTGCTGATGAAATACCCGACGCCCGCCGGGACGCCCTCATAGGCGAAGAACTCCCGGACGCAGCCCCCGCCGGGGCCGCGCTTTAAGATCGACAGCTCGAAGCTCCCGTCGGGGCGGAGGAGGGATGAGATGCGGGGCGTCCAGTGCGGCGCGTCCGGCTCGTAGGAACGCGTCGCCAGCGCCGCCCGGAAGTCGCCGAGCTCCGCGATCGTGTCCGTCTGGTCGCCGTTCGTGACGATCAGGCTTCCGTTCACGAACCGCACCGGATGATAAATGACCAGGCTGGGGTCCGTCAGCTTCGAGGGGTCGAAGGCCTTCGTGCGGATGCCGTCCTCGGTTTTCACAAACACCCGGTTCCGGCTGTTTTCGCTGCGGCCCATGATGAAATAATAGACCCGGTCGGAACCGATCACGATGCCCCGCCCGGGGTAGGGGTTCGATTTCAGAAAAGCCAGAAGATCTGTCATATGTTCATTACCTTTCGACCCTTGAACTAGTTCGGTTTTACCGAGTTAGGAGTTTTGAGTTAGGAGTTAGGAGTTTCCCGAATGGTTATGACTCCAATAACTCCTAACTCATAACTTCTAACTCCTAACTGGATTCGCCGCCCATCTTCTCCTGCTTCACCTTGTGGTCGATCACGTGGCGGCGCTTCAGCTCCGCGGCGATATCCTCCAGGCCGATGCCCATCTCGATCATCATCACCATCACGTGATAGGCCAGGTCGGCGACCTCGTAGACCGTCTCGGCCCGGTCTCCGCCCTTCGCTGCGATGATGACCTCGGTGGACTCCTCGCCCACCTTCTTCAAAATCTTGTCCATGCCCTTGCTGAAGAGATAGCTGGTGTAGGAGCCCTCCTGCGGCGCGGCCTTGCGGCCCCGGATCAGCTCCATCAGGGCCTCGGCGGAGAAGGCGTGTTCCGTCTCGGATTCATAGACCGGATGGTAGAAGCAGGACTCCGCCCCGGTGTGGCAGGCGGGGCCGGTCTTGTTCACCAGCACCGTCAGCGCGTCCAGATCGCAGTCCGCGGTGATGGAGACCACGTACTGCACGTTGCCGCTGGTCTCGCCCTTGCGCCAAAGCTCCTGCCGGGAGCGGCTGTAGAAGCAGGTGCGCCCCTCTGCCATTGTAATGGCAAGGCTTTCCCGGTTCATATAGGCCAGCGTCAGCACCTCTTTCGTGTCGGCGTCCACCACCACGGCGGGGATCAGGCCCTTTTCGTCAAACTTCAGCTCGTCGATATGGATCATCGTCAGTTCCTCACTAAAATTCCGTGTTCCGCCAGCAGCTTTTTCAGCGCCGGGATCGGCACCTCGCCGAAGTGGAAGATCGAGGCCGCCAGCCCCGCGTCCACGCCGGGGAGCGTTTCAAACAGCTCGATAAAATCCTCCGCGCGGCCCGCGCCGCCGGAGGCGATCACCGGGACGGAGACCGCCTCGCAGACCCGTTCCAGCAGCTCCAGGTCGAAGCCCCGCTTCACGCCGTCGGTGTCGATGGAGTTGATGACCAGTTCCCCCGCGCCCAGGGCCACGCCGCGGCGAATCCAGCCGATGGCCTCGATGCCGGTGTCGTCCCGGCCCCCGCGGGCAAAGACGCGGAACTCGCCGTCCACGCGCTTGATATCCGCCGAGAGGACCACGCACTGGTCGCCGTATTTCTTCGCCGCCTCCCGGATCAGCTCCGGGCGGCGGATGGCCCCGGAGTTCACGCTGACCTTGTCCGCGCCGCATTTCAGCACCCGGTCGAAGTCCTCCACCGTGTTGATGCCGCCCCCCACGGTCAGGGGGATGAAGACCCGCTCGGCGGTCCGGGTCAGGACCTCGGTGAAGAGCTTGCGCCCCTCGGCGGAGGCGGTGATGTCGTAGAAAACCAGCTCGTCCGCGCCGTTTTCGGTGTAGAACTCCGCCAGCGCCACCGGGTCCGACACGTCGTTCAGGCCCTGGAAGTTCACGCCCTTGACGACCCGCCCGTCCCGCACGTCCAGACAGGGGATGATGCGTTTTGTGATCATTTCGCCGCCTCCACTGCCGTTTTCAGGTCCAGGTCCCCGGTGTAGAGGGCCTTTCCGACGATGGCCCCGTGGACGCCGGTCTGCTTCAACGCAAGAATATCGTCCAGCGTCGAGACGCCGCCGGAGGCCACCAGCTTCAAGCGCAGTCGCGCGGACAGCTCACGGTAGAGGGTCCGGTTGGTGCCCCGCATCGCGCCGTCGCGGGAGATGTCCGTGCAGATCAGGGTGTCCAGACCCAGGCTCTCCAGCTCCGCGCAGAAGTCCGCCGCCGGGAGCGCGGTCAGCTCCCGCCAGCCCCGGATCGCCACGAAGCCGTCCCGCAGGTCCACGCCCACGGCGACCCGCGGCCCGAAGCGGACCAGCGCGGCCTCCAGAAAGGCCCGGTCCCGCACCGCCGCGGTGCCGAGGATCACCCGGAACACGCCCAGGTCCAGATAGCGCTCCACGGTCTCCATGTCCCGGACGCCGCCGCCGATCTCGACGTTCAGCGCCGTTCCGGCGACGATGGCGCGGACGCTTTCCAGATTCGGCGTCCCGCCGTCCCGCGCGCCCTCCAGATCGACGACGTGTAAATACTGTGCGCCCGCATCCTGAAAGGCCCGCGCCGCGGCGGCGGGATCGTCGTTGTAGACCGTCATTTTGTCATAATCGCCCTGGAACAGCCGTACAGCCTTGCCGCCCACCAGGTCGATGGCAGGAAAAATGAGCATAATAACCTCCTACAGTTCGCAGAAGGACCGGAGGATCCCCAGCCCGACCTTGCCGCTCTTTTCCGGGTGGAACTGACAGCCCCAGACGGTTTCGCGGCGGACGGAGGCGGTCAGGGGCGCGCCGTAGTCCGCGACGGCGGAAACGTAGCGCGGCTCGGTCTCGGCGAAGAAGGAGTGGACGAAATACACGCAGTCGCCGGAGCGGACGGACCGCAGGATCGGGTCCTCCGGCGCGGTGAGCTGCAGCGCGTTCCAGCCGATGTGAGGGATCTTCAGCCCCGCGGGGATCACGCCGGCGATGGGCCGCACCGTGCCGGGGATCAGGTCCAGGCCCCGGTGCTCGCCGTATTCCAGACCTTTTGTAAATAGAAGCTGCATCCCGAGACAGATGCCCATCAGCGGCTTGCCGGAGGAGACCTCCTCCAGCAGCGGCTCGGCCAGCCCGCTCTCCCGCAGCATCGCCGCGGCGTCGCCGAAGGCCCCGACGCCGGGCAAAATCAGCTTGTCCGCCGCCCGGAGCCCCGCGGCGTCCGAAACGACGGCGGTCTCCGCGCCCACGGCGGCGAAGGAGCTTTTCAGGGAAAAGAGGTTCCCCACCCCGTAATCCACGATCGCGATCATAGCGTCCCCTTTGTCGAGGGGATCTCCCCCTCCAGCGCCGGGTCGATGGCTACGGCCTGCCGCAGGGCGCGGCCCAGGCCCTTGAAGGCGGCCTCCAGAACGTGATGGGAGTTGCTCCCGTCGAGCTGCTTCAAGTGCAGGGTCAGTTCCCCGGCTCTCGCGAAGCCCCAGAAGAACTCCTCGCCCAGCTCCGTGTCGAAATCCCCGACCTTCTGCGTGGGGAGCGTCAGCCCATAGCGCAGCATGCAGCGCCCGGAGAGGTCCACCGCGCAGGCCACCAGCGCCTCGTCCATCGGCAGCAGGAGCGAGCCGTAGCGGACGATCCCCCGCTTCTCCCCAAGGGCGGCCTTCAAGGCCGCGCCCAGGGCGATGCCCACGTCCTCCACCGTGTGGTGATAGTCCACCTGCGTGTCCCCGGCGCAGCGCAGCGTCAGGTCAAAGCGCCCGTGCCGGGCCAGCAGGGTCAGCATGTGGTCCAGAAAGCCGCAGCCGCTCTGCACGTCGGCCCTGCCGGTCCCGTCCAGCTCCAAGCGGAGCGCGATATCGGTCTCCGCGGTCTTGCGCGTGATCTCAGCGTTCCTCATTGAAAACGTCCTCCGTCGTCCTGATAAACTGCTCCATGTCCGACACCGAGCCGACCGTCACGCGGACGTAATCCGCGATCCGCGGCTTCGTGAAATGCCGCACCAGCACGCCCCGGCGCTTCAATTCCAGATACAGCCGCTCCCCGGAGCAGCGGTCCGAGCGGGCGAAGAGGAAGTTTGCCCTGGAGGGGAGCACCTCGAAACCCAGGGCGCGCAGCCGCGCCGCCGTGTCCTCCCGGGTCCGCGCGATGGTCCGGCAGTTCGCCTCGTAATAGGCCGCGTCCCGCAGCGCGGCGACGCCCGCCGCCATGCTCATGCGGTTCACGTTGTAGGGGTTGATCGAATAGCGCACGGTCTCCAAATCGGCGATCAAGGCCGCGTCCGCGATGGCGAAGCCCAGCCGCCCGCCCGCCAGGGAGCGGGACTTGGAGAAGGTTCCCACCACGATCAGGTTGTCATAGCGCCGGGTCAGGCCCACCGCGCTCTCGCCGCCGAAGTCCACGTAGGCCTCGTCGATCACCACCAGCCGCGCCGGGTTCGAGGCGGCAAGCCGCTCGATCTCCGCCAGCCCCAGCGCGATTCCCGTCGGGGCATTGGGGTTCGCCAGCACCATGGGACGCGGATCGTCCAGATAGTCGGTGAGGTCCACGGTGAAGTCCGCCCGGAGCGGCTTTTCCTCGAAGGGCACGCCGTTCAGGCGGCAGAACACCGGGTAGAAGCCGTAGGTCAGGTCCGGGAAGATGAAACCGTGCGCCGCGTCGCCGTAGGCCAAAAAGATGAAATACAGCAGCTCGTCGGAGCCGTTGCCGCAGCAGATATTTTCCAGCGTGACGCCGTAGGTCTCCGCCAGCGCCGCCCGCAGCGGCTTGAGCTCCGGGTCGGAGTAGAGGTTCAGACGCGCGGCCTCCGCCGCGGCCGCCGCCAGCACCCCCGGCGAGGGGGGATAGGGGGACTCGTTCGTGTTGAGCTTCACGTAGCGCTGGTCCTGGGGCTGCTCGCCGGGGACGTAGGCCTCCAGCGTCCGCAGCCGTTCGGATAAAAGTCTGCTCATTCGGCACCCTCCTTAAAGCGGGATTCCGCGCTCCGGGCGTGGGCTTCAAGCCCCTCGGCCCGGGCGAAGCGGGCAACCTTGGGACAGGCCGCGGACAGGGCCTCCCGCGTGTAGTAGGAAAACTGGGTCTTTTTCACAAAATCGTCCACGGAGAGCGGGCTGGAAAAGCGGGCCGTGCCCCCGGTGGGCAGGGTGTGGTTCGGTCCGGCGAAGTAGTCCCCCAGGGCCTCCGGGCACCAGCGGCCCAGAAAGACGCTGCCCGCGTGCTTCACGCTGTCCAGCAGCGCGAAAGGCTCGTCCACGCAGAGCTCCAGATGCTCCGGGGCCAGGGCGTTGGAGATTTCAACCGCCTGCGGGATACTGTCGCAGACGATGATCTTGCTATGGTCGTCCACGGATCTCCGGGCGATGGCTTCGCGGGGGAGGGTCGAAAGCTGGACCTCGATCTCCGCCGCCACCGCCTCCGCCAGGGTCCGGCTCTCCGTCACCAGCACCGCCGAGGCCAGCGCGTCATGCTCGGCCTGGCTCAGCAGGTCGGCGGCGAGCTGACTCGCGTCGGAGCTTCCGTCCGCGACGATCAGAATTTCGCTCGGCCCGGCGATCATGTCGATGGCGACGGCGCCGAAGACCTGGCGTTTCGCCTCCGCGACGAAGGCGTTGCCGGGGCCGACGATCTTGTCCACCCGCGGGACCGTCTCCGTCCCGTAGGCCAGGGCGGCGACGGCCTGCGCCCCGCCCGTTTTAAAGACCCGGTCCACACCCGCGATCCGCGCCGCGGCGAGGATCGCCGGGGGGATCGTCCCATTCTTCGCGGGCGTCGTGATCACCAGCTCCCCCACCCCGGCCAGCTTCGCCGGGATCGCGTCCATCAGCACCGTGGAGGGATAGGCCGCGGTGCCGCCGGGCACGTAGAGGCCGACCTTCTCCATCGGCGTGACCTTCTGGCCCAGCACGACGCCGCCGGGTTGGGTCAGCACGAAGCTGCTGCGGACCTGCTTCGCGTGGAAGGCACGGATATTCTCCGCCGCCTGCTTCATGACTTCCAGAAGCTCCGGGTCCACGCTGTTCAGCGCCGCGTCGAGCTCCGCCTCGCTGACCTCCAAACGCTCCGGCGCGCCGCCGTCGAAGCGCGCGGCGTAGTCCAGCAGCGCCGCGTCGCCCCGCCGCCGCACCTCGGAGATGATCTCCGCGACGGCGGTCTCCACGCGGGCCTCCTCCGCGCTCCGGTCAAAGATCTCCGAAGCGGAAATTTCGTTGTATTCCACGATCTTTATCATGCCGTCTCGCCTCCGATGCGCTCCGCGATGGCGCGGATGCGCGGATATTTGAATTGACAGCTTGCCCGGTTCGCCACCAGCCGGGCGCTGATCTCCGAGACCGTTTCATAGGGCCGCAGCCCGTTCGCCCGCAGGGTATTCCCGGTCTCGACGATGTCCACGATCACGTCGGAGAGCCCGACGATGGGGGCCAGCTCGATGGAGCCGCTCAGGTGGATGATGTCGATCTCCCGGCTCAGGCCGGAGTAGTAGGCGCGGGCGGTGTTCGGGAACTTCGTCGCCACCCGCAGCGGGCGGGAGGCGTCCTCGGTGAAGTCCTCCTTCGCCGCGACGCACATCCGGCAGCGGCCCAGACCCAGGTCCGCCAGCTCGAACACGTCCGGGCCGTACTCCGTCAGAATGTCGCTGCCGCAGACGCCCAGGTCCGCCGCGCCCCGCTCCACGTAGCTGGCCACGTCCGAGGGCTTCGCCCAGAAGAAGCTGATCCCGACCTCCGGGTTCTCAAAAATCAATTTCCGCCCCGGCTCCCGGATGGAGGGACAGCCGAAGCCCGCCCGCTCGAAGCGCTCGTAGACGGCCTCGCCCAGCCGCCCCTTCGGCAGGGCTACGCGGATCGTATCGCCGCCGCCCTCCGCAGGGGCCTCGTCCAGCCGGTCCAGATAGACCGCGAAGCCGATGGCCCCGGCCCGCTTGCCCAGCTTCCGCAGCAGGCTGTCGTAACGCCCGCCGGAGAGGATCGCGGCGTGGACCCCGGCGCGGTAGCCCTTGAACACCACGCCCTGATAATAGGTGAGGTCGGTGACGATGGAGAAGTCGATGCGCGTCTCCGCCATGTCCGCCAGCACGCTTTGCAGCTCCAAAACCGCGCCGCGCATGGTTTCGTTCAGACACAGGGCCGCCAGTTGGGGAAGGACCTCCGGCGCGGGGCCGTAGAGCTCCGTCAGCGCGGTCCAGACCGCCGCGGCCTCAGGGGGCAAGCCTGCCGCCGCGCAGAGCTTTTTCATCGCAGCGGCGTTCCGCTCCCGCAGATAGCGGGTCAGCAGCGCTTCTGTCTCTGGGTCGGTCTCCGACGCCTGCAGCAGGCCCAGGACGAAGAGCGCGGAGGCCGCCGTGAGCACGCAGTCGCCGCCGATCCGGTCCAGGCTCTCCCGCGCCAGCGCCAACATCTCCGCCTCCGCCGTCCGGTCGATGCCGCCGATGCGCTCCACGCCGATCTGGGCGATCTCCCGGAACTCGCCGAAGCTGCCGGAGTCCCGGAACACGCTCTCGTGGTAGCAGACCTTCAGCTCCCCGCCCCGGTAGTGCTTGATGATGGACAGGGTCACGTCGGGCTTCAGCGCCATCAGCCGCCCGTTCGTGTCCGTGAAGGTCAGGATGCTGCCCCCGGAGACGAAGCTCCGGTTCTGGGCGTAGAGGTCGTAGGGCTCGAAGCGGCTCATTTTATAGGTCTCGTAGCCCTTCCGGGCGTAGAGCTCCCGGAGGGAGAGCCCGATGCGCTCCGGGGCGCTCAGAAAGCTGCCGTCCGTCATGCTTCGCCCTCCCCTTCCCGCAGGGCGCCCAGCACGGCCTCGTAGCCGCCCGCGCCGAAGCGGATGCACTGGTTCACCCGGACGATGGTGGCGGAGCTGGCCCCGGTGGCCTGCTCCACGTTCGCGTATTTCTCCCGGTCCAGCAGCATCCGGGCCACGTTCAACCGCTGGCTGATGGCCTGGATCTCCCGGTTCGTCAGCAAATCCTCCAGAAAGCGCCGCGCCTGGTCCTCGCTGTCGATGGCGGCGACGGCGGAGAGCAGCAGCCGGGTGTTCGGATCGTCAAAAGCAGACATGCGCGCCTCCAAAAAATCGTTGTGATAGTATGCTAACACGCTAAAGTGAAAAAGTCAAGAGAAATCCCGCGCTTCGCTTCGTCGATTTGCCCAAATAAAGTGAGGCGGCGCGGGGCCGGGGACGGGAATATCAATAATAATACAGCAAGAGTGAATATAGAATGGATAATTCATTGACAATGCCCGTCGCTTTCCATATAATGCGCATATCATTTTATTTATAATGAAAGGAATCCCCATGACCAGGATATTTATCGACGGCAGCGCCGGGACCACCGGGCTGCGCATCCGGGAGCGGCTGGCGGAGCGGCGGGACATCGAGCTGCTGAGCCTGCCTGAGACGCTGCGCAAGGACCCGGAGGCACGGCGGGACGCGATGGCCGCGGCGGACCTGGCCTTTCTCTGCCTGCCCGACGCGGCGGCGCGGGAGTCCGCGGCCCTCTGCCCGCCGGAGACCCGGCTGATCGACACCTCCACCGCTCACCGCGTGGCGGAGGGCTGGACCTACGGCTTTCCGGAGCTGGGGCTGCGGGAACAGGTTCGCAATACGAAACGGCTGGCGAATCCCGGCTGCCACGCCAGCGGCTTTCTGGCGCTGACCGCCCCCCTGCGGCAGGCCGGGCTGCTTCCGTCCGACGCGGCGCTGAGCTGCTTCTCCCTGACCGGCTACACCGGCGGGGGCAAGGCCATGATCGCCCAGTACGAGGACCCGGGCCGGGACGCCGCGCTGGACGCGCCGAAGCCCTACGCCCTGGGCCAGACCCACAAGCACCTGCCGGAGATGCAGGCCCTGGCGGGGCTGGACCTGCCCCCGGTGTTCTGCCCGGTGGTGGCGGATTTCCCCTGCGGGATGCTGGTAACCGTGCCGCTGCACCGGAGTCAGCTCAACTGCGACCCGGCGGAGCTGGGCCGCTTCTACGCGGACTATTATCAGGGCGGCGCGGTGCGCTGCGCGGCCCCGGAGGACTTCCCCGCCACGGCCAACGCCCTCGCCGGGCGCGACGGGATGCTGGTCACGGCGGCGGGCAACGGGGAGCGGGTCCTGCTGACGGCGGTCTTTGACAACCTCGGCAAGGGCGCCTCCGGCGCGGCGATCCAGAACATGAACCTGATGCTCGGCGCGGACGAGCTGGAGGGGCTTGTGGTCTGAGTTAGGAGTTTTGAGTTAGGAGTTAGTAGTTTATGGATATCAAGCAAGTCAGCGGCGGCGTGTGCGCGCCGCGGGGCTTTCGGGCCGCGGGGATCCACTGCGGCATTCGGAAGGGCAAGCTGAAAAACGACCTGGCGCTGATCGCCGGCGAGGCCGATTGCGCGGCGGCGGCGGTCTATACCCGGAATCTGGTGCAGGGCGCGCCCATCGCGGTGACGAAGCGCCACATCGCCGACGGTCACGCGCGGGCCGTGGTTGTGAACAGCGGGATCGCCAACACCTGCTGCGCCGGGGGCGAGGAGACCGCGGAGGAGATGAGCGCCCTGGCCGCGGCGGCCCTGGGCCTGAGGCCGGAGGACCTGATCGTGGCCAGCACCGGCGTGATCGGCCAGCCCCTGGACCTGACGCCCATCCGCGCCCACGTCGGGGAGCTGGCGGCGAAGCTGTCCACAGAGGGCAGCCGCTCCGCCTGCGAGGGCATCATGACCACGGACACCCGGCCCAAGGAGCTGGCCGTGGAATTTGAGCTGGGCGGAAAGGCCTGCCGGATCGGCGGGATCGCCAAGGGCAGCGGCATGATCCACCCGGACATGGCGACGATGCTGGTGTTCCTGACCACGGACGCGGCGATCGCCCCCGACATGCTGCAAAAGGCGCTGCGCGGCGACGTCGACAGGACCTTCAACATGCTCAGCGTGGACGGCGACACCTCCACCAACGACATGGTCTGCATCCTCGCCAACGGTCTGGCGGGCAACGCGCCCATCACGGAAGAGGGCCCGGACTTCGCCGCCTTCATGGCCGCGCTCAACAGCGTGAACGTGGCCCTGTGCCGGATGATCGCCGGGGACGGCGAGGGCGCGACGCGGCTTTTGGAGTGCAGCGTCACCGGCGCGAAGGACGAGAAGGCCGCAAAAACCGCCGCGAAGAGCGTGATCTCCTCCAGTCTCGTCAAGGCCGCCATGTTCGGCGCGGACGCCAACTGGGGCCGGGTCCTCTGCGCCCTGGGCTACTCCGGCGCGGAGCTGGACGTGAAAAAGGTCAAGGTCGACTTCGCCTCCAGGGCGGGCGAGATCACCGTCTGTGAGAACGGCGCGGGGATCGACTTCTCCGAGGAGCTGGCGAAAACGGTCCTCGACCAGGACGAGGTCGAGATCAAAGTCACGCTGGGCGACGGGGACGCCGCCGCCACGGCCTGGGGCTGCGACCTGACATACGAATATGTGAAGATCAACGGGGAGTACCGGAGCTGATGAAGAACGTATCCAATCTGGACCGGGCGCGGATTTTGACCGAGGCCCTGCCCTATATCCAGCGCTACAACGGCCGCGTGGTCGTGGTGAAATACGGCGGCAACGCGATGATCTCCGAGGAGCTGCGGGACCAGGTGGCCGAGGATATCGTGCTGCTGAACGCCGTGGGCGTGAAGGTGGTGCTGGTCCACGGCGGCGGGCCGGAGATCAACGAGCTGCTGCGCCGCCTGGGAAAGCAGAGCGAGTTCGTCAACGGGCTCCGGGTCACCGACGCGGAGACGATGGAGGTCGTGGAGATGACCCTGGCGGGCAAGGTGAACAAGAACCTTGTGAACCTGCTGGGCCTCCACGGGGGCCGGGCCATCGGCCTGTCCGGCATGGACGGGCGGCTGATCCGGGCCAGCCAGAAGAACCCCGCTTTGGGCTACGTGGGGAACGTCACCGGCGTGAACGTGAAGCCCATCACGGACCTGCTGGACCTGGGCTATATCCCGGTGATCTCCACCATCGGCTGCGACGGGGCCGGGCAGCTCTACAACATCAACGGCGACACCGCCGCGGCCCACATCGCCGGGGCCCTGGGGGCCGAGCGTCTGTTCATGATGACGGACGTGCCCGGCGTGCTGCGGGACAAGGACGACCCCTCCACCCTGATTCGCCATCTGACGGTCAGCGAGGCGGTGGAGCTCTTCAAGGAGAACGTGATCGCGGGCGGCATGATCCCGAAGGTGGACTGCTGCATCGCGGCGATCAATTACGGGGTCCGCAGCGTCGTCATCCTCGACGGGCGGGTGCCCCATTCCATCCTCGCGGAGATCCTGACGGACGAGGGCGCGGGGACCATGGTGGAAGGAGACGGGAGCAATGAATGAGATCATGGAGCTGGACCGGCAGTACGTCGCCGGGACCTACGCCCGCTTCCCGCTGGAGCTGGTCTCCGGCAAGGGGGCGCTCTGCTACGACGCGGCGGGCAGGGAATATATCGACCTGGGCAGCGGGATCGCGGTCAACGCCTTCGGCTACGCCGACGAGGGATGGGCCGCGGCGGTCAGCGCCCAGCTTCTGACCCTGCAGCACGCCTCCAACCTCTACTACACCGCGCCCTGCGTCCGGCTGGCGGAACAGCTTTGCCTGCGGACCGGGATGAAGAAGGTCTTTTTCGGCAACTCCGGCGCGGAGGCCAACGAGTGCGCGGTCAAGGTCGCGCGGAAGTGGGCCGGGCAGAACAAGGGGCCGGATTCCTATTATATTATTACGCTGAACAACAGCTTCCACGGGCGGACGCTGACGACCCTGGCCGCCACGGGACAGGCGGTGTTCCACAGCCAGTTCCGGCCCCTGACCCCGGGCTTCGTCCACGCGGACGCCGGGGACCTGGCGGGCGTCCGGGCGCTGACGGAGCAATACCCCTGCGCCGCGGTGCTCGTCGAGCCGGTGCAGGGCGAGGGCGGCGTCGTGCCGCTTTCCGAGGAATTCCTCCGGGGCGTCGAGGCGCTGTGCCGGGAGAAGGATATGCTTTTGATGGTGGACGAAGTCCAGACCGGCAACGGGCGCACGGGAGCGCTTTACGCTTTCCAGCGCTACGGCGTGACGCCGGACGTGGTGACGACGGCGAAGGGTCTGGGCGGCGGCCTGCCCATCGGGGCCTGCCTGCTGGGCGAGCGGGTAGAGAATGTTTTGGGCAAGGGCGACCACGGCTCCACCTTCGGCGGCAACCCCGCCGCCTGCGCCGGGGCGCTGAACGTGCTGGAGCGGATCGACGATACGCTTCTGGCGGAGGTCCGGGAGAAGAGCGCGTACGTGTTCTCCGAGCTGGAGCACGCGCCGGGGGTCCGCGGCGTCACGGGCCTGGGCCTGATGATCGGCATCCAGACCGAGAAGCCCGCCGCGGAGGTCCTGGCCGCCTGCCGGGAAAACGGCGTCCTCTGCCTGACCGCGAAGGACCGCCTGCGCCTCCTGCCCCCGTTGAACATCCCGTTTGATTTGTTAAAGAAGGCCGTCGAGATCATCAAGGCCGCCTGCGCCTGACGCACCGAGGGCAGATCAAATCGTAGGGGCGACCCTGTGTGGTCGCCCGCCCGGTTCGTCCAATGCCAACATGGCATTTTTTCGAACGGCATTACGATCAGCTGTAGGGGCCGCCGCCCTCGGCGGCCCGCATCTTTCGAAACGCACTCGCGTCAGATTCCAACCCGCGCACCGCGCGGGTTGACGGGCCGCCGAAGGCGGCGGCCCCTACAAATGATCGGTTCGTATCCGCATTTTGTCGTTCCGTCGGTAAAAACCGTCACGTTTCGGGCGACCACACAGGGTCGCCCCTACGGCGAATATTCACGCCGGAACATCGTCATATCATTGGAACAGGAGCTTGAAAAAATGGACATTTCCCCCAACTTCAAGGGCCGCAGCTTTCTCACGCTGCTGGACTATACGCCGGAGGAGCTCACGGCGCTGCTGGACCTGGCCGACGCGCTGAAGGCGCAAAAACAGCAGGGCGTCCCACACCGCATCCACGCGGGCAAGAACGTCGCCCTGATCTTCGAGAAAACCAGCACCCGGACCCGCTGCGCCTTCGAGGTCGCGGCGGCGGACCTGGGGATGTACGCGGTCTATCTGGACCCCAAGGCCAGCCAGATCGGCAAGAAGGAGTCCATTGCCGACACCGCGAAGGTGCTGGGCCGGATGTTTGACGGCATCGAGTACCGCGGCTTCGGGCAGGAACGGGTCGAAGCCCTGGCAAAAGACGCCGGGGTGCCCGTCTGGAACGGTCTCACCAACGAGTTCCACCCGACCCAGGTGCTGGCGGACGCGATGACGATCCGGGAGCACTTCGGTTCCTTGAAAGGCCGGAAGCTGGTCTTTCTGGGCGACGCCCGCTACAACATGGGCAACTCCCTGATGATCGGCTGCGCGAAGCTGGGGATGCGCTTTGTGGGCTGCGCCCCGGAAAAGTATTTCCCCGCGCCGGAGCTGGCCGCCCGCTGCAGGGAGATCGCGGCGGAGACCGGCGGCAGCGTGGCCTTTGAGACCGACCCGCAGAAGGCGGTGCGGGGCGCGGACGTGCTCTACACCGACGTCTGGGTCTCCATGGGCGAGCCGGACGAGGTCTGGGCCGAGCGGATCGCGGACCTGAGCCCCTACCGGGTGACGCGGGAGCTGATGGAGCTCGCCGGGCCCCAGTGCCGCTTCATGCACTGTCTGCCCGCCTTCCACGACCTCGAAACCGAGATCGGTCTGGACGTGTACGAGAAGTTCGGTCTGGACTGCATGGAGGTCACGGACGAGGTCTTTAACGGCCCGCAGAGCATCGTCTTCGACGAGGCGGAAAACCGGATGCACACGATCAAGGCGGTCATGGCGGCAACCTTGTAATCAAAGGAGGCAAATATGCCCAAGGATAAAAGTATCAAAAAGGTTTTGGTGATCGGCTCCGGGCCGATCGTGATCGGGCAGGCGGCGGAGTTCGACTATGCCGGGGCGCAGGCCTGCCGGGTGCTGCGGGTGGAGGGGATCAACACCGTGCTGGTGAACTCCAACCCCGCGACGATCATGACCGACAAGGCCATGGCGGACGAGATCTATCTGGAGCCGCTGAACGCGGACACCGTGCGGCGGATCCTGGAAAAGGAGCGGCCCGACGGCCTGCTGGCGGGCCTGGGCGGCCAGACCGGCCTGACCATCGCGATGCAGCTCAGCCGGGACGGGAGCCTGGAAAAGCTGGGCGTCCGGCTGCTGGGTACCGACATCCGGGGCATCGACCAGGCGGAGGACCGGGAAAAGTTCCGCGAGGCCATGGCGAAGATCGGCCAGCCCTGCGTCCCCTCGGCCATCGCCAACGACGTGGAGACGGCGCTGCGCATCGCGGAGGAGATCGGCTATCCGATCATCGTACGCCCGGCCTTCACCCTGGGCGGCACCGGCGGCGGCATCGCCGACACGCCGGAGGAGCTGAAAACCATCGCCAAGAGCGGCCTGGACATGTCGCCGATCACCCAGATTCTGGTGGAGAAGTGCATCTCCGGCTGGAAGGAGATCGAGTTCGAGACCATGCGGGACGCGGACGGCAACGCCGTCTCCGTCTGCTCGATGGAGAACGTCGACCCGGTGGGCGTCCACACCGGCGACAGCATCGTGGCGGCCCCGGCCCTGACCCTGACGGAGGGGGAGCTGGGGATGCTGCGGCAGGCGGCGCTGGACATCGTCGCCGCCATCGGCATCATCGGCGGCTGCAACTGCCAGTTCGCCCTGAAGCCCGACGGCAGCGAGTACGCGGTCATCGAGGTCAACCCCCGCGTGTCCCGCTCCTCCGCGCTTGCCAGCAAGGCCACGGGCTACCCCATCGCCAAGATCACCACGCGGCTGGCCCTGGGCTACCGGCTCAGCGAGATCAAAAACGAGGAGACCGGCGCGTCCCTGTTGGGCTTCGAGCCCGCGGTGGACTACGTCGTCGTGAAGTTCCCCAAGTGGCCCTTTGACAAGTTCGCCGGGTCCAGCCGCAGGCTGGGGACCCAGATGAAGGCCACGGGCGAGGTCATGAGCATCGGCCCGACCTTCGAGGCGGCGCTGATGAAGGCGGTACGCGGCGCGGAGATCGGGCTGGACAGCCTGAACGCCCCTCCGCTGAACGACGCGCCCCTCATCGAGCGGCTTGCCGCCCAGGACGACCGCCGCATCTTCACGGTCTACGAAGCGCTGAAATCCGGCATGACGCCGGAGGAGATCTTTGAGATCACAAGGATCACGCCCTGGTTTTCTGAGCGCCTGCAAAGGCTGATCGACGCGGAAAACGCGCTGAAAGCCGAGCTGAACGCGGAGAGCTACGCCGCCGCGAAGCGGCTGGGCTTCCCGGACAGCGCGATTCAGAAGCTCACCGGCTGCGCGGAGCTGCCGTTCAGCCAACCCTTTAGCTATCAGATCGTCCGCACCTGCGAGGCGGTCTTCGGCACGGACCGGCCCTATTTCTACTCCGAGACGGAGACCGACTGCGAGTCCCGCTCCTTCCCGCGCAGCGGCAAGCCGGTCATCATGGTGCTGGGCTCCGGCCCCATCCGCATCGGGCAGGGCATCGAGTTCGACTACAGCTCCGTCCACTGCGTCTGGAAGCTGCGGGAGCTGGGCTACGACGTGGTGATCGTCAACAACAACCCGGAGACCGTCTCCACCGACTACGACACCGCCGACCGGCTCTATTTCGAGCCTCTCACGCCGGAGGACGTGATGAACGTGATCGCGGTGGAGCGGCCCGTCGGCGTCGTCGTGGCCTTCGGCGGGCAGACCGCGATCAAGCTGACGCAGTATCTCGACAGCCACGGCGTCCGCATTCTGGGCACCAGCGCGGAGAGCATCGACGTCGCCGAGGACCGTGCCCGCTTCGACGCGCTGCTGGAGCGCTTCGGCATCCGGCGGCCCCGGGGCATGGGCGTCAACAGCGTGGAGGAGGCGGTCAGTGCCGCGAAGACGCTGGACTACCCGGTGCTGCTCCGCCCCAGCTACGTGATCGGCGGGCAGAACATGACGATCTCCAAGGACGAGGCCCACACCCGGCAGTACATGGAGACGATCCTCTCCGGCGGCATCGAGAACCCGGTGCTGGTGGACAAGTACATGCCCGGCGTGGAGCTGGAGGTCGACGTGATCTCCGACGGCACGGACGTGCTGATCCCCGGCATCATGGAGCACGTCGAGCGGGCGGGCGTCCACTCCGGCGACTCCATCGCGGTCTATCCGCCCTACAACCTGAACGACCGTTTCCTGCACAAGATCACCGACGTTTCGGAAAAGCTGGCGCTTGCCTTGGGTACGCAGGGGCTCGTCAACATCCAATACCTGATCTACGAAAACGAGCTCTACGTCATCGAGGTCAACCCCCGCGCCAGCCGGACCGTTCCCTATATCAGTAAGGTGACAGGGGTCCCGATGGTGGACCTGGCCAGCCAGGTCATGCTGGGGGAACGCCTGGCGGACCTGGGCTACGGGACCGGGCTCTACCGCACCCCGCCCTACTGCGCGGTGAAGGTGCCGGTGTTCTCCTTTGAAAAGCTCTCCGACGCCAACAGTATCCTCGGCCCGGAGATGAAGTCCACCGGCGAGGTCCTGGGCCTGGGCCGGACGATGGCGGAGGCCATGTACAAGGGCCTGACCGCCGCGGGCTTCACCGTGCCCTCGCCGCTGGCGGGCGGCGCGGGGGTCCTGCTGAGCGTGGAGACCGGCGACTATCAGGAGGTCATCGGCCTGGCCCGGCGCTTCCACGACAGCGGCTTGAAGCTCTACGCCACCACCGGCACCGCCGGGGCCATCGCCGCCCTGGGCGTCGAGGTGGTCCCCGTGGCCGACGGCGCGGAGATTGTCCGGCGGATGGAGCGGGGCGAGCTGCGCTACCTGATCTACACCGGCGCGGTCAAGGACGCGACGATGGGGGACTACATCGCCCTGCACCGCCGGGCCATGCAGCTCGGCGTCCCCTGCCTCACCAGTCTGGACACCGCCAGCGCCCTGGCGGACATGATCGCCAGCCGCTACAACGTGGGCAACACGGAGCTGGTGGACATCAACAACCTCCGGGCCTGGCGGCGGCGCATCCCCTTCACGAAGATGCAGGACTGCGGCAACGACTATATCTTCATCGAGAACTTCGACGGCGGCATCACCGCGCCGGAGTCCCTCTGCGTCAGCCTCTGCCGCCCCCACTACGGGATCGGCGGCGACGGGATCGCGCTGATGGAGAAATCGAAGGTCGCGGACGTGAAGCTCAGGAGCTTCAACCGGGACGGCAGCGAGGGCCGCATGGCGGGCAACAACCTGAGGTGCGTCGCCAAGCTGCTCTACGACAAGGGCTACCTCCGCTCCGAGCACCTCTCCGTGGAGACCGCCGGAGGGGTCCGGCAGCTGCAGCTCTACCTCCGGGACGGCAAGGTCAGCTCCGTCGCTGTGGACATGGGGAAGCCCTCCCTGGCCCCGGCGGAGGTCCCCGCGCTGCTGGAGGGGGACCGGCTGGTGGACGTGCCGCTGACGGTGGACGGAAGCGAGTACCGCGTCACCTGCGTCAGCGTCGGCAACCCGCACTGCGTCGTGTTCCGGGAGAGCATCGACGAGTTGGATCTGGAACGGCTGGGGCCGGGCTTCGAGTACCATCCCGCCTTCCCGGAGCGGGTCAACGCCGAGTTCGTCCGGGTGGTGAACCGCCACACGCTGCGCATCCGCGTCTGGGAACGCGGCAGCGGCGAGACCCTGGCCTGCGGCACCGGCGCCTGCGCCGCCGCCGTGGCCGCGGTGGAAAACGGCTTCTGCGACCGGGACAGCGACGTCACGGTGTCGGTCCTGGGCGGCGAGCTGACGGTCCGCGTCAGCGACAGGGGCGTGACCCTCACCGGCGGCGCGACGACGGTGTACGAGGGCAGCTTTGAGTATTAATCGGCGCTGAACATGAAAGGCTCCCGCCGCGAAATCATAACGATTTCGCGGCGGGAGCAGTCTTTTAGCTGAGAATTAGCAATTAGCAATGTGCAATTAGCAATGAAGGGATCGCCTTCGGCGATAAATTTTAAAATGGTCGCGAAGCGACACCACAATTGCACATTGCACATTGCTAATTGCACATTTTTATCAATCGACCCTCACGCAGACCGGCTTTCGCTTTTCGTAATAGGTCACGTATTCAAAACCGCAGGCTTTAATCAGGTCCAGCGCTTCGCGGATGCCCTTTCCGAGGTCCTCCGCCCAGTGGGCGTCGGCGCCGACGGTGACGTGCTCCCCGCCCAGGGCTTTCCAGTCCAGGAGCAGGTCCCGGTAGTCCGTCAGCGTGTCCCGGCCCCGGTTCGTGTTGACCTCGACGGCGCGGCCCCGCTCCGCGTTGCGCCGGAGGATCTCGACATACCGCTCCCGGAAATCCGAGAGCCGCAAATCCAGCCCGTCCCGGTCCCGCATGTAGCGCAGGGGATAGGCCAGGTGGCCCAGCGTGTCGTAATTTCCCCATTCGATCAGCGCCGTAAGGGAGTCGAAATAGTCCTCCAGATGCCGGAGGGCCAAAGCCTTGTTTTCGTGATAATCGACGTAATACCAGTCGACCCAGCCCAGCCGGGCCGAGGCGTTGTGCATCGAGCCGATCACGAAGTCCAGCCCCTCCTCCGCCAGCGCCGCGGCGGCGGCGTCGAAGCAGGCCGGGGCGTTCCCCAGCTCCAGCCCGTACAGCAGCCGGAGCGGCGCGCCTGCCGGGAGCGCCCTTATGGCCTCCGCGTGCTCCCGCCGCGCGGGCGCCCAGTCGTAGGCAGGTACCAGCTCCGATCTCTCGTTGACCACGTCGTAGTGGTCCGTGACGCAGAGCAGGTCCAGCCCCGCGTCCAGCGCGGAGAGCGCCAGCTCCCGCCGGGAGTCCCGTCCGTCAAAGGAGACCCTGGAATGGGAATGGGTGTCCAGCAGCATCATATATCGCCCCCTCCCCCAGAGTATACCACGCCGGAGCCGGGATGCAAGCCCAATTCACGCGGGGCTTGCAGCGCGGGGGAAAGCGTGCTATAACGGTAAGCGTGAAATTTGTCGCCCGGCAAACGACCTCCTTCGTTCCGGGTATGGTATCCTTGTACCGTCATTAACAAACAAGGAGGAACGACAGATGTACGGAGCGATTCTTGGAGACGTGATCGGCGCGCCCTATGAGTTCGACCGGGGCGGCAAAACGAAGGAATTCCCGCTGTTCACGAAGGAAAGCCGGTTCACCGACGACAGCGTGATGACGGTCGCGGTGGCGGAGGCGCTGATGAATGCCCCGCCTGAGACCTCGGACGAGGCCCTTCGCGGCGGCCTCGTCCGCGCCCTGCTCCGCTGGGGGCGCAGATACCCGAACGCGGGCTACGGCTGCCGCTTTTCGCATTGGCTGTGGAGCGCCGATCCGAAGCCCTACGGCAGCTACGGAAACGGCTCCGCGATGCGCGTCTCCGCGGCGGGCTGGCTCTATCCCAGTCTGGACGAGACGCGGCGGATGGCCCGGCTCACCGCCGCGGTCACCCACAACCACCCGGAGGGGATCAAGGGCGCGGAGGCCGTGGCAAGCGCGATCTATCTGGCCCGGAGCGGCAGCGGCAAGGCCGCGATCCGCGACTACATCACGGAGCAATTCGGCTACGACCTCTCCCGGACCTGCGATCAGATCCGCCCGGGCTACCGGCACGTGGAGAGCTGCCAGCAGACCGTGCCGGAGGCCCTGACCGCGTTCCTGGAGGGGGAGAGCTTCGAGGACGTGATCCGCACCGCGGTCTCCCTCGGCGGCGACTGCGACACCCTGACCTGCATCGCCGGGAGCGTCGCGGAGGCCTTCTACGGGGTCCCGGAAACGCTGAAGGCGGAGTGCCGGAAGCGCCTGCCGGGAGACATGTTGGAGGTGCTCGACCGCTTTGCGCGGAAGATCGGAAAGGAGGAACAGACGGATGTCTGAAATGAGAACGCTGCGCGTCACGGGGCGGGGACAGCTCCGAATCAGGCCCGACCGGACCCGGATCACCCTGTCGCTGGAGGGGCTGGACCCGGAGTACGGCGAGGCGCTGCGCCGCTCGGCGGCGGACACGGAGCAGCTTCGGGAAACGCTGAGCGGCCTCGGCTTCGCGCGGAGCGAGCTGAAGACCCTGAGCTTCGACGTGGACACGGAATACGAGGGCTATCAGGAGGCGGGCGCCTACCGGCAGCGCTTCGTCGGCTATCGGTACCGCCATCAGCTGAAGCTGGAGTTCGCCTCGGACAACGCGCTGCTGGGGCGGGTCCTGTACGCGCTCTCCCACAGCCCGGCACAGCCGGAGCTGCGCCTCGGCTATACGGTCAGCGACCCGGAGGCGGCGAAGAACGAGCTGCTGGCGCGGGCCGTCGCGGACGCGAAGGCGAAGGCCGCCGTGCTGGCAGCGGCGGCGGGCGTCAGCCTGAAGGAGCTTCAAAGCATCGACTACTCCTGGGGCGCGCTGGAGCTCGAGGTCCGTCCGATGAACCGGATGCTCAAGGCCGAGGCCTGTGCCCAGGCCGACGGCGCCTACGACGTGGACCTGGAGCCGGACGACGTCCAGGTCTCGGACACCGTGACGCTCCTCTGGGAGCTCGGCTGAGGCGGAGATGTATGATACTAATCCTTGATAGAAATCTTCAATTCGCAGCGGCATAAATCGTGCCATACTGCGTTGGCGTCCTTGGCGGGCGTCAGCCCGCCTGCGTCCTCCGCCTTGTATGGCGCGATTTCTGCTCGCTGCTCGGTTAAACCTTT
>JAFSRS010000155.1 GCA_017445985.1 Oscillospiraceae bacterium | reverse complement strand
GGGCCATCGTGACCCAGGAGGGCTCGCTCTACCCGGTGCTCTACCGCCTTCAGGACGCCGGACTGGTGTCCAACCGGCGCGTGCTGGTGGGCAGACGGATGACGCGGGTGTACTATCACCTGGAGCCGGCCGGCGAGGCGCATTTTGAGCAGCTTGCCCGGGAGTACCGGTCGATCTGCGAGGGCGTCATGCGGATCATGGAGGGACAGGCCTGCGAGACCTGCGCAGCGGATGCGGAGGAAGTGTCCTAAGGCAACACCGCGCACCAGAATTGTGCGGTGTTGCCCTAAGCCGGTTCCGCGCCCGGATAGTAGTGCGCCAAAATCTCCAAATAGCTTGCTCCGGCCTCGGCCATGAGCTCAGCCCCGTGCTGGCTCAGGCCGAGGCCGTGTCCGTATCCCCGGACCCGGAACGTGAAGGCCCCGCCGTCCCAGACGAGGGTGAAGTCGGTGGAGCGCAGGCCGAAGGCCTGGCGCAGCGCGAGGGCGCTGAACTGCCGCCCGCCCAGCACCACCGCCGAGACCCGCCCCGCCGCGTCCAGGCTGACCGGGCCGAGCCAGTCCTCCGGCGAACCGGAAAAGTCCGCCTCCGGGTTCAGTGAAGTGAGCGTCGCGGCCAGCTCCGCCGGGGCGACCTCCACCGTCGTGACGAGCTGGCGCACCCGCTCCGGCGTCTCCGGCGTCTCGACGCTTTTCAGGTAGGGGACGCTGAGCCCCAGGGCCGCGCCGTCCTCGGTCCGCCCCTGGGAGGCCGCGTGGAACACCGCGAGGATCGGCTCGCCCTCCCAGACCAGCGTTTCCCCGTCCGTGTCCGCGACGGCCTGCTCCAGCCGCGCCCGGTTCGCGGCGTGATCGTCGCCCCAGCGCTCCCGGAGCGTTTCCTCGTCCAGCCAGGCGCAGCAGCAGTCCGCCCTCGCGCAGAGGTCCGCGTCGGGGTGGGCGGATTTCGGATGGGCCTGACAGTAGAGGGCGTAGGTCCGCAGCGCGACGGCCTGGGCCCGCAGGGCCTCCGGCTCGAAGGCCGCGGGCATCTCCCCGGCGAGGGCGGCGGGGAGATAGTCCGCGAGGGAGAGGGTCTCCACCGTCCCCTCCGCGGTCAGGAGCCGGAGGGAGACCGCCGCGTCCGCGCGATCCGCGGGATCGGCGGGGAGGAGATCGTCCGCGGCGGAGGCAGCTCCGCCCGCGTCCTCGCCGGACACCTCCGCGGCCTGTTCCGCGGCGGCCTCCGCCAATGGACGCGCCCCGGCGGGCAGCAGCAGCGGCGGCAGCGCGAAGCACAGGGCCAGGGCAAAGAGCGAGACGGCGAAGATGCGTTTCATGGGACCTCCTTTGACGCGGCGGCGGGATGGAACGGGACGGAGCACAGAGACAAATTGGGATTTATCGAGTTAGGAGTTATAAGTTAGGAATTAGGAGCTGCGCAAACCATCGAGTCACCAAAACCTTTTCAATGGCGATCATCGGACCTTCTCCCTCTCCTGCCGCTGCGGCGGCACCCTCCCCCGCTGGGGGAGGGAAAGGAGCTGTAAACGATACCTCCAAGCTCAAAATCGGCGCGTCAGCG
>JAFSRS010000154.1 GCA_017445985.1 Oscillospiraceae bacterium | reverse complement strand
GTCGGCCGCGCCGCCATCCTGGGCCAGATGACCACCGGCTTCCCGGTGAGCCCGCTGACTCCCGCCACCTTCCTGCTGCTGGGGCTCTCCGGCGTCGATCTGGGCGACCACCAGAAGCACACGATCCCCTGGGCCTTCGTGCTGACCATCGTCATGCTGATCGTCGCCATCGTCATTGGCGCCATCACCATCTGAGAAATTCGATTCAGACCCGCTTCGCTGGGCTCTGAATCGAGGGGGAGCGCTGCGCTCGCGCCGCTGCGGGAGAGCGGCACTCCCTCCGCGAGAAGTATTTTTCCCGAAAACGCGGTTTCCGGGAAAAATGATTGAAATTTCTTCGCGCCTGCGGGCGCGAACTCTGCGAGGCTTTTTTCCAATCCCATAAGACATCCACCAATTTCGAATTCTCTTTGGAAAGGAATTGTTTGCTTATGTAATCCATCCGCATCGGGTCCGGCGCCGGCTACGCGGGCGACCGTCTGGAGCCCTCTCTCGAGCTGATCGAAAAGGGCAACCTGGACTATATCAGCTATGAGTGCCTTGCCGAGCGCACGATCGCCATCGGCCAGGAAGCCAAGCTCAAGGACCCCACCAAGGGCTACAACGGCCTGCTGGAGCACCGCATGGAGAAGGCCCTGCCCCTCGCCTGGAAGCACAAGGTGAAGATCATCACCAACATGGGCTCCGCGAACCCGCAGGCCGCCGCGCAGAAGTGCGTGGAGATCGCGCGCAAGCACGGCCTGACCGGCATGAAGATCGCCTGCGTCACCGGCGACGACATCCTGCCCATCATCGACCGCTACATGGACACCGAGGTCTGGGAGACCCACGAGCCCCTGAGCAAGCTGCCCGGCAAGATCGTCTCCGCCAACGCCTACATGGGCGTCGAGGGCATCGTGAAGGCCCTGCAGCAGGGCGCGGACGTGGTCATCACCGGCCGTGTCAGCGACCCCGCCATCTTCATGGCTCCCATGGTCTATGAGTTCGGCTGGGCCGAGGACGACTGGGACAAGCTGGGCAAGGGCACGATGGTCGGCCATCTGCTGGAGTGCGGCGGCCAGGTCACCGGCGGCTACTACGCCGAGCCGGGCAAGAAGGACGTGCCGGGCGTCGGCCACCTCGGCTTCCCGCTGATCGAGATCCGCGAGGACGGCGAGTTCTTCATCACCAAGGTCGAGGGCAGCGGCGGCATGGTCACGCCCGACACCTGCGCCGAGCAGATCTGCTATGAGATTCACGATCCCGAGAACTACCTGACCCCGGACGTCGTCGCCAACTTCAAGGCGGTCAAGTTCGTCCAGGACGGCAAGGACAAGGTCCAGGTCTCCGGCGCGACGGGCAAGGCCCGCACCAGCACCTTCAAGTGCTCCATCGGCTACAAGGACTGCTTCATCGGCGACGGCGAGATCAGCTACGGCGGCCCCGGCTGCCTGGCGCGTGCCAAGCTCGCCCTGGAGATCGTCAAGGAGCGTCTGGAGCTGGTCGCCCCCGGTCAGTTCGACGAGATGAAGTATGACATCATCGGCTGCAACAGCCTGTACTGGAACCCCGATTTCAAGTACAACGAGGAGCCCAGCGAGGTCCGCGTCCGCGTGGCGGGCCGCGCCAAGACCAAGGCCATCGCCGACCTGGTCCCGAACGAGGTCGAGGCCCTCTACACCAACGGCCCCGCCGGCGGCTGCGGCGCTGTGAAGCGCACCCGCGACATCGTCTCCGTGGCCTCCATCCTCATCAACCGCGAGGACGTGCATCCCGCCGTTGAAGTCTTCACCGTTTGAGAAAAGGAGTGTGCAGAATATGAAGCTTTGGGAAATCGCGCACAGCCGCACCGGCGACAAGGGGAACATCTCCAACGTGAGCCTGATCGCCTATGATCCGAAGGATTACGAGATGCTGAAGGAAGTGGTCACGCCGGAGCGCGTGAAGGAGCACTTCAAGGGCATCGTCAAGGGCGAGGTCGTCCGCTATGAGCTGCCCAACATCTGCGCGCTGAACTTCGTGATGTACGCGGCCCTGGGCGGCGGCGTCACCCGCTCCCTCAGCGTGGACATGCACGGCAAGGGCCTGAGCTCTTACCTGCTGAACATGGACATCTAAGCAAACAATAAAGGGGGCCGTCCCCGGACGGCATGTCTTGAAGTTAAGAAGCGGTAAATAAATGAATGTAGGGGCCGCCGCCCTCGGCGGCCCGTCAGACGAGCGGCTCAGGGGAGCCGCCCCTACATGAAAAAAATTTAGCCGGCTTAAATGATTGACGTTGCCCCCGGACGGCCCCTGAACCAAAAAAGAAAGCAGCCGTCCACCCTTCCACAAGCGACGGCCGCTCCCTTGAACCAAACCCAGGCGTACAGATATCTGTACGCTCAGCTTTGTCACCGTATTGTATCACAGCGCGGCGGAAATTGCAAGGGCAGATTGCGTGATCGTATGCCGCTTGGCGAGATCGTAAATACATGGATAGGTTCCTCTGATTCGATCCATCGGATAACCTCCTCTCTTTCCCCCTTCTCTCGCGGCCGGCTGGACGGGTCAAACCGCCCAGCCGGTTATTTGCGTTTCGCGGGGCGACGGAAAAAGAGGGCTTTGCAAATTGGGATTTGGCGAGATCATGTTCGTAGGGGCGACCCTGTGTGGTCGCCCGCAGGTCACGACGATTGCCACGTCGTAGGGCGCGATCCCCTGATCGCTCCGCGTTCCGCCATGCCCGGACGTCGCATTCCGCCCCGCGCATCG
>JAFSRS010000153.1 GCA_017445985.1 Oscillospiraceae bacterium | reverse complement strand
TATCCTGTCGCTATAACTATGATCGGATGGCGAAACGCCAAAAGGCGTTTCGCAGAGCCGCAACGCGGCTCTGCAAACCGGCGTTGCCGGTTTGCCCGATCTTCGTTGTAAGGATCATCTGGCTCATAATGGCGATCATTGCCCCAATGATCGCCATTATGAGCGGTCAAGCGTGACGCTTGACCGGAGAAACGATCGAATCACGATCGTTTCTCCATCCGATGATCATTATAAAAGGGGCGTGTAGGTCTCCTACACGCCCTGATTGTTCAGATCAGATGGATCAACGCTTATTCCGCGAATTTGCTGTTGACCAGATCGGCCAGGTTGTCCAGCGCCTGCTTCTCATCCACGCCGTCCGCGATCAGATTGATGGTCGTACCGCAGACGATGCCGAGCGACAGAACGCCCAGGAGACTTTTCGCGTTGACCTTGCGATCGTCCTTCTCGACCCAGATGCTGCAACGGTAATCATTCGCCTTCTGGATGAAAAAGGTCGCAGGCCTGGCGTGAAGGCCCACCTGATTGCTGATAGTGACGCTTCTGGTATACATTGGTTGCCGACTCCCCTTCCTCGGATGATAGCGCTATTTTAGCAAATCTTTTTCCATTCGTCAATCGTTTTTTGTATTTTTCTCACGGCTTGCTTACGATCCCGGTTTGTGTTAAGATAGATTTACGACATTTGATTTTTACAGTATCATTTCAATGGCAGGAGGAATGTTTATGAGGCGTTTTCTGCCCCGCGTCTGCGCGCTGCTGCTGGCGGCCAGTTTCGTCCTCTCCGTCCCGGTCCTGGCCGACGGCCCGCGCCGCTCGGACCAGCGGCTGCGGGTGGACGGGGAGGCCGTGCGGTGCGAGAAATACCGGATCGACGGCTACAACTATTTCAAGCTGCGGGACCTGGCCGCGCTGCTGAGCGGGACCGGAAGCCAGTTCGACGTGGACTATGACGCGGCGCGGAACCGCGTGCTCGTGCATACCGGGCGGGCCTATACCCACCCGGACGGGAAGGAGCTCTCCCCCGCCCCGGATCGCTCCGCCGCCGCCCACCCGACCTCCCAGGCGCTGGTGATCGACGGCACGGAGATGGCTGACCTCTCCGTCTGGCACATCGGCGGCTATAACTTCTTCCGCCTGCGGGAGCTGGGCGAGGCCCTGGGCTTCGGCGTGGATTACGACGAACCGACCCGGACCGCGTTGATCCTGACGCGCCCGGTGATCTCCTATGCCCGTCTGTCCGCCCTCGCTGAGCAGGGCGAGACGGACCGGCGCGGACGGACGAGCTTCCGGCGGGACGTTGACGGGGAGCGCGGGGAATGGTCTGTGACGCGGCTTGGCGAGGACAGTCTGGAGCTCTTCATCCGAACGACGGACGCCGACGGCACGGAAGGCGCGCTGACGCTGACCCTGACGGGGGCAGGCGGCGCTTGTCCGCTGCGCTTCGTCCTGCGCGGGGACGGCTTCCTGCTCAGCGGCGCGGGCGCGACGGACGCGCTCCGGGCCTCGGACGGAGCAGAGCCTGTCTCGGTCCGCTTCGATCCCTACGACGGCCCGGCGGAGCTGCGGGAGGCCGCGGAAAGCAGCGCCGCCGCCCTGCTCCGGCTGCTGATCCTGCGGCTGCGGATCGAGTTCCTGACAGAAGTCGGGAATTGATAATCACGTAGCACATAGATTGGGAGTTGTGCAGGAGTCGACTGCAGGGACGGCTCTTAGCCGTCCGCATTGCCGACGAACCCCGTAGAGCGCCAGCCCCGGATGGCGCCGCCGCCCCGCGCAACGCGCGGGGCGGAATACGACCTTGCTGTGTGTCGGAACGCGGAGCGATCAGGGGATCGCTCCCTACGACGCCGGTGGGAATTATAAGGCGGACGGCTAAGAGCCGTCCCTACAACGTCGCTTTTATCTGTTGTGCAAGCGCCCGTTCCGGTCGGAACGGGCGCTTGCTGATCGCTCTTATGCGTTTCTCAGCCTTGCGGCGATCTCGCGGAAGGCGTTCTGCTCCGCGCTGTCGTCCAGAGGCGCGAGCTCCGCTTTTCCGTACTTGCGTTCCAGCGCGGTCTTTAAGATCTCGTCGCAGAGCGCCGGATTTTTCGGCAGCAGCGGGCCGTGGCTGTAGGTGCCGAACACGTTGTGGTACCGCACGCCCTCGGTCCCGTCCTGGCCGTTGTTGCCATAGCCGCTCAGCACGCGGCCCAGGGGCTTCACGCCCTCGCCCAGCCAGGTCCGGCCGGAGTGGTTCTCAAAGCCCACGACCTCCATGCCGCCGCTCTCGTCCCCGCAGCGGAAGAGGTAGTTGCCGATCATCCGTTCCTTCCCGCCGACGGTTCGGAGGTCGATGGCCCCGACGAAGTCGCAGCGGACGCCGTCATGGGTCTCGTAATACTGCCCGAGCATCTGATAGCCGCCGCAGATCGCCAGGATCGCCACGCCGTCCGCCACCGCAGCGCGGAGGCTCGCGTCCTTGCCCCGGTGCAGGTCCTCCAGCAGCGCCTGCTGCTCAAAGTCCTGTCCCCCGCCGATGAAGATCAGGTCCGCCTCAGCCAGCCGGTCCGCCGCGCCCACGGGCATTTCGGTCACCGAGGCCCCGATCCCGCGCCATTCCAGGCGCCGCCGCAGGCAAAGCACGTTCCCCCGGTCCCCATAGAGATTCAACAGGTCGGGATACAAATGACAAATATGAATCGATCTCTCCATAACTTTCCCTCTGGTACAATTGCACATTGCACATTGATTTCAGCCTTCCCAGAACTCCTCGCCGCCGCAGGCCTTCAGCAGCTGCGGGCGAAATTCCAGCAGGGCCGTATAGGTCGGCATGATGAACACCGGGACCTCCGATGCGGCAAGCTGCGCCGTCAGGGCCGCGTAGTCCCGTTCCACCCGGATGCGCGACACGTCCAGCCCCGCGTATTTCAGCCGGAGGAACAGGTCCCAGGCGCGGTCGCCGGAGACCGTGACCCGCGTCAGCCGCTCCCCCAGGGCGCTCAGGCGCTCGAAGTCCGCGTCCCAGATCCAGGACACGTCGGTGCCGTCCGCCGTGCGGTCGTTGAGCAGCAGGGCCAGCTCGAAGGAGCCGTCCAGCCCGGAGAGGAACTGCAGCACCTGATCGCAGCCCGCGGGGTTCTTCACCAGCATCACCCGCGCGCCCGCCGCGCCCAGCTCGAAGCGCTCCATGCGCCCGAAGCCGCAGCGGAAGCTGCCGACGGCGGTGAGCGCGTGTTCCAGCCCGACGCCAAACGCCGTCACCGCGGCGATCGCGCCGACGGCATTATAAATATTGTAGACCGCGGGCAGGTTGACCGCCGCCTCCACCCGCTCGCCCCGGACCGAGAGCTCGATTTGGCTGCCGTCCGGCCCCAGCAGAGGCGGCGCGGCCACGGCCACGTCCGCCGCGTGACGGCGGTAGCCGCAGTTCGGGCAGCGGAAGCCGCCCAGATGGCCGTAGCTCAGATAGTCGTATTCGTAGGCCGCCTTGCAGCGGATGCAGCGCAGCGCGTCGGAAAGCGCGGGCGGCGGCGTCGCCGGGTCCGCAGCGGCGCGGTCCATGCCGTACCAGACCACCCGGTTCGGCAGGTCCAGCGCCAGGGAGCTGACGAGGGAATCGTCAGCGTTGAGCGCCAGCACCGCGCCGGGGGCTTTTTTCAGCCCCTCCCGGATATTCTCCAGCGTGTGCGTCACCTCGCCGTAGCGGTCGAGCTGGTCGCGGAAGAGGTTCGTCACCAGCACCACCTTCGGCTGCAAAAGGCCAATGGCGGTCCGTGCCGCGGCCTCGTCGCACTCGATGACCGCGCATTTTTTGTTGACGCGCCCGCCGAGCGTGCTGTTCATGGCCAGCTCCGTCGTGATCCCGCTGAGCAGGTTCGCGCCGCTGCGGTTCGCCAGCGCGTCGAGGCCCGCGTCGACGCAGGCCGTTTCGCAGATGCGGGCCGTGGTGGTCTTGCCGTTCGTGCCGGTGATCAGCAGGATGTCCAGGCCGCGGGCCAGCTCCCCCGGCAGCGCCGGATCGAGCTTGAGCGCCCAGCGCCCCGGCATAGCGGTGCCGCCGCGGTGCAGCAGCCGCGCGGTCAGATGCAGGCCCTTGCACAGCGCGATGGCTGCGGCGGTTTTCAGTGACATGGTCTTTCCTTCCTCTCCACGGAAATCAATTTTGACGTTTCGATTACAAGACACGGAGAAAACGAAGCTCCAACGTTACCGATTTGTCATTGCGAACCAGTGCCGCAGCACTGGTGTGGCAATCCCACTTTTATGCCACTGCCTCGATATGGGATTCCCACGCCGGTCTGAGGACTGGCTCGGAATGACAGGGTGGGCAAACTTGATTTCCGTGCTTCCTCTCTCAGGGGGCTTGTTTTGTGTACCGGGCTGTATTATACTCAATTTTGCCCGCGCTGGCAAGCCCTTTGCGGCGATCCTGTGAACGATTTGTGAATTCTGATCCATCTCTTCGGTTTTTCAGGATTCTTTCAGCTTTCCCCTTTATGCTGAGGCCATCCAAAGCAAAGGAGGCGTTTCAAAATGAAACATTGGGATCTGAATAAAAAGAACTGCCTGGCCGTCGCGCTGAGCGGGGCCCTGGCCCTGGGCCTGCTGGCAGGCTGCGGCAGCGTCCGGGAGGCGGCCGCCGCAAGCGAGTCTGCCACGATCGGGTCCACCGCAAACGCGCCCTCTGTGACCGAGGCCACCGCAAACGCGCCGACAGTGGAGCAGACCGCCCCGGCAAAAAGCGCGGCAGCGGCAGAGAGCCCCGCCGTGGTCGCGGTCTCCGCGATCGCGTCGGAGCAGCCCGAGGGCGTCGCCGTCCAGCGCAACGGCGCGACGGAGATCGGCTTCACCGGGGGCGGCGCCACGGTCAGCGGCGAGGGAGCGGTCTGGGCCGACGGCGTGCTCCTGATCTCCGCGGGCGGGACCTACCGTCTGAGCGGGACCCTGGACGACGGGCGCGTGGTCGTGGACGCGAAGGGCGAGGACGTGGCGCTGATCCTGGACGGCGCGGATATCACCTGCTCCTACGGCAGTCCGCTCTACGTGTATAAGGCCGAGCGCGTCGTTCTGCATCTGGAAGACAACAGCGAAAACACGCTGACGGACGGGAGCGGCTATACCTATTCGGACCAATGGTCCAGCGCCGCCGACGAGGAGCCCAACGCCTGTCTTTACAGCAAGGCCGACCTGCTGATCCAGAGCGGCTTCGAGGGGAGCCTGACGGTCAACGCGAACTATAATAACGGAATCACAAGCAAGGATACCCTGAGCATCTACGACGGGCGCATCACCGTCAACGCCGTCAACCACGGGATCAACGGCAAGGACAGTCTGGATATTGCGAACGCCGAGCTTTCCGTGACGGCGGGCGGGGACGCCCTGCGCTCCACCAACGACAGCGACGCCTCTCTCGGCTGGGTGCGGATCGCCGACACTCTGCTGGACCTGCGCTCCGGCGAGGACGGCGTCCAGGCTGAGACAGCCCTGGAGCTCAGCGGCGGCCAAGCGACCATCGTCAGCGGCGGCGGCAGTGACAGCCGACTTGCCTCCGACGCGAGCGCGAAGGGCCTGAAGGCCGGAACGAGCCTTCTGCTCTCCGGCGCCGTCGATCTGAACTGCGCCGACGACGCGGTGCACGCCAACGGCGACCTGACCATCGCGGGCGGAGGCGGCATCGTTTCCAGCGGGGACGATGCCTTCCACGCCGACGGGACCCTGACCGTTCTGGACGGCGACGTCATCATCAGCAAATGCTACGAGGGTCTGGAGGGCTCGAACGTTGACATCCGGGGCGGCATGATTCGGATCATGTCCTCCGACGACGGCATCAACGCGGGCGGCGGCGCGGATTCCAGCGGCTTTACCAACGGCGGCTGGGGCGGCGCGGACCGCTTCGGCGGCGGCAGCGGGAACAACTCCCTCACCATGTCCGGCGGCTGCGTGGTGATCGCCGCGGGCGGCGACGGCTTCGACAGCAACGGCACCGCCACGCTCAGCGGCGGGACGCTGGTCGTCTCCTCCTCCGGCAACGCCGACGGGGCGCTGGACAGCAACAACGGGATCACCGTCACGGGCGGCGTCCTGCTCGCCGCGGGCGGCGGTATGCCGGAGGCCCCGCAAAGCCAGGGGCAGAACAGCGTCTATATCTCCTTCGGTCAGACCCTCGACGCCGGGACCGTGGTCTGCATCGAGAACGGCGGACAGCAGTTCGTCATCCAGCTCCCGGTGCGCAGCGGCACGCTGGTGTTCTCCTCCCCCGAGCTGGTGAACGGCGAGGCAAAGGTCAGCTTCGGCGGCAGCTACAGCGGCTCCTTCACGGACGGCATCGGTTCCGGCGGCAGCTACACCGGCGGCACGGAGCTGACGACGCTGACGCTCAACGGCGGGCTCGCCAGCTACGGCAGCACGGGCATGGGCGGCTTCGGCGGTCAGGGCGGCTTCGGCGGTCAAATGCCCGGCGGCAGAGGTCAAGGCGATTTCGGCGGTCAAAACGGCATGGACAGTCAAACGCCCGGCGGCAAAGGCAGGCAGCCCGGCGACGGCCAGGCGCCGGACTTCAACGGCGAAAACGGCAATATGCCGAGCTTCCCCGGCGGCGAGAACGACAATATGCCGACCTTCCCCGGCGGTGAGAACGGCAGCGCGAAAACCTGACGAAATTGTGTAGGGGCCGCCGCCCTCGGCGGCCCGCATCCCCGTTCTCCCTTGACGGACTTCTCCCTCTCCTGCCGCTGCGGCGGCACCCTCCCCCGCTGGGGGAGGGAAAGGAGTGTAGGGGCCGCCGCCCTCGGCGGCCCGCATCCCCGTTCTCCCTTGGCGGACTTCTCCCTCTCCTGCCGCTGCGGCGGCACCCTCCCCCGCTGGGGGAGGGAAAGGATTGTAGGGG
>JAFSRS010000152.1 GCA_017445985.1 Oscillospiraceae bacterium | reverse complement strand
TGGTGGAGCAGCGCAAGGAGCAGGCCAAGAACGAGGCTCTGGGCGGGAACCGCAAGGTCACCCTCGACGACCTCTTTGCCCGCATCCAGCAGGGCGAGCTGAAGGACTTCAACGTGATCGTGAAGGCCGACGTGCAGGGCTCCGCCGAGGCGGTCAAGACCAGCCTGGAGAAGCTCAGCAACGAGGAGGTCCGGGTCCGCGTGATCCACTCCGCCGTCGGCGCGATCAACGAGAGCGACGTGATGCTGGCCAGCACCAGCGGCGCGGTCATCGTGGGCTTCAACGTCCGCCCGGACAACGCCGCCCGCGACAGCGCCGCCCGCGCCGGGGTCGATCTGCGCATGTACCGCGTGATCTATGACTGCATCGAGGAGATCGAGTCCGCCCTCAAGGGCATGCTCGCCCCGAAGTATCAGGAGGCTCTCATTGGCCACGCCGAGGTCCGCGAGACCTACAAGGTCAGCAAGGTCGGCACCGTCTGCGGCTGCTACGTCACCGACGGCAAGATCCAGCGCGGCTGCAAGGTCCGCATCCTCCGGGACAACATCGTGATCCACGAGGGCGACCTCGCCTCCCTCCGCCGCTTCAAGGACGACGTCAAGGAGGTCAACGAGGGCTACGAGTGCGGCATGCAGATCGAGAAGGTCAACGACATCAAGGTCGGCGACGTGATCGAGTGTTTCGTGATGGAAGAGATCAAGCGGTAAGCAAGCGGTAACAATTGCTTCCGTAGGGGCGACCCTGTGTGGTCGCCCGCGCCTTCGATCAAGGCCCACGACACGAAAAACGCCGCTATCCGACGCTCTCCCTCTCCTGCCGCCTGCGGGCGGCACCCTCCCCCGCTGGGGGAGGGAAAAGGGGAGGTCAACGGCAGCGCCAGCCTCAGACCAACGCAGCAGCGTAACGATTCGGTTCCCTCCCCCAGCGGGGGAGGGTGCCCGAAGGGCAGGAGAGGGAGAACCCTGGACATGCTGATATGTAAAGTTTTTGTTGTTACAACGTGTTATATGAGATAACCGCAAGGGGCGCAGCAACCTGCGCCCTTTTTGAACGAAAGGAGCTGGCAATGGCATCTAACAAGCTGCTTCGTACCAACGAGGATATCAAATTCCACCTCTCCCGCCTGCTGCCCCAGGTCAAGGACCCGCGGGTGAACCAGGGCGGGATGCTGACGATCACCCGGGTGGACACCACCGGGGACCTGCGCTACTGCAAGGTCTACGTGAGCTCCCTGGGGGAGATCAACGAGAAGGATTTCAAGAAAGGCGTCAAGAGCGCGGCCCCCTGGCTGCGGCGGGAGCTGGGCAGCGCCCTGTCCCTCCGCTACACGCCGGAGCTGATCTTCGAGCTCGACCACAGCATCGAGCACGGCGCCTATATCAACCGCCTGATCGCGGAGCTGGACATTCCGAAGGAGGAGGGGACGGACGATGACGGTGACTGAGTGCGCGGCCTACCTGCGCGCCCACGACGGCTACCTGCTGCTGACCCACAAGAGCCCCGACGGGGACACCCTCGGCAGCGCGGGGGCGCTCTGCCACGCGCTGCGCCGCCTCGGCAAGCGCGCGAGCCTCTGCCCGAACCCGGAGATCACCGAACGATATCTGTCCTACGTCGCCCCCTATCTGGGGGAGTCCCGCACCGGCGAGACCATCGTCAGCGTGGACATGGCGGAGCCCAAGCTCTACCCCAAGGGCTTCACCGGCGCGGTGGCCCTCGCCATCGACCACCACCCCTCCAATACCTTTTTCGCGGAACAGACCCTCCTGAAAGCTGAAAAGGCCTCCTGCGGCGAGATCGTTTTGGAGCTCATCGAGGAGCTGCTGGGCGCGCCGGACCGGACGGAGGCCGACCTGCTTTACGTCGCCCTCTCCACCGACTGCGGCTGCTTTCAGTACGGCAACACGGACGCCGCCGCCCACCGCGCCGCCGCCCGCCTGATCGAGTGCGGGGCGGAGATCGCGCCGCTGAACAAGGAGCTGTTCCGCTCGTTCTCCTTTGCCCGGCTGCGGCTGGAGGGCATGATCTTCTCGACCCTCCACTCCGAGCGGGACCACCAGCTCAACCTGGCCGTCGTGACCCGGGAGATGATGCGGGAGAGCGGGGCCACCGAGGATGACTGCGACGACCTGGCGAACCTGGCCGGAAAGGTCGCGGGCAACCGCGTCGCAATCACCGTACGGGAGGAGCCGGACGGCAAGGCCCACGCCAGCCTCCGCACCGACGGCAGCGTGAACGCGACGGAGATCTGCGCCCTCTTCGGCGGCGGCGGGCATAAAATGGCCTCCGGCTGCACCGTCGATACCGACGTGCACATCCTCGCCGCGCAGCTTTTGGAGGCGGTCAACGCCGCCTGGCCCGAATGAACGGCATTTTGTTGATCGACAAGCCGGAGGGCTGGACCAGCATGGACGTTTGCGCCAAGCTGCGCCGGGCCCTCGGCGAGCGCCGCGTCGGCCACGCCGGGACCCTGGACCCGCTGGCGACGGGCCTGCTGACGGTCTTTCTGGGCCGCGCGACCCGGGCCGTGGAGTTCGCGGAGGGAGATTCCAAGACCTATGAAGCCACCCTCCGACTCGGCCTCGTCACCGACACCCAGGACGTGACCGGGACCGTGCTGGAAACGCATTCGGTTGACGTAACAACAGAACAGCTTGACGCGGCGCTGTCAAAATTCCGCGGCGATATCCTGCAAATCCCGCCGATGTACTCCGCCCTGAAGGTCAACGGCAAAAAGCTCTACGAGCTGGCCCGGAAGGGCCGGGAGGTGGAGCGCAGGCCCCGGCCCGTGACGATCCACGCGCTGGACCTGACCGGACGAACGGAGAACGACGTCTATCTCCGCGTGAAGTGCAGCAAGGGCACCTATATCCGCAGCTTATGTCATGACGTTGGAATGGCCCTCGGCTGCGGCGGGACCATGGCCGCGCTGCGCCGGACCGCGGCGGGGCGCTTCACCGTGGAGCAGGCCCACACGCTGCCGGAGGTGTTGGAGGCGGCGGAGCAGGGGAGGGCGGACGGCCTTCTGCTGCCGGTGGAGACCCTGTTTGACCACCGGCCGGTCCTGACGCTCAGCCCCGCGCAGACGCGCGTGATCCGCAACGGCGGAGCTTTCACCTGTGCCGCGGCGGAGGGGGAATACCGGCTCCGCGCCGCAGACGGGGAATTTCTCGCCCTGGGCGTCGTGAAGGACGGCTCCCTGCGCGCGGTCAAATCATTCTTTGAGGTAGAATAAACAGATGCAACAGACAGAACGAACGATCCTCGCCCTCGGCTTCTTCGACGGCGTCCACGTCGGCCACGCGGCCCTGCTGCGCCGGGCGAAGGAACGCGCCGCGGAACAGGGGATCGGCTGCGCCGTGATGACCTTCGACCTGCACCCGGACGTGCTGGTGCGGGGCGTCCCGGTGATCCTGATCAACTCCGCGGTGGACCGGGCGCTGATCCTCCGCCGGGACTTCGGGATCGAGCGCATCCATTATTTTCATTTCACACAGGAATCCGCCGCGATGGACTGGCGGGCCTTCCTCGATTACGCCGTGCGCGAATACGGCGCGGCGGGCTTCGTGGTGGGCCACGATTTCCATTTCGGCTATCGCGGGCTCGGCAACCCGGACAAGCTTCGGCAGTATTGCGACGAGCACGGCATGAGCTGCGACGTGATCCCCGCCGTTACAGCCCTGGGCGGGATCGTCTCCTCCACCCGCATCCGGGAGCTGCTGCTGGCGGGCGAGATCGAGCAGGCCAATACCCTGCTGGGCCACGCCCAACTGCTCAGCGGCACCGTGGAGCACGGGCTCCGCAACGGGCGGGCCATGGAGTTCCCGACGCTGAACCTCCGCTTTCCGAAGCACGTGCTGATCCCCCGCCACGGCGTCTACGCCACGCGGGCGGTCCTGCCCGACGGCAGCGTCCAACCCGGCGTCACGAACGTCGGCGTCCGCCCCACCTTCGGCGGCAGCGGGGACGTGACCGCGGAGACCTATCTGCTGGACTTCTCCGGCGACCTCTACGAGCGGGAGGTCACGGTGGAATTTCTGAAATTCCTCCGCCCGGAGCAGACCTTCGCCTCCCCGGATGAATTGAAGGCGCAGATCAGAAAAGACGCCGAAGCCGCGCGAGACGTAGCAAATTAAAAAACGGCGGACACGCTTTCGTGCCCGCCAAAAAATTCGATCATGGCCTCTGTCTCTCCCGGCCACGGGAACAGTATAACCCGTAAACCGACAAATAGCAATGGGAAATGCTGGTATCAGTTAATAGTGAATAGTTAATAGTGAATAGTTAATAGTGAATAGTTGCGGTGTCGCTTCGCGACTTTTTAAAATATCGCCGAAGGCGATTCCTTAACTATTCACTATTCACTATCAACTATTCACTGGGCACTCATTCCCCGTGCCGCTTCCCCCGCTGCCCCGCGGCCCATTTGCGGTCGAAGCGCGCCGGGTATTTCCGCAGCTCCTCCAAAAACCGGACCGCCAGCTCCGGCCAGGCCGCGGCGGGGGTGCCGGTGCCGAGGCCGTAGGCGTGCTCGCCGCTGCCGAATACGTGCAGCTCCGAGGGGATCCCGTGGCTTTGCAGGGCATGGAACAGCCGCAGCGAGTTTTCCATCGGCACCGAGGGGTCCGGCGCGGAGTGGAAGATCACCGTCGGCGGCGTCTGCGGGCCGACGTGCAGCGGGACCCGCGCGTTGTACACCTCCATGGGGCTGAACGGGGCGGGATGGCCGTAGATCGCCTCCGGCATCCGCGTCTCCGGGAGCGAGTCCGGCTCCGCCGCCGGGTAGAGCAGCACCAGCGCCTCCGGGCGCAGCAGCTCCGGCGCGGCGATGTCTCCAAAGGTCCCGGTCTCCTGCCAGCGGTTGCCGAAGCTGGCGGCCAGATGCGCCCCCGCCGAGGCGCCGAACAGCGTCACGCGGGCCGGGTCGATGTCGAACTCCGCCGCGTGGGTCCGAACGTGGGCCAGCGCCAGCGCCACCTGGCGCAGCGGCCCGGGGAAGCGGACAGCGTCCGGGTCCGTGGAGAGGGTCGAGTATTCCAGCAGAAAGGCTGCGTAGCCGTAGTTCGCGAAGCGCTTCGCGATGGGGGCGCCCTCCAAGGGGGCGCAGAGGCGGTAGCCGCCGCCGGGCAGCACCAGCACGGCGGGCTTGTTCACGCCGTCCGGCACCCAGGCGGTCAGCCGGACCGCGGGGTCGGCAAAGGGCAGGCGGAGCTTCCGGGTCAGCATGTTGAGACACCTTCTCTCTCTGTTCTTTCCCTTTCAGTATACCACAGTCCTTTGAGATAAATCAAGATTGGAGCCGCTATGACCGAAGAATTCCGTACAAGATACATCGCCGCCCGCCGGGCAAGGATCGCCGCCGACTTCGCCTTCCTGAACGCGGAGCAGCGCCGCGCCGTCATGACGACCCAGGGGCCGCTGCTCCTGCTGGCCGGGGCGGGCAGCGGAAAGACCACGGTGCTCATCAACCGCATCGTGAACCTGATCCGCTACGGCGAGGGCTCCGACAGCGACTACGTGTCCGACGAGGCCACCGAGGCCGACTTGGCTGAGCTGGAGGCCCAGGGGCCCGACAGCGCGCGCCTGGCCGCGGTGCGCCCGGCCAAGCCCTGGCGCATCATCGCGATCACCTTCACGAACAAGGCCGCAGACGAGCTGAAGCGCCGCCTGGCGAAGGCCCTGGGCGAGGCCGCGGACGACGTGTGGGCCCAGACCTTCCACTCCGCCTGCGTCCGCATCCTCCGGCGCGAGGCGGACCGGCTGGGCTTTTCCCGCAGCTTCACGATCTACGACGGCGCGGATTCCCTGAGCGCGATCAAGCGCATTTTGAAGGACTTCGACCTGGACGAGAAGCTCTACCCGCCGCGCTGGGTCCAGACAACGATCTCCAACGCCAAGGACGCGATGCTCAGCCACGAGGCCTTTGAAGCCGAGGCCGCGCGGAGCTACGACGCCCGCCGGAAACGCGTCGCGGAGATCTACAAGGAATATGACCGCCGCCTCCACGAGGCCGACGCGATGGACTTCGACGACCTGATCCTCCACACCGTCGAGCTGCTTCAGCAGTTCGAGGACGTGCGGGACTACTACCAGCGGAAGTTCCAGTACGTGCTGGTGGACGAGTATCAGGACACCAACCACCTGCAATATCTGCTGACGAGCCTGCTGGCGGGAGGCTACGAGAACCTCTGCGTGGTGGGCGACGACGACCAGAGCATCTATAAGTTCCGCGGCGCGACGATCCGCAACATCCTGGACTTCGAGGCGCAGTACAAGAGCGCCCGGGTCATCAAGCTGGAACAGAACTACCGCTCCACCGCCCACATTCTGGAGGCGGCGAACGGCGTCATCCGCAACAATACTGAGCGCAAGGGCAAGCGCCTCTGGACCGAGCAGGACGGCGGCGAGCGGCCCTATCTCTACTGCGCGCCCAACGAGAACGAGGAGGCAAGGTTCGTCGCGGACCGCATCCTCGAGGACTTCCAGAGCGGCGTCCCCTGGAGCGACCACGCGGTGCTCTACCGCATGAACGCCCAGAGCAACCAGCTCGAGTACGCCTTCAAGCGCCAGGGCATCCCGTACCGGGTCTTCGGCGGCGTCCGCTTCTTCGACCGCGCCGAGGTCAAGGACATGCTGAGCTATCTGTCCGTGCTGGCGAACCCCGCCGACGACCTGCGTCTGCTGCGGATCGTCAACGTCCCGGCCCGCGGCATCGGCGCCACCGGCATGGAGCACGCCGCGGCGATCGCCCAGCGGGAAAATACCAGCCTGTTTGAGGTCTTGCGTCAGGCGGACCAGTACCCGGAGCTGAAACGCGCCGCCTACCGGATGCAGCTCTTCACCGATATGATCGCGGAGCTGCGCACGCTCAGCGAGACCGAGCCCCTGGACCGCGTGTACGACGCGCTGCTGGAAAAGAGCGGCTACGTCACGATGCTCAGGGAGAAGGACACGCCGGAGAACGCCGCGCGCCTGGAAAACGTCGGCGAGCTGAAAAGCAACATCCTCAGCTTCATCAAGGAGACCGGCGACAGCAGCCTCCACGGCTTTCTGGACGAGGTCGCGCTCTATACCGACCTGGACAAGCTGGACGAGGATCAGGACGGCGTCGTGATGATGACGATCCACTCCGCCAAGGGCCTGGAATTCCCCGTGGTCTTTCTGGTGGGCGCGGAGGAGGGCATCTTCCCCGGCATGCGCGCCATCGGCGAACCGGAGGAGATGGAGGAGGAGCGCCGCCTCGCCTACGTCGCGATCACCCGCGCGATGAAAAAGCTGTACGTCACCTGCGCCCAGCAGCGTATGCTCTTCGGCAAGACCACCGCCAACCGCGTCTCCCGCTTCGTCGAGGAGATCCCGGAGGAGCACATCGAAAAGGGCTACGTCCCCCGCGGCTACGGCTACTCCGACCCGCCCCGGGGCTTCGGCCAGCTCACGCCGGGCGGCTGTGGAACACCCCGCGCCGCGGCCCAGCGCGGCGGACAGTACGGCGGACAGTACGGCGGATCACAGCCCGGCGCCCCGCGGCAGGGCGCTCCGTCCCGCGGCCC
>JAFSRS010000016.1 GCA_017445985.1 Oscillospiraceae bacterium | reverse complement strand
GGCAGGAGAGGGAGAACGCCAGGATTATCGCGTCGCGCCGACATTACGACCATGTTTCCCGCCCCGCGCTTTGCGCGGGGCGGCGGCGCGCTCAGGGGGTCGCGCCCTACGGGATCGGTGGTAATTTTGGTGCGGGCGACCACACAGGGTCGCCCCTACATTCAACATTTCTACAAATCCCGATTTGTCTACACGCTGACCCGCCCGCCATCGGCGGGCGGGCGGGGGAAGCCTCCGGGGCGGCGGGGTCGAAGCCCGCGCCGTCGTCGGCCACCGTGATCTCGTAATGCGTCTCCGTCTCCCGGGTGGAGACCGTCACCGTGCCCGCGCCGGTCTCGCTGCGGCGGATGCCGTGGCGCACCGCGTTCTCCGCCAGGGCGATCAGGTTCAGCGCCATCAGGAACACCAGCGGGATCAGCAGCAGCGGGTACAGGGGGCCGCGGTTGTATACGTTCTCCGCGTTGAAGCAGGAAATGACCGTGGAAAACTGCGTGTAGATCAGAATGGCGAGATAGGCCAGCCAGATCAGCGCCGCGGCGCGGAAGAGCCGGCTCCGCCGCCAGCAGGGAGAAGAACGCGATAAAGAAGGCGCGGGACCGGCGCTCCATCCGGCTGCTGCCGACGGCCTCCACCAGGCCGAGCAGGTTGATCGTCAGGCCGACGGCCGCAATGGCGAGGTTCACGGCTCCCGGGCTCCCGTCGCGTCAGCGCCCGCCTCCCCGGCGGCGCGGCGGCGCAGGGCCAGCACCGGGGGCAGGATCAGCAGCAGGACCGCCGCGGCGGCGAGGAACACGCCGGGGGTGGGGACGCTCTTGACCTCGCCCAGCTCCACGTAGGTCTCCGGGCTGTTCCGGATCACCGCCGAGCCGATGAAGGGCCCGATCACCATCGGCAGCAGCACCGCGAAGATCATGCGGATGCCCTGGAAGTGGCCGACCTTGCCCGCCGGGGTGTAGTCCCGCACCGCGCCGGAGAGCACCGCGGTCAGGAGCATGTAGCCGCTCATCATCACGCAGCCCGCCGCGATCACCGGGACGAAGGCGCGGGCGAAGAACATGCCCAGCAGCCCGAGCAGCATCACGCCCGCGGCGGGCAGGACCACGCGCAGCTTGCCGACGCGGTCGATCAGGCCGCCCAGGGCCACGCTGACCGCGCTGGCGACAATCAGGACCACGCCCAGAACGATGGCGTAGTGATCGAAGCCGAGGTAGTTTTGCAGATAGATGATCAGGTAAGGGAAAAACACCTGCACCGCGATGGAAAAGACGCCGATGGCGGCGAGGGCCAGGTAGAGCTTCGGGTTCTCCCGGACGACGGCGGGGCGGAGGCCGTAGAGCAGGCTTTTGAAGCTGCCGTCGCGGCGGGGCGTCAGGGCCGGGCTGTCCTGGACGAGGAAGAGGGAGACCAGGCCGACGGCGCTGACGAGGCCGCCGAAGATCGCGAAGAACTGCTTCCATTCGCCCCGCCGGGTCAGGCCGTCGAAGAGGCCGAAAACCACCAGCATGCTGATCAGCGGCAGGATCGCCAGGACGCTCTCCGCCTTGCCGCGGGCGTCGTTGGGGACCACGTCGGTGACCCAGGCGTTGAAGGCCGCGTCGTTGGCCGTGGAGCCGAAGAAGGTCATCACGCAGTCCATCACCACCACCAGCAGCGCCGCGGCGGAGGCAGCCGAGGCCGCCGCGGGGAAGAGCCGGGCGGCGGAGTCCCGCGAGATCAGCCCAAAGGCCGCGGTGGACAGGCCCCAGAGGAGATAGCCGACGGCGATGAAGGGCTTGCGGCTGCCGCAGCGGTCGCTGACCGCGCCCATGACCAGGGTCGTCAGCGTCGCGGCGATCGCCGAGGCCGCCACCATCGCCGCGATATAGCGCGGGTCGGTGGAGATCGTGTTGTAGAGAAAGACGTTGAAGTACATGTTCTCCAGCGTCCAGGCGAACTGCCCGGAGAGCCCGACCAGCAACAGCACGGCCCAGACGCGGGGGGAGAGCTTCGGTTTCGCTTTCATGGGGAGCTCCTTTCCAGCGGCGACGCCCCGCGCGGAGCGCGGGGCGGGATACGGGGCGGCGCGCCCCGGAGGGGAGACGGAAGGGCGGGGGGAGATCGGGAGGCGTGGGGGAGTAGACTGTAGGGACGGCTGAGAGCCGTCCCCGCAAGGCTCTCCCTCTCCTGCCGCTGCGGCGGCACCCTCCCCCGCTGGGGGAGGGAAAGGAGCGCCAGACGTTACCGCCAGCCTCGGAACCGACGCTCCAGCGTAACGATACGGTTCCCTCCCCCAGCGGGGGAGGGTGCCCGAAGGGCAGGAGAGGGAGAAGGCCCGATCATCGCCATTGAAAAGGTTTTGGCTACACGGCGGTTTCCGTAACTCCTAACTCCTAACTCCTAACTAATAACTCCTAACTCGATAGATTCCGATTTGCCCGCGGGCGGCGGCGCGATCAGGGGATCGCGCCCTACGGGCAGATCATTTCAGCGCGGCTTCGAGCTTTTCCAGCTCCTCGGCGAGGCGGGCGGGAAGGCGGTCGCCGAACTGGGCGTAGTAGGCGCGGATGCCCTCGCATTCCGTTTTCCAGAGCGCTTTGTCCACGGTCAGCAGGCCGCGGAGGGTCTCCTCGTCCACGCCGGCGTCGGCCAGGTCGATATCCTCGGGCTTCGGCAGGTAGCCGATCTCGCTCTCCACGGCCTCGGCCTCGCCGAAGGCGCGGCGGAGGACCCACTCGATCACGCGGAGGTTGTCGCCGAAGCCGGGCCAGAGGAAGTGCCCCTCGTCGTCGGTGCGGAACCAGTTCACGTTCGCGATCACCGGGGGATGGGTCAGCAGCTTTTCCATGTCCAGCCAGTGCTGCCAGTAGTCGCCCATGTTGTAGCCGCAGAAGGGCAGCATCGCCATCGGGTCGCGCCTCGTCTCGCCCACCTTGCCCTCGGCGGCGGCGGTCTTTTCGCTGGCCATGATGCTGCCGACGAAGACGCCGTGGGCCCAGTCGCGGCTCTGGTAGACCAGCGGGGCGGTCTTGGCGCGGCGGCCGCCGAAAACGATCGCGGAGATCGGCACGCCCTGGGGGTTCTCAAACTCCGGGCTGATGCAGGGGCAGTTGGCGGCCGGGGCGGTGAAGCGGCTGTTGGGGTGCGCGCCGGGGGCGCCGCTGTCCGGGTCCCAGGGATTGCCCTTCCAGTCGAGGGCGTCGCGGGGCGGGTCCTTGTCCAGGCCCTCCCACCAGACCGTGCCGTCGGGCTTCAAAACCACGTTGGTGAAGATGGAGTTGCGCTTCGTGCTGGCGAGGGCGTTGGGGTTCGTCTTTTCGCTGGTGCCGGGGGCCACGCCGAAGAAGCCGTTCTCCGGGTTGACCGCCCAGAGCCGCCCGTCCGCGCCGGGGCGCAGCCAGGCGATGTCGTCGCCCACGCACCAGCACTTCCAGCCCTGGTCCCGGTAGTGCTTCGGCGGGATCAGCATGGCCAGGTTCGTCTTGCCGCAGGCAGAGGGGAAGGCGCCGCAGACGTAGCGGACCTCGCCCCGGGGATTCTCCACGCCCAGGATCAGCATGTGCTCGGCCATCCAGCCCTCCTGACGCCCCAGGTTGCTGGCGATGCGGAGGGCGAAGCACTTCTTGCCCAGCAGCGCGTTGCCGCCGTAGCCGGAGTTGACGGACATAATGAGATTTTCCTGGGGGAAGTGGGTGATGTAGCGCTTTTCCGGGTCCAGCTCGGCCTTGGCGTGCAGTCCCTTGATGAAGCCGGGGTCGTCGCCCATGGCCTCCAGCACCGCCGCGCCCGCGCGGGTCATGATGCACATGCTCAGCACCACGTAGATGCTGTCCGTGATCTCGATGCCGTACTTCGCGAAGGGGGAGTGGAGCTGGCCCATCGAGTAGGGCAGGACGTACATGGTCCGGCCCGTCATGCAGCCGTCGTAGATCGGGCGCAGGAGGGCCTTCATCTCGTCGGGGGCCATCCAGTTGTTGGTGGGACCGGCGTCCTCCCGCTTTTCGCAGCAGATGAAGGTGCGGGCCTCCACGCGGGCCACGTCGGTGGGGTGGCTGCGGTGGTAGACGCAGCCGGGCAGCAGCTCCTGGTTCAGCTCGATCAGCTCGCCGGTGGCGAAGCCCTCCCGGCGGAGCTGGGCCTTTTGTTCCTCGCTGCCGTCGATCCAGACCACGCGGTCCGGCTTGCAGAGGCGGACCTGCTCGTCCACCCAGGCGGTGATGTGGGGGGTGGAATGTGTCATAATTTGCTCCTTTGCTGGCAAAATGTGAGTTGCTGATAACTGGATAACTAATAACCGGAATTGGCCATTTGCGCCCGGGCCCAGGCCAGGGCGCGGCCCCAGGACGCGAAATAGCCGCCGCCGACGGGGCGGTAGGGGGCGGGGGGCTGGTGTAGGGGCGGCTCCCCTGAGCCGCCCGCCCCGTCCGCCAGAGGCGGGCGGGGATACGGGCCGCCGAGGGCGGCGGCCCCTACGGGGTCGGGGTCGGCATGCGCGCGGAATTGGGAGGGCGTGGGCGCGGGACGACCCCGCATCCGGCGCTGCGCGCCACCTTCCCCCCAGGGGGAAGGACAGGGGGCGGAGTTCTGCAGGGACGGTTCGCAGCCGTCCGGCGGACGACAGAGTGTCGTCCCTGCGGGGGGAGCCGGAGGCGCGGAGCGGCCCTCGGCCTCGGCCTCGCGCTCGGCGATGGGGCGCTCGCTCTGGTAGAGGTGGTCGGCGCGGAGATGGCTCAGCTCGTGCTCCAGCCGGGCGCGGAGGACCTCCTCCGGGTAGCGGCTGTTCAGCAGGATCTGATAGCTGCCGTCCCCCGCGGAGAGCACCAGCGCCTCACTGGCGTAGTTCGGGAAGGGGAGACAGCGCACGGTGTAGTCGATTCCTTCAAGCAGGGACATGGTTACCCTCCGGGTCAATGTGCAATGTGCAATGTGTAATGTGTAATGTGCAATTGTGGTGTCGCTTCGTGACCAATTTTTAAATTTATCGCCGTAGGCGATCCCTTCATTGCACATTGCACATTGCACATTGCTAATTGTTTTTCAGGCTCTCCACCATCTTGACGATGGCCTCGATCTGCTCCTTTGTCGCGTTCTTCGTCACGTGGAAGAGCATGCGCATCTCGCTGCGCTCGCTGAGCTGCTGGAGATAGTCGGTCAGCTCCGGGTCGCCGTTCACCAGCGACGGGGCCTCCGGCTCCTCCTCGCCCAGCAGATACGCCACCGAGACGCCGAAATAGCGGGCGATCTTCTCCGCCGACTTCGCGCTCAGGCCCTTCTTGCGCCCGCTTTTCAGCTCCGTCATCAGGTTCGGGCTCAGGCCGATCTCGCGGCTCATCGTCGCGCCGCGCACGCCCTTGGCCTCGCACAGCTCCTTGATTCGATAGTACAGGTCTGACGGCATCGGAAGCCTCCGTTCCGGGGCCTGCAAAAAATCACTTAAAAAAGTGATTTTGGGGCTTGACAAATACATGATAGTGTGATATTGTAAGCTCCGGCAGGACCCAATGAAGTAATATTCTGGATGTGGCAGTCTCAGTATATTACTTCTATGGGTTTCTGTCAAGGGAAAGACTTTGAAAATAATACTTTATTATTTACTCGACCTTGGGAGGTGGGCGTGTGTATCACCGGGAAAGGTATCCCTGCTGCCGCTGCGGCCGTGCGGCGGTCTGGCTGGACGAGAACAGCGGCGCGCTCTACTGCTCCGACTGTGCCGAGGACGCGGCGCGGGAGCGCTTCGAGGCCCTGGAAAGCGCGGAGCGGATGGACTGGGCGGGGCTGGAGGAATTTAGTGAATGAGGTGTGCATGGAGGACTGGCTGTACGACATGGGGCTTGAGGCGATCCGGCGGGTGTACGCGATGGCGGAGAGCGACGACTTGAAGCCGGAGCTGCGCTTGAAGGCCTATCAGTTCGTCGCCGAGCACGCCCTCGACGGCAAAAGCGCCGCGGACGCCCCGGAGGCCCCGCCCGACCCGCTGGCGGGGCTGGGGCTGGAGGAGCGGATTGAGGCGATACGGAAACTGATTGGCAATTAGCAATTAGCAATGTGCAATTAGCAATTATAGTATCGCCTTCGGCGATCAATTTTAAATAGTCGCGAAGCGACACCACAATTGCACATTGCACATTGCTAATTGCGCATTTGAAAAAGGGGGGGTGCTTCATGACCGAGACCGACGACGTTTCGCGGGCGCTGACGGGCTGGTACCTGAGCCTCGCGGCGCGGTCGAACGCGGCGTTCCTGCCGCTCTACTTCGACACCCACCGTTATCTGGTCCTGAAGGGCGGGGGCGGGAGCGGGAAGAGCGTGTTCGCGGCCACGAAGCTGCTGGAGCGCTGTCTGGCGGAGCCGGGGCACCGGTTTCTGGTCTGCCGCAAGGTGGCGCGGACGCTGAAGGAGAGCTGCTGGCGGCTCTTCGAGCGGATGCTCTCCGAACGGGGCCTGCGCGGGGCGGTGAAGCTCTCGCGCTCCGAGCCCTCCATGAGCTTCCCGAACGGCTCCATGCTGCTATTCGCGGGGCTGGACGACGTGGAAAAGCTGAAGAGCATCGCGGACCTGACCGGGATCTGGGTCGAGGAGGCCAGCGAGATCACCGAGGACGATTTCCGCCAGCTCGACATCCGTCTGCGCGGGGAGACGGCCTGGTACAAGCAGATCATCCTGTCCTTCAACCCGGTCAGCGCGAACCACTGGCTGAAGCGCCGCTTCTTCGACGAGCCGGACGCGCGGGCGCGGGTCCACGAGAGCTGCTATTTGGACAACCGCTTTCTGGACGCCGAGGCCGTGCGGACGCTGGAGGATTTTGCGAAAAACGGCGAGGACGACTACCACTATCAGGTCTACTGCCTGGGGCACTGGGGCGTCACGGGGAACACCGTGTTCCACGCGCCGAGCATCCAGCGGCAGCTCGACCGGCGGATCGAGCCGGCGCGGATCGGGTACTTCCGCTATACCGACGACGGGCGGGCGCTGCGGGAGGCGGCGTGGACGGACGATCCGGCGGGCTTCATCTCCGTCTACGCGCCGCCGGAGCCGGGCGCGCCCTACGTGATCGGGGCCGACACCGCGGGCGAGGGCAGCGACTGCTTCGTGGCGCAGGTGCTGGACAACCGGACCGGGCGGCAGGCGGCAGTCCTGCGGCGGCGCACCGACGAGGACCTCTTCGCCCGGCAGCTCTGGTGCCTGGGGCGCTGGTACAACTGGGCGCTGATCGGGGTAGAGACGAACTTTTCCACCTATCCCATTTTGGAGCTGGAGCGGCTGCGCTACCCGCGGCAGTACGTGCGGGAGACCGTCGACGACTACACCCACGCGGTGCGGCGGAGCTACGGCTTCCGCACCGACAGCCGGACCCGGCCCGTCATCATCGCCGGGCTGGTGCAGGTCCTCCGGGACGACCCGGAGGCGGTCTGTGACCGGACCACGCTGCTGGAGCTGCTCTCCTTCGTGCGGACCGAGCGCTGGGACCGGCCCGAAGCCGCGCCGGGGGCCCACGACGACTGCGTGATGGCCCTGGCCATCGCCCACGGCATCCGCGGGCAGCAGAGCTATTTCACCGCCCCGCCCGCCCCGCCGGACCGGAGCGAATGGACGCGGGACCGGTGGGAGGACTGGGAACGGGCGACGCCGGAGGAGCGGGAGGAAATGATGAAAAGAGTGAACGGTTAATTCACGATTAACCGGATTTGGGGGTGCTTATGACAAAACAGGACAAGCTGGAATTTTGGAAGTCCCGGCTGGCGAAGTCCGAGGCGGCCTACTCCGGGGAGCTGGCGCGGATGGAGCGGCGGGAGCGGCAGTACCGGGGGGACCGGGCTCTGGAGCCGCTGGTACCGGGGGAGCGGACGGCGCGGGCCGTGCACGTCCGCAACCTCTCCGCCGAGCTGATCGAGGCGCAGGTGGACTCGTCCATCCCCGCGCCGCGGGTCACCGCCTGCCGGGCGCGGGACGAGGACCTGGCCCGGGAGATCGAGGACATGCTCCGCAACGAGCTCGACCGGCTCCCGATGGAGGAGCTGAACGACCTGATGGAGCGCATGGTCCGCATCCAGGGCGGCGCGGCCTTCCTGCTGGACTGGGACAGCGGGAGCGCCAGCCACAGTACGGTGGGAGAGATCGTCGTGACGGCCCTGCACCCGCGGCAGCTCATTCCCCAGGACGGGGTCTGGGATTCGCTGGAACGGGCGGATTACTTCTTCGTGAAGCTGCCCCAGACCTGGGCGGGGCTGCGGAGACGGTATGGGAAGCGCGGGGCGGACGGGCGGCGCGATCAGGGGATCGCGCCCTACGGGTCGGAGGACCCCTCAGTCACGGCGCGGGGCGCCGCGACAGCTCCCCTTGCAGGGGAGCCGACTCCCTCTCCTGCCGCCGCGGCGGCACCCTCCCCCGCCGGGGGAGGGAAGGGCTTGGATGGCTGCGGGACGGACGGGGACGAGTGCGTGACGCAGATCGTGGCCTATTACCGGAACGAGGACGGCGGGATCGGGCGCTTTTCCTGGGCGGAGGATACCGTTCTGGAGGACCTCGAGGATTATCAGGCGCCGCAAACGTTCAGGGGGAAACGGCGCGATCAGGGGATCGCGCCCTACGGGACGGAGGACCCCTCAGTCACGGCGCGGGGCGCCGCGACAGCTCCCCTTGCAGGGGAGCCGGAGGGCGAGGCGCTGTGGGTGCCGGTGCTGCGGCCGGGACGGGAGGCGGTGCCGGGGGCGCATACGGTGCTGCGGCCCTCCGGGGCGGTCGACCCGGAGACCGGCGCGGCGCTGGTGGAGACCGCGCTGGAGCCGACGGTGGTCCCCTGGTACCGGCCCGGCATCTACCCGGTGATCCTGCAGAAGAACGTCAGCGTCTACGGGAAGTTCCTGGGGGAAAGCGACCTGGACAAGGTCGCCGACCAGCAGCGGACCGCGAACCGGATCGAGAGCAAGATCATCGACAAGCTGCTGCGCTCCGGGAGCTACATCACGCTGCCCGACGACGCCTCCATCCGCGTGGACACCGAGGATATGAAGGTCATCCGCCCCGGCAGCCACGCCAACAAGGAGCTGATCGGCGTCTACGACCTGCAGGGCGACGTACAGCAGGACCTGGTCTATCTCGCCCAGGTCTACGAGGAGGCGCGCCAGGCCATCGGGATCACCGACTCCTATCAGGGGCGGCGCGACTCCACCGCCACCAGCGGACGGGCGAAGGAGTTCTCCGCCGCCCAGGCCGCCGGGCGCATGGAGAGCAAACGCGTGATGAAGCAGGCAGCCTGGGCCGCGCTCTACGAGGCGATCTTCCGCTTCAAGCTGGCCTATGCCGCCGAGCCGCGCAGCGTCGTCGGCAGCGACGGGCGCGGGGGGACCGTGTACGGGACCTTCGACCGCTGGGACTTCCTCGAACGCGACGCCGCCGGGGACTGGTGCTGGAACGACCGCTTCCTGTTCTCCTGCGACAGCGGCTCGCCCGCGGCGGGCAACCGGGAGGCGCTCTGGCAGGAGGCCCGGATGAATTTGCAGACCGGGGCCTTCGGCGACCCGGCGGACCCGCGGACGCTGGTGCTGTTCTGGACGCGGATGAAGGCGCTCCGGTATCCGCTGGCGGGGGAGACGCTGGAGATGGTGAAGGAAAGAGTCAATGATCGTGAAAGGGGGTGAACGGATTGGAGACTTACGTCGGAAAGATCTCCCACGCGGGCAGCCAGGTCGTGAAGGCGCCGCAGGAGGGGCCCAAGGCCAAGGGGCAGGCGAGCGTGAAGAAGGGATAAGGGAAAAGGGATAAGGGATTAGGGATTAGGGGATGGGGATTAGGGGC
>JAFSRS010000151.1 GCA_017445985.1 Oscillospiraceae bacterium | reverse complement strand
GTCTGGAGCTGGCGCAGAAGCTGCTCTCGCTGAACCCGCGGCTCAACGTGATTTTCCTCACCTCCTACCGGGAATACGCGCTGGAGGCATGGGAACTGGGCGGCAGCGGCTATATCCTCAAGCCCCTCACCGTGGAGCGCGTCCAAAAGGAGCTTGCCACGCTCCGCTATCCGGTGCGTGGATTGAAATAAAACATAAGCAAACAACCGGCAAAGGCTGAGCCTCTGCCGGTTGTGCTGTTTTATCGGAGCAGCCACGCGAGGCCGCGGTTGAGGTATTCGTTCCAGAAGGTCCAGTTGTGGCCGCCGGGGCCGTCCTCATACCGGAAGTCCGCCTTCTGCTCCGTGAGGAACTGCCGGAACTCCTGATTGGCGCCGTAGAGGGAGTCCTCCGTGCCGATGGCGAGGTAGACGGAGGGGATGGGCCTTCCCTCGGCCTTCAGCCTCCGGTACTGCCACTCCGGGTTCCTGTCGGACTCCAAAAGCTTATCCGGGTCGCCGAATACGTCCCGGAACATGGCGGGGGGCATGACGCCGTCCTGCCTGCCGCCGGCCAAATCCCGGATGCGCAGCGCCGAGGAGAGGGCAATGGCGCCGCAAAAGCGCTCGGGATAAGCAAAGGCGGTGTGCAGCGTGCCGTAGCCGCCCATGGAGAGGCCACCGATCAGGGTGTCCTCCCGATTGTCGCAGAAGCCGAAGACCTTGCGGACGTAGTCGGGGAACTCCTCCCCTACAAAGGTACCCCAGTTGCCGCCCGGATAGCCGTGGTCGAGATAGAAGAAGTTGCCTGCCGTAGGCATGAACACCGCCAGATTGTACTGAATCGCCATCTCCTGCGCCACGCCGCCGTAGAGCCAGTCGGTGTCGGTGCCGGTGAGGCCGTGGAGCAGGATCAGGCTTTTGGTGGGCCGCTCATAGTGGCGCGGATCCTTCACCTCCGCCATTTCCACGTCGTTGGGCAGCACAAAGGCGAAGTTCGCGTGCTGCATGATGCTCTGGGCGTGAAATTCCATTCTGCCGCTTGCCATGGACTTGTCCTCCCTATATATATTATTGAAACACAACAAAGGATTGGGGCTGCAGGACGAGCTCGCCCGCCGCGCCGGCGCCGCCGATGGAGAAGAGTGGCTTCCGGCCCGTGACGTCCACCGGGGCTTTCGCCTCATGCGCGGCGGGGTTCACCGCCAGCAGCAAGCCGCCCCGGCGGTAGACGAAGGCGTCGCCCTTCTCGGCGTGGACGATCTCAAGGTTGGCGTTGTCGCGCAGCTCCTCCCGCTTCCGGCGCAGGGCGAGAAGCTCCCGGGTGAAGCGCAGCAGCGAGCCGCGCTTTTTCTCCTGGGCCGCCACCGTGGGAGCGTCCCGCCTGGGGTCCACCGGGAGATAGAGACTGTCGGCGCAGCCGGCGGAAAAGCCCAGATTGGCGCTCCTGTCCCACTGCATGGGGGTGCGGGAGCCGGTGCGGAAGTAGCCGCCCTCTTTTGTGGGCAGCTCCTGATAGCGCATGCCGATCTCGTCGCCGTAATAGAGGAAGGGTACGCCGGGCATGGTGAAGAGGAAGGCGTAGGCCAGCCGCAGCTCCCGGTCGCTGAGGTTCCAGCTCGGGCGCACGGTGTCGTGGTTGCAGGTGATGAGGGAGATGTAGCCCTTGTTCTTCGTGGCCTCATATTCGGGGAGATAGCGGTCGAGGAAACGGCGGATGTCCCCGTCGCCCGAAGCGCGGAAATAGCTGTTGTCCGGCTGC
>JAFSRS010000150.1 GCA_017445985.1 Oscillospiraceae bacterium | reverse complement strand
TCTCGGGCGCGATCCCCTGATCGCGCCGCCGCGCCGCGCGGAGCGCGGTGCGGAACCCCTCAGTCGCCCTTTTGGGCGACAGCTCCCCTTTCAGGGGAGCCAAAGGCTCGGCAGAAGTCGGTGTCTCGGCGGAAAGCGGAGCGACACAGGGGATCGCTCCCTGCGGGATCGGCCGAAATCGTTCCGGCGGACGGCTGAGAGCCGTCCCTACGGTCGTTTTGTATACTTCTCCCTTGACTTTCATCCGCTTCCTTTGCTATAATCTCCCCTGCAAGCGGGCCGAACGACCGCGGGCACGAGCCGAAAGGCTGTGCGTGAGGAAAGTCCGGGCTCCACAGGGCAAGGATAACGGGTAACGCCCGCCAGGGGTGACCCTCGGACAAGTGCAACAGAAATAGACCGCCGCGTGGCCGCGATCTTCTTCAAACCGAAACGAAGCCCAGCGCATGCGGGTTCGTTTCGGAGAGGAGGAGCGCTGTCATGTAACGAGCTTTCGCGCTTGCGCGGAAGCGACGCCATGACAGCAGCGACGACGAGGTAAGGGTGGAAAGGCGCGGTAAGAGCGCACCCGACCCCCTGGTAACAGGGGGCCGCTGTAAACTCTATCCGGAGCAACGCCGTGGAGGAACGTATGGTCGGCCCGACCGTTCCGGGGAGGCGGCTTGAGCCTTTCAGCAATGGAAGGCCACAGATAGATGGTCGTTCTAGACAGAACCCGGCTTACAGGCCCGCTTGTATCTCAATCGTGGGGAAAGTCCAAGGGACTTTCCCCACGAGGGGGAGCGCTGCGTGAGCGCGCCCTGCGGGAGAGGGCACACTCGCTCCGCGATGAGTATTTTTGCCGAAAACGCGGTTTCCGGCAAAAATGATTTGAATTTTTTGCGCCTGCGGGCGCAACTCTGCGAGGCTTCTTTTTTCAGAAGCCTTGACTTTTTTAATTTCCAGAAGTATGATTTGTATAACATATCATACCAACAAGGAGGGGTATTTGTGAAGAAGCCTGAGGGCAGATACGCATGGACCGCGACCGTGGGCGAGAAGGGGCAGATCGTGATCCCAAAGCAGGCGCGGGAGCTGTTTGATATCCGGCCCGGCGACGTGCTGCTGCTGCTGGCGGACGTGAAGCGGGGCATCGCGATCCCGCCGAAGGCACAGTTCGCGGCGATGGCGGAGCACGTCTTTTCCGACGGGGAGGGCGAGGCATGAGCGAGGTATTGACCGTCAGAGGTCTGTGCAAGACCTATCCCGCCTTCCGTCTGGAGGACGTCTCGTTTTCCGTCGCGCCGGGGAGCATCACCGGCTTCATCGGACGCAACGGCGCGGGCAAGACCACGACGCTGAAATCACTTTTGAATCTGGTCCACCCGGACGCGGGAGAACTGCGCTTCTTCGGGCTGGACCCGGCGGAGCGGGAATATGAGATCCGCCAGCGCGTCGGCTACGCGGGCGGGACGAACCTGTACTATCCGAAGAAGAAGCTGGGCGAGATCGCCGCGGTGACCGCGGGCTTTTACCGGAGCTGGGACGCGGCGGCCTGGCGGGACTGCCTGACGCGCTTCGCCCTGGACCCGGACAAGCGGCTGGAAGCGCTTTCCGAGGGCATGAAGGTCAAGTTCAACCTGGCCCTGGCCCTCTCCCACCGGGCGGAGCTGCTGATCCTGGACGAGCCGACCTCCGGACTGGACCCGGTGTCCCGGGACGAGCTGCTGGAGCTGTTCCTCGACCTGGCGCGGGAGGGCGTGAGTCTGCTGTTCTCCACGCACATCATCTCCGATCTGGAAAAGTGCGCGGACTCCATCGTTTACATTCAAAATGGAAAAATCTTATTCTCCGGGGCGCTGGACGCCTTCGCGGAGTCTTATCTGCTCTACGAGGGACCGGTCACGGATTCTCAGCGCGCCGCCGCGCGGGGCGTCTGCCGCAGCCGCAAGGGCGAAAGCCTCCTGCTGCGCCGCGCCGACGCGGGGCTGTTCCCCGCCGGGGGCCTGCGCGCGCCGGGACTGGAGGAGATCATGACGCATCTGGAACGGGAGGGGGATGAAAAATGAAGCTGTTGAAAAAGGACCTGCGTCTGGCCTGCTCGCCGCTGACGCCGCTGTTTCTGCTTTTTGCCTGCATGACCCTGATCCCGCGCTATCCGATCCTCGTTGGGGCCTTTTTCATCTGCCTCGGCATCTTCTACTCCTACCAGGCCGCCCGGGAGGGCGGAGATATCCTGTTCACCGTGCTGCTGCCGATCCGCAAGCGGGACGCGGTGCGCTCAAAGTACCTGTTTACCGCGGCGTTCCAGCTCATCGGCTTTGCCGTGATGGTGATCCTGACCGTGCTGCGCCTGACGGTGCTGCGGGGCGGGGTCTACGCGGACAATCCCCTGCTGGCGGCGAACTTCACCTTTCTGGCCTTCGCGCTCCTGATCTTTCTGGAATTCAACGTGATCTTCGTCGGGGGCTTTTTCAAGACCGCGTACTACTACGGCAAGCCCTTCGTCGCCTTCGCCGTCGTCGCCTTCCTGACGGTCGGCGTCGCGGAGACGCTCCCCCATTTGCCCGGCCTGGCCTTCCTCGGCGGCGTCGAGGGCCCAGAGCTGCTGAGCCAGCTCCCGCTGTTGATCGTCGCGGTGATCGGGTATTTTTTCGGCACCCTCACGGCCTGCCGCGCTTCAGAGCGGCGATTTGAGAAGCTGGACCTGTGAATGACGTCTTGCATTTTCCGCGCTTATATGGTATAAATGCTTTGTTTTCATCCACTTTCCCGACACGAACGGAGGCGCGTATGGACAGAGCTTTGATCGAACGGACGGAAGCGTTTTTGAAGGAGTCCTTTGACCGCAGCGACTACCTCTTTGACCACCCGGAGCAAAAGGAATACCGGATGGCCCACACCTACCGCGTGGCGAACATCGGGCGGGAGATCGCGAAGCGCGAGGGCTTCGACGAAACGGAGCTGGTGATCGCCTGCCTGCTGCACGACCTGTCCTACTGCGAGGAGTTCGGGGAGAACGGCTGGCAGGAGCACGGCCGCCGCGCCGCGCAGCTCGCCCGGCCCTTTCTGGAGACGCTGGGGCTCCCCCGGGACAGAGTCAAGGATATCTGCTACGGCATCGCGATCCACGTGGACGACGAGGCGGACTTCCCCGGCGAGCGGACGGCCTTCGCCCTGTCCGTGGGCGACGCGGACAACCTGGACCGCTTCGACGTCTACCGCATCCACGACACGCTGGCAAAGGACGAGTTCCTGGAAATGCCCCTGGCCGACCAGCTCGATTACGCGGAGGAGCGCCTGCTCCGCCTGCGGCGGCAGCGGGAGATCCCGATGGGGACCGAAACAGCCGAAGCGATGTGGACGGAGCGGCTGGATTTCTACGTCAGCTTCTTTGAAAAGCTGGCCGCCCAGCTCCGGTGCAGCATGAGCATCGTCTGCGAGGGCATAAATTGTATTGAATAAGCGAAAAATGAAAAAATAATACTTGACATTGTGTATCGACGATGTTAAATTATTAGGGCCGCATTGAAAAGGCCGGAAGCGTTTCCGCACGGAAACCGCCTCTAAAGCGAGTCTGCGAAAGAAAGGCAGGTGCAACAGCTATGAGCAAAACCGCGATCATCGTGACCGGTGGCAAGCAGTACCGTGTTGCCGAGGGCGACGTTCTCTTCATCGAGAAGCTGGACGTCGAGGCCGGCGACAGTGTCACCTTCGACCAGGTCCTGGCCGTCGTGGACGGCGAGACCGCCAGCTTTGGCGCTCCCGTTCTCTCCGGCGCTACCGTGACCGCCAAGGTCGAGAAGAACGGCAAGGGCAAGAAGGTCCGCGTCTACAAGATGAAGCCCAAGAAGGGCTATCGCCGTACCCAGGGCCACAGACAGCCCTATACCAAGGTCACCATCGAGACCATCAACGCTTAATTTGATCCGCGTTTATTTTTGACACAGGAGGTGTAAAGCACTATGGCACATAAAAAAGGTATGGGTTCCACCAAGAATGGCCGCGACAGTGAGTCGAAGCGTCTTGGACCCAAGAGAGCCGACGGTCAGTTCGTCCTGGCCGGCAACATCCTCGTCAGACAGCGCGGCACCAAGATCCACCCCGGCACCAACGTGGGCAAGGGGAAGGACGACACGCTGTTCGCCCTTGTGGACGGCACCGTGAAGTTCGAGCGTCTGGGCAAGGACCGCAAGCAGGTCTCTGTCTACGAGCTCGCGCAGTAAACGAAGATGACAAAAATCCCGGACGAAGCCGTCCGGGATTTTTTCACGGCGTTGATTATGCTGTCATTCCGAGCCAGTCCGCAGACTGGCGTGGGAATCCCGCACCGGGGAACTGCGTAAGGATGGGATCGCCACACCAGTGCTGCGGCACTGGTTCGCAATGACAATCGGGGACCGGCGCGGTTTTCCGTGACGGTATATGGAGGTACTAATCATGTTTTCCGATACTTCTCTGCTCAGCTCCGACGAGCTGATGCTGGTCCTGACCCGCTTTTCCGACGCCGTCACGGACGCGCCGCCGGAACGGCAGAAGGTGCCTTGCTATCATTTTGACATCTGCACGCGGCAGGGGGAACGGCTCGGGGAATGCACGCTTCGCGTCGGTTACATCCGCCGGGTCTACTATGGCGGGCACATCGGCTACGGGATCGACGAGGCCCACCGGGGACATCACTACGCGGAGGCGGCCTGCCGCATCCTGTTCCGGCTGGCGCGGGCACACGGCATGGACCATGTCTACATCACCTGCAGGCCAGACAATCTCCCCTCCCGCCGCACCTGCGAACGGCTGGGCGGCGAGCTGCTGGAAACCGTGGAGCTGCCGGAGAACAACGACATGCGGGAACACGGCTTGGAGCGCGTCTGCGTCTTCCGCTATGACCTGCGCTCCGAGGCCCCCGCCCGGCAGCTCCGCTTCCTCGCGCTGCGGGAGCGCCCCGAATTGAAGGACGCCGCGGCGGACTGGTTCCACGACAAGTGGGGCGTGCCCAGAGAGGCATATCTGGAGTGCATGGACGCCTATCTCAAGGGCGAGACCGAATACGGTTGGTATCTCTGCCTGGACGGAGATCGGATCGTAGGCGGGCTGGGCGTGATCGAGAACGACTTCCATGACCGGAAGGACCTGAGCCCGAACGTCTGCGCGGTCTACACCGAGGCCGACCGTCGCGGTCTGGGCGTCGCCGGGCGGCTGCTGGACCTGGCGGTGAAGGATTTGAGAGCTAAGGGCATCTCCCCCGTCTACCTCGTCACCGACCACACGGGCTTTTATGAGCGTTACGGCTGGGAGTTCTACTGCATGGCCCGGGGCGACGGCGAGCCGGAGCCCACGCGGCTCTATATCCACAGATAAGGAGGGACGGCCCATGGCTTCATCCTTTATTGACAAGGCGACGATCCGTGTCGCAGCCGGGCGCGGCGGCGACGGGGCCGTGGCCTTCCACAGAGAAAAATACGTGGCCGCGGTCGGTCCCGACGGCGGCGACGGCGGACGCGGCGGCGACGTGATCGTCACGGTGGACGACCACATGAGCACGCTGATGGACTTCCGCTACAAGCGGAAGTACGTCGCGGGCAACGGCATGAACGGCAACGGGCGGCGCTGCTCCGGCAAGGACGGCGAGAGCCTGACGATCAAGGTCCCCCGCGGGACGCTGATCCGGGACAAGGCCACCGGCGGCATCCTCCACGACATGAGCGGCGACGAGCCCTTCGTCGTCGCGAAGGGCGGCAAGGGCGGCTGGGGCAACCAGCACTTCGCCACGCCGACCCGCCAGGTCCCCCGCTTCGCGAAGCCGGGCCTGCCCGGCGAGGACCGGGAGGTCGTGCTGGAACTGAAGCTGCTGGCGGACGTGGGGCTGGTGGGCTTCCCGAACGTGGGAAAGTCTACCCTGCTCTCCGTGGTCAGCAAGGCGCACCCGAAGATCGCGAACTACCACTTCACGACTCTGTTCCCGAACCTGGGCGTGGTCTACGTGAAGGAGGGCGTCAGCTTCGTGATGGCGGACATCCCCGGCATCATCGAGGGGGCCAGCGAGGGCGCGGGCCTGGGCCACGACTTTCTGCGGCACATCGACCGCTGCCGGCTGCTGATCCACCTGGTGGACGTGTCGGGCAGCGAGGGCCGGGACCCGGTGGAAGACTTCGAGACGATCAACACGGAGCTGCGCCGCTATTCCGAGGCCCTGGCCGAGCGTCCGCAGCTCGTCGTGGCGAACAAGTGTGACCTGCTCTCCCCTGAGGACCGGGCGCCCATCGAGCGCCTGAAAGCCCACGTGGAAAAGCTGGGCTACCGCTTCTTCGAGCTGAGCGCCGCGACGCAGCAGGGCACGCGGGAGCTGATGCTGGCCGCCGCGGGCGAGCTGGCGGAGCTGCCGCCGATCCTCCGCTACGAGCCGGACTACGTGGCTCCGCTGCCCACGGTGGACACCAGCGGCGAGCTGGAATACCGGAAGCTGGACGCGGACTACTGGTCCGTCGAGGGTCCCTGGCTGCAAAGCCTGCTCTCCCGCGTCAACCTCGGCGACTACGAGGGCCGCATCTACTTCGACCGCGTCCTCCGCGAGGCGGGCGTCTTTACGCGGCTGGAGGAGCTGGGAATCCGGGACGGCGATACGGTTGGGATTTATGATTTAGAGTTTGAGTATCAATCTTAGGGAAAAGGGATAAGGGATAAGGGAAAAGGTTTTCTAAACTGTCGTCAGTCGTTTTGTTCCGTTTACTTTTTCCTGATCCCTAATCCCTAGCCCCTTATCCCTTATCCCTTATCCCTATTTACTGAGGTAAGCAATATGATCTACGACGTACTCATTATCGGCGCCGGCCCCGGCGGGATCTTCTCCGCCTATGAGCTGACGAAGCTGGCGCCGGAGCTGAAAATACTGGTTTTGGAGGCGGGGCATCCGCTGCCGCGGCGGCGCTGCCCGATCGACGGGGTGAAGGTGAAGGGCTGCATCGGCTGCTCGCCCTGCTCGATCATGAACGGCTTCGGCGGGGCCGGGGCCTTCTCCGACGGCAAGTACAACATCACGAACGAGTTCGGCGGCACCCTGCACGAGCTGATCGGCAAGGAACGGGCCCTGGACCTGATGCGCTACGTGGACACGATCAACGTCTCCCACGGCGGGCAGGACACAAAGCTCTACACCACCGCCAACTCCCATCTGAAAAAGGAGTGCCTGCGCTACGGATTGCACCTGCTGGACGCCAGCGTACGGCACCTGGGCACCGATATCAACTACGTGGTGCTGGAAAACCTCTACAACGAGCTGTCCCAGCGCGTGGAGTTCCGCTTCGATACCCCGGTTAGCCGGGTGGAAAAGCTGGACGGCGGCTACCGGGTCACCGCCGGAACGGAGCAATTCGAGGCGAAGCGCTGCATCATCTCCGCCGGGCGCAGCGGCAGCAAGTGGATGCAGAGCGTCTGCGAGGACATGAAGATCGACACCCACAGCAATCGCGTGGATATCGGCGTCCGGGTCGAGCTGCCCTGGGAGGTCTTTTCCCACCTGACCGACGAGCTCTATGAGAGTAAGATCGTCTACCGGACCGAAAAATACGGCGACCTGGTGCGGACCTTCTGCATGAACCCCCGGGGCGCGGTGGTCCACGAGAACACCAACGGCATCGTCACGGTCAACGGTCACAGCTACGAGGACCCGGCCCTGCAGACCGAAAACACGAACTTCGCGCTGCTGGTGGCGAAGCACTTCTCCGAGCCCTTCAAGGACTCCAACGGCTACGGCGAGAGCATCGCGCGGCTCAGCAACATGCTGGGCGGCGGCGTCATCGTCCAGCGCTTCGGAGACCTGATCCAGGGCCGCCGCAGCAACGCCGCCCGCATCCGCGACTGCTTCACGACGCCGACCCTCTCCGCCACCCCCGGCGATCTGAGCCTGGTGATCCCGAAGCGCATCCTGGACGGCATCATCGAAATGCTCTACGCCCTGGACAAGATCGCCCCCGGCACCGCGACGATGGACACCCTGCTCTACGGCGTCGAGGTCAAGTTCTACAACATGGAGGTCGCGCTCGACGAGCACCTGCAGACCTGCCACGAGGGCCTGTTTGTGATCGGCGACTGCTCCGGCATCACCCATTCCCTCTCCCACGCCTCCGCCAGCGGCATCCACGTCGCGCGGTATATCGCGGAGCAATAAGAATTTCATCCCGGGTCCCGCCGTTGGCGGGACCAGGGATGAAAAATTTTTAAAGCCGGTTCATCCGGTAACCGATCCCCACGTGGGTCTGGAACAGCTTCGGCTTCGCCGGGTCGGTTTCCAGTTTTTTCCGCAGCGAGGCCATGAAGACCCGGAGCGTGGCGACGTCGGTCTCCAGGCTGTTGCCCCAGATCTGATCGGTGATATAGGTATGGGTCAGGACCCGGCCCACGTGCCTCGCAAACAGACAGAGCAGCTTGTACTCCCCCACGGTCAGGGCGATCTCCGTGCCCGCGCGCCGGACGGTCCCAGCCTCAAAGTCGATCTCCAGAGGACCGTTGACAAAGACCGGGGCGGCGGCCTCCGCGCCCGCCCGGGCCAGGAGGCGCTGCACCACCCGCAGCCTTGCCAGCAATTCTTCAACGGAGAAGGGCTTCGTCAGATAATCGTCCGCCCCCGCGTCCAGCGCCGCGATCTTGTCGGCGTCCTCGCTGCGGGCGCTGATCACGATGATGGGCGTCTCGCTCCAGCTCCGGACGGTCTGGATGATCTCCATGCCGTCCAGGTCCGGCAGGCCCAGGTCCAACGGATTACTTGAACAGGCGGTTCAGCAGGCCGGCAAAGCCCTTGCAATGTCTGGCCTCGTCGCGGCCGATCTCATGTACGATGTCATGGATGGCGTCGAGGTTGTTCTTCTTGGCGCAGGCGGCCAGATCGAATCTGCCCTGGGTGGCGCCGAACTCGGCTTCCACGCGCCATTCCAGATTCTTCTTGGTGCTGGCGGTCATGCTCGGCTCCAGCTCGGTGCCCAGCAGCTCGGCGAAGATGGCGGCGTGCTCGGCCTCCTCCCAGGCGGCCTTCTCCCAGTAAGCGGCGACCTCGGGATAGCCCTCGCGGGTCGCGATGCGGGCCATGCACAGATACATGCCGACCTCGCTGCACTCGCCGTTGAACATGGAGCGGAGGCTGTCAAGGATGTACTTCTTGGTCTCCTCGTCGATGTCGGGGTTGTTCTTCACGGTGGCGTCATAGATGCCGTACACGTGCTCGGCAGCCAGCTTTCTCTCGCTGGCCAGCAGGTTGAACTTCTCGGCGGGGGCGTGGCAGACCGGGCACTCGGCGGGGGGATTCTCGCCCTCGTGGATGTAGCCGCAGACGGTGCAGACCCACTTCTTCGCGGCCTGAGCCTGGAACTTCTCGGCAGGCGCGTGGCAGATCGGGCACTCGGCGGGAGGATTCTCGCCCTCATAGACGTAACCGCAGACGGTGCAGACCCATTTCTTCATAGTCGTTCTCCTTTGCAAGTTTTGTAATATGGTGGTGCTTGTGTAACAATATCATTATATCAAATGCGGCGGAAAAGTCAACCAAATTCCAAAAACCTTCACGGATACGCTCTCACGGTCTGCGCAAGGCTCTCCGCGACGCGGACCTCCAGCTCCGGGAAGCGCTTTGCCAGCAGCTCCCGCAGCTTCGGGACTACGACGTTTTCCGTGCAGAAGTGGTCCGCGTCGATCAGGGTCAATCCGTCCTCCTGGGCGCTGAGATACTGGTCGTATTTCAGATCCGCGGTCACGTAGGCGTCACAGCCCGCGGCCAGGACCTCCCCCAGCTCGCCGCCGCCCGCGCCGCCGCAGCAGGCGATCTTTCGGATCGGGCGGTCCCCCGCCACGTAGCGCAGTCCGGCGCAGTTCAAGGCCTTGCGGACGCGCTCCAAAAAGGCCTCGACGCTCAGCGCCTCCGGCAGCTCGCCGAGCCGGGCGATCCCGTAGGGCGTCCCGTCCGGGTGGATCCCATGGGGAGCCAGCAGCCCGGTGACGCGGCCTCCCAGCACCTCCATCAGCGCGTCGTTGACGCCCCCCACGGCGCTGTCCAGATTCGTGTGGAAGCTCATGACCGCCGTATCGGAGCGGACCAGGCGCATGACCCGCCGCCCCACGCCGTCCGCCGCGCTGACGGCCTTCAACGGGTGGAAGATCAGCGGGTGGTGCGTGACGATCAGCTCCGCGCCGAAGGCCTCCGCCTCCGCGATCACGGATTCCGTCGCGTCCAGGGCCACCAGCACGCGCGTGACCGGATGGGACGGGTCGCCCACCATCAGGCCGATGTTGTCAAAGTCCATCTTCATATAGAAGGGCGCCGCCTCGTCCATGCAGCGCAGCACGTCCCGTACTCTTACCATTGCAATACCTCCCTTTGCAGCGCCCGCAGCCGTGTCAGCTCCCGGCGCAGCGCGGCGACGGCCTCCCCGTCCACCGCGCGGGCCGATTCCAGCCCGTGAAGCTGCTTCGACGCGCGTTTGATCTGCTCCGCCAGCCAGGGTTTTAAAAGGGGATCGCGCTTTTCCAATAACGGCGCGTCCACCGCGGCCTCCGGGTCCCCCGGTCCCCTGCCGACCAGCCAGATCAGATAGAGCCGCCCGGCGTCGTCCGCGAGGGCCGCGTCTTGAATGGCAAGTCCCCTTTCGACTAAAGCCGCGCGGAGCTCCGGCAGCTTGGTCTGGGCCTGGATGACGAGCCGCCGGTCCAGCGCCCAGGGGGAGCGGTCCAGGATACCCAGGATCGTTTCGCCGCCCATGCCCGCCAGCACCACCGTGTCCACCGCCTCCGGCGGACAAAGCGCCAGCCCGTCGCAGAGGAACAGGGTCAGGCGCTCCGCCACGCCGTGTTCCTCCGCGCCCGCCCGGGCCCGCGCAAGGGGGCCGGGCCGCAGGTCGGTGGCGTAGGCACGCTCACAGACGCCCTCCTGCAGCAGCCAGACCGGCAGATAGGCGTGGTCGGTGCCCACGTCCACCGGGACCGCGCCCGCGGGGATGAAGTCAGCCAGCGCCCGCAGACGCGGCGACAGTCGGATGCTCATTCATTCGTCCTCCATGCAAGCGCAGCGGAGCTTTCAGTCGCTCCGCTGCGCTTGTTGTCGTTCTCAGCCCTGGGCCAGGAACTCGTTCAGCTTCTTCAGGAAGGCGTCGGCGTCCACGCCGTGCGCCATGCAGGCCTGCTCCACGCTCTCGCCCGTCGCCATCGCGCAGCCGAGGCAGTGCATTCCGATGGCCTGGAACAGCGGAGCGGACTCCGGCGCATTCATCATGACCTCGGCGATGATCGTATCCTTGGTTACCTGAAACATGGGATTACCTCCTTGTTGATAGTGCGGAATCATTATAACGGATTCGTGGGAAAATGCAAGACCTTAGTTCACGCCTGTCAAGGTGTAGCCCGCGTTCTTGACGGCTTCGCTGAGAGCCTCGTCCGTCACGTCCGCCGCGCGCTTGATCTCCGCGCTGTTGGTCTGGTGGCTGATTTGCAGGACCTCGACGCCGGGGACTGCGTTCAGAGCGTTCTTGACGTGGGCTTCGCAGTGGGGGCACATCATTCCCTCAATGGACAGCTTGCAGCTCATGTTGTTTTCCTCCTTTTCGGTTTGGATATTTTGAACGGTTTGTTCATTCTCGGTTTTGTTTTTCACGCGGAACAGATTCAGCCGCAGCGCGTTCGTCACGACGCAGAAGCTGCTGAGGCTCATGGCCGCCGCGCCCAGCATCGGGCTCAGGGTGATCCCCAGCGGGATCAGAGCCCCCGCTGCGATCGGGATGCCGATCACGTTGTAGAAGAATGCCCAGAACAGGTTCTGATGGATGTTCCGCAGCGTCGCGCGGCTGAGCCGGATCGCAAGGGCCACGTCCCGCAGGCTGGAGCGCATCAGCACCACGTCCGCCGCGTCGATCGCGACGTCGGTGCCCGCGCCGATGGCCATGCCGAGGTCGGCGCGGGTCAGGGCGGGCGCGTCGTTCACGCCGTCGCCCACCATGCAGACCGCGCCCTCTTTACTCAGCTCCCGGATCACGGCCTCCTTGCCCTCCGGCAGGACGCCCGCGATCACCCGGTCCACGCCCGCCGCGCGACCGATGGCCTGGGCAGTGCGCTCGTTGTCGCCGGTCAGCATCACGACCGTGAGGCCGAGGGCCTTCAGCTCCCGGATGGCCTCCGCGGAGTCGGCTTTTAAGGTATCCGCCACGGCGATCAGGCCCAGCAGACGCCCGTCGCGCAGGAAGAACAGCGGGGTCTTGCCTTCGCCGGAGAGTGCGTCGGCCCGATCCAGGATCGTTTTTTCCAAGCTTGCGTGTTCCGAAGCGGTCTTTGCGTTGCCGCCCAGCAGCTCACGGTCCTGCCATTTCGCTGTCACGCCGGAGCCGGTCAACGCGCGGAACTCCGTCACCGCTTCCGCCGACATTCCGCGTTCCTTGCAGTAGTTCACGACGGCCTTCGCCAGCGGATGCTCGCTCGGCGTTTCCAAGGCCAGCGCAGCGCGGAGCAATTCCTGCTCGCTGACGCCCGCCGCGGGGAGCACGTCCGTGACCCTCGGCTGTCCCTCCGTAATGGTACCGGTCTTGTCCAGCGCGATCAGTCTGATCTTGCCCGCCTGTTCCAGGCCGGCGGCGGTCTTGAACAGCACGCCGTTCCGCGCGCCGACGCCGGAGCCCACCATGATCGCCACGGGCGTGGCGAGACCGAGGGCGCAGGGACAGGAGATCACCAGCACGCTGATCCCGCGGGCCAGCGCCCAGCCCGTCTCCCGGCCCAGCAGCAGCCAGACGATAAAGGTCACGAGCGCGATGCCGATCACAACGGGGACGAACACGCCGGAAACCTTGTCCGCGATGCGGGCGATGGGCGCTTTCGTCGCGGCGGCGTCGGAGACCAGGCGGATGATCTGGCGGAGCGTGGTGTCCTCCCCCACCCGCGTGGAGACGCAGCGGAGAAAGCCGGACTGGTTCACGGTGCCCGCGGAAACGCCGTCGCCCGGGGCCTTGTCCACCGGGATGCTCTCGCCGGTCAGGGCGGATTCGTCCACCGCGCCGCCGCCCTCCAGCACGGTCCCGTCCACCGGGACGCACTCGCCGGGCCGCAGCACGAATACCTCTCCCAGCCGGACCTCGGCTACGGGAACGACGCGCTCCGCGCCGTCCCGGACCACGGTCGCGGTCTCGGGCGCGAGCTTCATCAGGCTTTTCAGCGCGTCGGTGGTCTTTCCTTTACTTCTTGCCTCGAGCGTTTTCCCGACCGTAATGAGGGTCAGGATCATCGCCGCGGACTCGAAATAGAACTGCTCCATCCAGTCCATCACCGCCGCCGCGTCGCCGCGGAGCTGGGCGCCGGTCATCGCGAACAGGGCCGCGACGCTCCAGACGAAGCTGGCGGCGGAGCCGAGGGACACCAGCGTGTCCATATTCGGGGCACGGTGGGCGAGGGCCCGAAAGCCGCTGATGAAGAAGCGCTGGTTGATGACCATGACGATGGCCGCCAACAGCAGCTCGGTCAGGCCCATGGCGACGTGGTTGCCGTCCAGGAATTTCGGCAGGGGCCAGCCCCACATCATGTGCCCCATCGACACGTACATCAACACCAGCAGAAAGGCCGCGGAGACGATCAGGCGGCGAAGCAGCTTCGGCGTCTCCGTGTCAACCAGCGCGTCGTCCGGCGCGGCGGCGGCTTTCGAGCCCTCCGCGCCCTTCACCGACGCGCCGTAGCCCGCCCCGGTGACCGCGGCGATCACGGCCTCCGGCGCGGCGCTGCCTTCCACGCCCATGGAGTTCGTCAGCAGGCTCACCGCGCAGCTCTCCACGCCGGGTACGGCGGAGACCGCCTTTTCCACACGGGCGGAGCAGGCCGCGCAGCTCATGCCCGTCACGTTGTATTGCGTCATTTCATTCTCCTATCCCTCTATGACTCCCCCGCCGAGGACCGTGTCGCCTTCGTAAAGGACTACGGTCTGGCCGGGGGTGATGGCCCGCTGCGGCGCGTCAAAGACCACCCGCAGCGTATCGGGTCCGGTGGGGATCGCCGTCGCCGCCTGCTCCCGCTGGCGGTAGCGGGTCTTGACCGCGCAGCGCAGCGGCTCCCCCGGCGTCTCGCCGGAGACCCAGGAAACGCCGGAGGCCGTCAGTTCGCTTTTGTAAAGCGCCGCTTCCGGGCCGAGGGTCACGGTGTTTTTCTCCGGATCCAGCGCGAGGACGCAGAGCCGCTCGTGGGTCCCCAGGCCCAGGCCCCGGTGCTGGCCGATCGTGTAGCGGATCAGGCCCTGGTGCCGCCCGATGACCTGTCCATTCTGGTTGACATAATTCCCCGGCTTGCTGGGCTCTCCGGTCAACGCTTCGATCACGCGGGCATAGTCCCCGTCGGGGACGAAGCAGATATCCTGGCTCTCGGACTTGTGGGCGTTGCGGAAGCCTTCCGCCTCCGCGATCGCGCGGACCTCGGCCTTCGTCAGCTCCCCCAGCGGAAAGCGGATATGGGCCAACTGTTCCTGCGTGAGCATGGACAGCACGTAGCTCTGGTCCTTCGCCGGGTCGAGGCCTTTCTTTAGAAAGAATCTCCCGTCCCGTTCCCCGATCCGCGCGTAATGCCCGGTCACGACGCAGTCGCAGCCCAGCTCCGCCGCCCGCTCCAGCAGCGCGCCGAATTTCAGGTGCCGGTTGCACTCCACGCAGGGGTTCGGCGTCCGGCCCCGGCGGTAGCAGTCCACGAAATCCCCGATGACCTCCCGGCGGAAGCGCTCGGTATAGTTGAACACGAAATGCGGGATGCCCAGGCGGAAGGCCACGCTGCGGGCGTCCTCCGCGTCGTCCAGGGCACAGCAGCTCCGCTCCCGCGCGGCGTCGTCGGCGTTGTCGTAGAGCTTCATCGTGCAGCCGATACAGTCATAGCCCGCCCGCTGGGTCAGCAGGGCGGCGACGGCGGAATCCACGCCGCCGCTCATGGCGATCAGGGCCTTTGGCATTGCGGTCCCTCCCCTCTCGCTTCCGCGGTCAGGTCCTTCACGACCTCCGCCGCCAGCAGCAGGCCCGCCGCGCCGGGCACGAAGGCCGCGCTGCCGGGGGTGCAGCGGCGTCCGTTGTCCGTTTCCGGCGCGCCCCCCTCCCGCGGCTCCTCCTCGGAGTAGACCACCCGCAGATGCTCGATCCCCCGCTTGCGCAGCTCCTTGCGCATCACCCGCGCCAGGGGGCAGATGCGCGTCTGGGAAATGTCCGCGGCCCGGAGCCGGGAGGGGTCCAGCTTGTTTCCGGTCCCCATGGCGCATATAATTGGCGTCCCGGCGGCCCGCGCGTCCTCGACGAGGCGCAGCTTGCCGGTCACGGTGTCGATGGCGTCCACGATATAGTCATAGTCCCGGAAGTCGAAGTCCCCCGCCGTCTCCGGCAGATAGAAGCAGCGCCGTGCCGTGACGCGGATCGTCGGGTCGATGTCCCGCACCCGCGCCGCGGCAGCCTCCACCTTCGGCAGACCGAGCGTGGAGCGGGTGGCGATCAACTGGCGGTTGAGATTGCTCTCCGCAACCACGTCGCTGTCGATGAGGTCCAGCGCCCCGACGCCTGCCCGGGCCAGGGCCTCGACGACGTAGGAGCCCACGCCGCCCAGCCCGAAAACCGCCACGCGGGAAGCTCTCAGCCGCTCCACCGCGGCGTCCCCCAGCAGCAGCCGGGTCCGGGCATCCTGTTCCGGCATGGGTCCACCTCCCTTATCAGTCAGATAAAAGCCCGCCGCGGCGTTCGCGCCGCGGCGGGCCCGAAAAGAATAAAAAATCCCTCAGAACGTCTTATAGACGGCGATCTCCACGGCGGAGCCGAGGATGCTGACGCGCACGTCGTCGGCGACGTTGGCGACGATGGACTTTTCCAGCTCGTCCCAGGCCTCCGTCGCCCGCCGGTCCTCTTTGCTGAGCCGTTCGACCTCGTCCCGGTACTGGTTCAGCGTCCAGAGATACTGGCCGGAATCGGCGCTGTTGCCCGTGGCGCTGGCCATGTCCATCATCCCCAGCGACAGGCCCAGGCCCAGGTCCTGCTTGGCGGACCTGGAGAACAGGGTCTCCGCGATCATCACGCGCAGCTTCCCCATCACGCCCCGGGCAGCGGCGTTCTCGCCGCTGGAGGAGGCAGCCAGGAGCTGGCGGCGCATCTCGTCCGTCAGGTCCACCTGGGCGCGCATGTGCAGCTCAAAGCGCCGCCCCTCCGCGCTCAGCCAGTAGTCCGCCTCGACCTCGCCCGCGATGCCGCGCAGCATCCCGAAGAGCTCCTCCGCCAGCAGACGAAGGTGCAGGACCTGCTTTCGTTCCAGCCCGGCCTCAGAGCCGATGCGCTCGGTCAGCACCAGGGCCTCCGTCATACCGAGCTCCCGGCTGCTGAGTCTCAGCTTTCCAGTCTTCATGCTCTGCCTTCCTTTCCATGTAAGGGTTCTTTATAACGTAGTCAGTATATACAGGATGCGCTCGAATTGCAAGCCCTGCGCCGCAATTTGCGGGGCTCATTTTGTTTTTCCTATTTACTTTTTTCGCCTTTTCGTTTATAATATGTCAAATTGAAAAGCGCGTACAAAAAGGGGGCTTTCACGATGACGGAGGCAGTCGGTTCGATCTTTTATTTCGACTGGGAAATGCGGCTGATGGAGTGGCTCCAGGCCAGCATCGGCAGCAGCGGCGCCGGGTTCTGGATCCTCAGCAACCTGTCCGCCTTCGGCGAGCAGCTTTTGATGGTCGCCATCATGGGCTTTTTCTACTGGGGGCTGAACAAGGAATTCGGCAAGTACATCGGTCTGAACGTGCTGGTCGTCAACGTCTGGAACCCGATGATCAAGAATCTGGTCCTGCGGCTCCGGCCCTATTTCGTCCCCGGCTACAACGTGAAGCTGCTCCGTCTCATCGACGAGGGCGCGGACGCGATGGACGTGGCGGCCCAGGGCTATTCCTTCCCCAGCGGACATTCCGCCAATGCCGCGGTAGTCTACGGTTCCCTGGCCGCCCACGAGAAAAAACGGCACTGGCTGTGGGTCATGGCCGTCGTGCTGTGTCTGCTGGTGGGCTTCTCCCGGGTCTTCGTCGGGGCCCACTTCCCCACGGACGTGCTCTGCGGCTGGCTCATGGGCGCGCTGATCGTGGCGCTGGTCCCCTGGCTGCGCCGCAAGATCAAAAACCGCTGGCTGTTCTACGCGGTGCTGCTGCTCATCTCCGTACCGGGCTGCTTCTACTGCACCAGCAACGACTATTTCACCTCCATCGGCATGCTGCTGGGCTTCATGCTCGCGGAGCCCTTCGAGGAGCGCTTCGTGAAGTTTGAGAACACCTCCAACATCCTGCGCTGCATCCTCCGCACCGTCGGCGGCGCGGCGCTCTACTTCGGGCTGAACGAGGTTTTGAAGCTCCCCTTCCCGAAGGAGCTGCTGAACGGCGCCGGCTTCGCGCCGATGCTGATCCGCACGCTGCGCTACGCGGCCGTGATCTTCCTCGTGATCGGCGTGTATCCCCTGCTGTTCAAGGCGACGGGGAAGCTCTGGAAGAAAAAAGAGAAATGATCCAATACAAACAGGAACGCCGCCCGAACCGGACGGCGTTCCTTCTTTATTCAGCTTTCAGCCGATCTTCTGCGCGAAGGCGGCGGCCAGCTCGGGCGAGACCAGCGCCGCGCCCGCGGCCAGGGCAGACTTGTTGATCTCCTCGGAGCCGGCGGGCAGGCGGCGCATCGCGCCCTCCAGCAGGGCCTTTTCGTCAAAGAGCCCCAGCAGGGCGTTGATCGCGCCGACGGCCACGACGTTCGCGGTGAAGAGCTTGCCGACGGCGTCCCGCGCGGTCCCCAGGATCGGGAGCGGAACGAGCCTTGCGCCCTCCAGCCATTCCGGGACCGTCAGGCTGTCGTCCACCATGACGATTGCTCCCTCCGCGAGCTCCCTGCCGTACTTGTCCAGGGAGGCCTGGGTCAAGGCCAACAGAAAATCGGGCCGCGTCACCTTGGGGAACCAGAGCGTCCCGCGGCTGAGCACCAGCTCCGCCCGGCAGACGCCGCCCCGGGCCTCCGGCCCGTAGGACTGGGACTGGATCACGGTCACGCCGCTGTCCACCGCGGCCTCGGCCAAAATCACGCTGGCCAGAATGACGCCCTGCCCGCCGGAGCCGGCGAGCCGCATCTCATAGCGATTTCCCATACTCAGTTCCTCCCCTTCCCGCCTGTCTGCTTCCGGCAGGCCTCGATCACCTTCGCGTATTCGTCGGTGTACTCGGGATAGTCGTTGAAGGCCAGGATGCCGATCTCCTTTTTGCCCGCCCGGGCCTGCTCGCTCATGGCGTGGAACTGGGCGGTGGGGATCAGGTTCTCCTTCTGCCATTGCAGCATGTCCACCGCGCTGCCCTTGTGGTTCTGGCGGCCGTAGCTGGTGGGGCAGATGGAGTACACGTCCACCAGGGAGAAGCCGTCGTGCAGAATCGCCTTGCGGATGATCTCGGTGGTCTCGCGGGCGTGGAACACGTCGCCGCGGGCGGAGAAGGAGGCTCCCGCGCCGGTGGCGAGGAGCGCGATGTCGAAGGGCCGGTCCACGTTGCCGTAGGGCGCGGTGGCCGCCACGTCGCCGTTGGGCGTGGTGGGCGAATACTGGCCGCCGGTCATGCCGTAGATGTGGTTGTTGAAGCAGATCACGGTCAGGCCCAGGTTCCGCCGGGCCGCGTGGATCAGGTGGTTGCCGCCGATCGCGGAGCAGTCGCCGTCGCCGGTGAGCACGATCACCTTCAGCTTGGGATTTGCGAACTTGATGCCCGTCGCGAAGGCGATGGCGCGGCCGTGAGTGGTGTGGATGGAGTTGAAGTCCAGATAGCCCGCGGCGCGGGAGGAACAGCCAATGCCGGAGACGATCACGAAGTCGTCCCGGTCGAAGTCGTATTCCTCGTCCTTCAAAAGCTGGTCGATGGCCACCGCCACGTCCCGCATGATGACGCCGTTGCCGCAGCCGGCGCACCAGATCTGCGGCAGGTGGTCGATGCGCATATATTCATGGATCAGATCGCTGGGCATTTCAATTCGCCTCCTTCTCGTTCAGGTTCGCCAGGATCTCCGCCGGGGAGATCACGGTGCCGTCGATGCGCCCCAGGAAGTCCACCGGCACCGCGCCGGACACCGCGCGCCGGACCTCCAGCAGCATCTGGCCGTGGTTGTGCTCGACCATCAGGATGCGCTTGAGCTGCGGCAGGCGGGCCTTCAGCGGCTTTTCCGGGAAGGGCCATACCGTGATGGGCCGGAACATGCCGACGCGCATGCCCTGCGCCCGCGCGGCCTCGATGGCGTCCATCGCGGCGCGGGCCGTGCCGCCGAAGCAGACGATCGCGGTGTCGGCGTCCTCCATCTGGTATTCCTCCACGCGCACGATGTCGTCCACGTGGTCGTCGATCTTGCTCAGCAGGCGGGATATCAGCTTGTCCGCGATCGCGCTGTTATTGACCGGGAAGCCGGATTCGTCGTGGACCAGGCCGGTGACGTTGTAGCGCTCGCCCTGGCCGAAGGGCTTCATGGAGGGCACGAAGGCCCCCTCCGGGACGTAGTAGCACTTCTTGTGCGCGCCGTCGTGGAAGCTGGTCTTGCGCGGGTTGATCTTCAGCTTGTTCGGGTCGGGCAGGACCACGCCCTCGCGCATGTGTCCCACGATCTCGTCCATCAGGAAGATCACCGGCGTGCGGTACTTCTCCGAGAGGTTGAAGGCGCGGATAATCAGCGTATAGGTCTCCAGCACCGAGGACGGCGAGAACGCGATCACGGGATGGTCGCCGTGGGTGCCCCAGCGGGCCTGCATGTAATCGCCCTGGGAGGGACTGGTGGGCAGGCCGGTGGAGGGGCCGGCGCGCTGGACGTTCACGATCACGCAGGGGATCTCCGCCATCATGCCGTAGCCCAGGTTCTCCTGCATCAGGGAGAAGCCGGGTCCCGAGGTGGCGGTCATGGTCTTGTAGCCCGCGGCGGAGGCCCCGAGGATGGCGGCCATGGAGGAAAGCTCGTCCTCCATCTGGATGAACTTCCCGCCCACCTGGGGGAGCCGCAGGGCGCATTTTTCCGCGATCTCCGTGGACGGCGTGATGGGATAGCCCGCGAAGAAGCGCATCCCGGCGGCGAGGGCCCCCTCGACGGCGGCCTCGTTGCCCTGCATCAATACTGCCTTAGCCATGTCTGAGCCTCCTTATTCCTCATCGTTCACGAGATAGATCGCGTAGTCCGGGCAGCGCAGCTCGCACTGGCCGCAGAACACGCAGCGCTCCAGCGCGGCGACGCGGACCTTGCCCTTTTCGATCTCCAGGACCCCTCTGGGGCAGAAGGCCGCGCAGATCCCGCAGCCCTTGCACCAGAGCGGCTCGACCACCAATCTCTTGAGTCCGACCATATATCCCTGCTCCTTTTGCTTCTTTTTCGCGCCCCGATACCGGGACTGCGTTATGATTATAGCAATATGAGTCGGAAAATGCAACGGGGTTTCATATAATTTGCTGTATTTTTCCGCCGTCCCCCTCGCTTTAATTGGGTAAATTGAATAAGGCCGGACCGTCAGCCGGTCCGGCCTTCAAACCTAGGTGATTATTTACGCCAGGCTTTCGATCATCTCCCGCACGATGGCCGCGCATCTGGCGGCGGCGGATTCTTTAAACAGCTCGAAGGATATCCCCGCGGACCCGTCGACCTTGTCCGAAATGGCGCGGAGGATCACGAAGGGCGTTCCGTTCAGGAAGCAGGCCTGGGCGATCGCGCCGCCCTCCATCTCACAGCACTTCCCGCCGAAGCCCGCCAGGATCTTCTCCTTCTGTTCCCGGGAGGCGATGAACCGGTCCCCGGAGCAGACGCGCCCCTCAAATACGCGGACCTCCGGCGCGGCTTTCCCTGCGGCGCGGACCGCCAGCGCGCGGAGCCTCTCGTCCGCGGGAAAGGCGTACAGCCCGGTATAGGGGATCTCGCCGCGGGCGAAGCCGATCGGCGAAACGTCGAAGTCGTGCTGGACCGCGTCGGTGGACACGACGACGTCGCCGACGTCGATGGCGTTGTCCAGGGACCCCGCCACGCCGGTGTTGACGACCCGGCTCACGCCGAACAGGTTCACCAAAGTATCGGCGCAGATGCCCGCGTTCACCTTTCCCATCCCGCACTGTACCACCACGACGGGCCTCCCGCAAAGCGTGCCCTCGAAATACTCCATGCCCGCGACCGTTCTGGTCGAGCCGATCGTCATCGCGGCCTTCAGCGCCGCGACCTCCTCTTCCATCGCGCCGATGACGCCGGTCTTTTCATACGTCTCCATGATCATTCATCATCCTTTCATCGTCTCCGCGCCGTCCAGCAGAACGCCGCGGTCCAGCTTGCCCAGCGCCCCGGCGTCTCCCGCGAGCCGCAGGAGCAGGAGCAGCACGTTGAAGCCCGTATCGAGAAAGTCTACCACCACGTCCGCGGCCGCCGCCATGACCATCGCCTCGGCCGGAAGCCCGAGCTTCGCGAAGAGCACGGTGCAGACCATGATGCCCGCGCCCGGAATGGGCGGCATCGCGATCATCAGCAGGGTGACCGTGATGAACGCCATGACCAGCCATCCGGCGCCGATCTCCACGTGGTAGACCTGCGTGAAGCAGCAGACCAGCGTCGCATAGTCTCCCATTCCTGCCGATCCCATGAACTGGACCGCCGCAATTGTGATTATTATAACTGATCTCATGTGCGGATTCAACAAAAAAACAGACCCGGCGAGAAAATAATTTTTAAAAATTTCTTGATTTTTTGTAATAAAATGATAATATTACTTTGAATATAAAAATATCACACGCTGGACTGCAAACAAGAAATATTGGAGGGAGGACGTAACATGAAGAACGCAGCGATGAAGCATCTGGTCTCATTGGTTGTGATCCTGGCCCTGGCTCTGCTGGTCGCAGCGCCCGCGTTCGCGGACTCGAGCTATGAAGCCGTCGTGACCCACGGCGTCAATTTCCGGGATGCTTCCGGCAATCTGATCTCGTTCCTGGACGAGAACGGAAACCGTGTTTCACTCATCACGAAAGGACACGTCGTCCGTGTCTACGAGATCAAAAACGGACGTGCCGAGATCGAGTTCCAGGGGATCAGGGGCAATATCCTGAATTCCATCACGCGGGATTTCTGGATCTGCTACACGACCGAATCCCTGGAGCACGTTGAAAAATCGGACGGCAGTCTGATCCAGACCATCCCCAAGGGCGCGAAGTTCGTCGCCCTGGAAAACCCGTCGTCCAGCACGAGCAGCTTCAAGGGCGTCCGCGGCGTCAGCGGGATCTATCGCGGAGAGCTGGGGATCGTCAAGGCCTCCGGCCTGACCACGCAGCAGACGCAGACGCCGACCCAGGAGCCCGTTGCGCCCACGAACACCACCTCTGCGGTGAAGGTCGCGATGGTCGCGGAAAACGCGAACCTGCGCAAGAGCGGCGACGACAACAACAGCACGAACTTCATTTGCACGATCAAGGCCGGGTCCCTCGTGGAATATGACGCGAAGGACGACGTGAATCCGCGCACCACCGTTCACTACGGAAAGCTTTCCGGCACGCTGGTCACCTATGCTCTGCGCTTCGACTTTACCATCGAGAGCGGCCAGACGGTGTACGTGTATCAGAACGGCGTGCTCGTCCGGACGGAGACCAAAAAGCAGTAAACGGATCTATATACGGACAGCCAAACGCCCACAAGCTTCAGAAGAGGCTTGTGGGCGTTTTCACGCCCGCGCGAACCCGATATCAGAGCTGCTTTTTCAGCGTCAGGATATTCTGTCCGTTCCGGTACTCGTAGGCCACGTCGTCCATGAGCTGCTTCGTCATGAAGATGCCCAGGCCGCCGATCTCTCGCTCCTTCGCCGACAGCTTCACGTCCGGGTCGGCCTTGGCCAGCGGGTCGTAGGGCACGCCGCGGTCCACGAAGGTGATGGTCACGGCGATCGGCGCCTCGCTGACCTCCACGCGCACCGAGGCCCTGCCGTTGTCCGGCGCGTAGGCATAGTGCGCGATGTTGATGAAGATCTCCTCCACCGCCACGTTGATCTGGATCTGCGCCTTCTTCGGGCAGTTCGCGGCCTCCAGACGCTCGCTCACGAATTCCTGCACCGCGGGAAGATTCTCGTCGGAGGCCTCCAGCTCCAGCTCGCTGAGGTCGAAGGTGAGGGTGTCGGTCTGGTCGAGCAGCTCCAGCAGCTCCTTCGTCCAAAACGCGATCTGCGCCCGGCCCGCCTCGGTCTCCAGGCCCTTGCGGCGGATGGAGCGGCGGATGATGCGGGTGTAGCCGACGATGCGGGCCTTGTTTTCCACCTCACGCAGCTTCAGCTCGCAGCTCGTGTCCAGATAGGCCGCCAGCGACTTCTTCCAGAAGGCCTTGCTCGTCTCGATATCGAAGCCCTGGAACTTCTTCACGCCCTCGGGGTCCAGCTCGTAGAAGCCGATGAAGGCGTTGAAGATGCTGGCCAGCTCAAAGACCGGGTGGCCGACGGCAAGGGTGTCCATGTCGATCAGCAGGACCTCGTCGTTTTGCAGCTCGAGGTTCTTCGTGTGGTAGTCCCCGTGGATCATGTGGTCGTCGTGGGGCACCGCCTCCATGAGCGCGACGAGCTTCTCCCCCGCCTCCTTCGGCAGGTAATCCCGCAGGAACCGCGCCCAGTCGACGGCGGTCTCCCGCATATCCGGGAGCTTGCCCGCGGGGACGAGCGTGCTGTGGATCAGCTTGAGCATCTTCACGTACTCATCCACGCACCAGTCCAGCTTCTCCGGCTCCTGCTTGAGAATCTTCGCGAAGGAACGGGCGTTGAGCAGCTCGAATACGCTGCCGTAGCTCTCCCCCACCTTCACCACGTCGTAGGAGATCGCCGTGGGGATGCCCAGGATCAGGGCCAGCTTCGCCACCTCCCGCTCGTGCTGGATGTCCGCCAGCGCGTCGGCGTTGTTGTAGACCTTGACGACGTTGTCCTGGTCGATGCGGTAGATCGTGCCGTTGGCGCCGCGCCCGATCTCCTCACAGCCCTTGACGGAGACGACGCGGTAGGCCTTTTCCACCTCCAGCATCTCTGTGAAGCCGGTCATGTCCAGGATCTCGTAGACCTCGGAGTTGACGTTGACAATCCGCAGGTCGGGGTAGGTCTTTTTCAGACGCAGGATCACGCGCAGACCGGCGCTGGAGATGTATTCCAGATCAGCCGCGTCGAGCGTTACGACGCTTGGCTGCTGTCCGGCGAGCTGCGCCAGGATCGTCTGCTCGACCTGCGCGGCATTGTTGGAGTCGATCCGCCCTTCCAGACGGACGGTAAGGCTGTTGTTCATCTGGGTCCCTCCTTTATGGTTGTTTGGTTCCTCTGTATTCCACGCAGAGCATCGTCAGGTCGTCGAACTGCTCCGCGTCCTTTACGAATCCGTCCACGGCTGCGCGGACGTTCTTCAAAAGCTGCTCCGGCGTCGCGTCGGGGTCGGCGTTGAGCGCGTCGAGCATCCGGTCCTTGCCGAAGAGCCGCTTGTCCGCGTCGGCGGCCTCCGGGACGCCGTCCGTATAGACGAACAGCCGGGAGCCCGGCGTGAGCTGCCATTCGTACTGCTTGTAGCGCGTGCCCTCCATGCCGCCGAGCACGAAGCCGTGCTTGTCCTTGATGAGTTCAAAGCGCCCGTTCCCCTGCCGGAGCACGGGGTATTCGTGTCCCGCGTTGGCCGCGGTGAGCTTTCCCGTGGAAAGCTCCAGGATGCCCAGCCAGACGGTGACGAACATCCGCTCCCGGTTGTTGGCGAAGATCGCGGCGTTGGCGTCGGTGAGGATCTGCGCCGGGCTCTTGCCGAGCATGGCGTTGTTGGCGAGGATGATCCGGGACGCCATCATGAACAGCGCGGCGGGGATGCCCTTGCCGGACACGTCCGCCATCACCAGGCACAGGTGGTCGTCGTCGATCAGGAAAAAGTCGTAGAAGTCGCCGCCGACCTCCTTCGCCGGGTCCATCGTGGCGTACACGTCGATCTCGGGACGGTCCGGGAACGCGGGATAGGTGTTCGGAAGGATATCCGCCTGGATGCTCGCGGCCATGGTCAGCTCGGTCTCGATCCGGGAGCTCTCGATCCGCTGCTTCTCGTACTGCTCGTTCTGGTTCCGGATGATGACGGAAAACATATAGACCGCTGCGCCGACGGTGGCGAAGATGATGAACTGGACGCCGTAGGTGACGCTCTGGATCGCGATGGCCGAGATGGGCGCGATCATGTAGATCCAGAACGCGCCTCTGACGCGGCGGTCCACGCTCTTACCATAGCGGAGCAGCAGCGCCACGTCGATCACCAGCATCGCCAGCGGGGCGAGATTCGAGAGCAGATAGGCAGGGCCGCGGTGGTAGGCGTTGCCCCCGTCAAAATAGTAGATCCAGCCGCCGAAGGCGCCCGCGATCAGGAGCGCCAGATGCAGCCCCAGCAGGGCAAAGAGCGCTCCCGTCAGCGCCCGCGCGCGCTCCCCCGGCTTCGTGACGGTCAGCACCAGCAAGCTCATCATGTGGGCCATGCAGCCCGCCGCCAGCATCTCCGCGAAGGTGACGGCATTCAGCGCCGTCCTCACGCCCTGTCCGGGAAGGCCGTCCATGAGCTGCCGGGCCAGGTGCGTGGAGCTGTAGATCAGGATCAGCGCGAAGAAGATCTGGAAGTAGCGCCGGACCTCCCGCCGCAGATGAACGGAGGCCGTGATCTGCAAAAAGCACAGGCCGCAGATCCCGAAGCCCGCCGCGATAAACAGGCAGTTGATCAGGTTGACGGTGGACATGCTGAACAACGCGGATTCCCCCTGTCGTGTAGATATCAACTATTATACACGCGATCCCGCAACGATTCAAGATTCATTTTTTCCGGAATACGCCGTCCGTCCCGCGAACGACCGGGTATTCATGCCCCGCGTTGACGCAGACGAGCCTGCCGCTGCTCAGCTCCAGGATGCCCAGCCACACGGTGACAAACATCTTCTCCTTGTTGTTGACGCAGAGCGCGGCGTTGGCGTCCGGCATGACCTCCGCGGGCGATTTGCCCATCTTGGCGTGGCTGGCGATGATCATCTTCGCGGACATCATGAACAGCGCGGCGGGGACGCCTTTGCAGCTCTGTGATCTCGTGGAGCTGCATCAGGTGCTGATCTGGTACGGCATCGGCATGACGGACATGGGCTTCGAGGACGTCGATCCCAAAGCCTGGTATGCCGGAGCCGTGACCTGGGCGGCGGAACAGGAGATCGCCCGGGGCGCCAGCGGGACCGCCTTCTCCCCCGACGCCGATTGCGTCAGGGGCCAGATCGTGAGCTTCCTGTACCGTTTGTTCGTGTGAGATAACAACAGCGCGGACGAAACAACAGAATACGAAACAGAAACGGAGGCCGGTTCCTTGCGAACCGGCCTCCGCGTGTAGACAAATTTGGATTCGACGAGATGACGTTCGTAGGGGCGACCCTGTGTGGTCGCCCGTATCAAAATTACTACCGATCCCGTAGGGCGCGATCCCCTGATCGCGCCGCCGCACCGCGCGGAGCGCTGGGCGGAATGCGACGTCCAGTCATGGCGGAACGCGGAGCGATCAGGGGATCGCTCCCTACGGTGTGGGCGGGAATCGTCACCGCGGACGGCTGAGAGCCGTCCCTACAGTCGCGTTGCCGCGCCGCAGCGCCTCGCCAACTGCCGATCAGCCGCCCGGCGTCTGCCCCGTGGAAAGCAGCTCGTTCAGCCGTTTCCCGCGGAAGAAGTCACGCGTCAGCCGGTCGTATTCCCGCCACAGGGGCAGCGTCTGGCAGTCCGCCGCCCGCGGGCAGGGGGCCGCGTCGCAGCTCAGGCAGGCCACCGCCGCCAGCGTGCCTTCCGTGCGCTCCAGGATCTCCCACACCGTGTAATCCTCCGGGCGTCTACACAGCGCGTAACCGCCGCCCTTGCCGCTGACGCCGGAGATCAGGCCGCCGCTCACCAGCTCCCGGACGATGATCTCCAGATACTTTTTTGAAATGCCCTGCCGCGCCGCCACGTCCTTCAGCGGGACCGGGCCCTCGCCGTCGTGCTCCGCCAGGTCGATCATCACGCGCAGCGCATAGCGCCCCTTTGTCGAGATCATCGGATCGCCCCCTTGCTTCGATACGCCTATTATACGAAAGGGTGGATCGAAACACAAGCGTTTTTTCACGTTTTTCGCCTATTGACATAGTAGGTCTATTGGTGTATAGTGAGACCCAAGCTGATCCCCACGTTGTTGAAACAAGGAGTCTTGCGATATGAACGTTTACGCGGACAACGCCGCCACGACGCGCCTGAGCCCCGTCGCGCTGCGGGCGATGCTGCCTTATCTGGAAAACCAGTACGGGAACCCATCCAGCCTCTATTCCCTGGGGCAGCGGGCGAAGGAGGCCGTCGAGACCGCGCGGGAGGAGATCGCCGCCGCGATCCACGCCGCCCCAAGGGAGCTAACCTTCACCTCCGGCGGCAGCGAGGCGGACAACCAGGCCCTACGGACCGCCGCGGCTCTGGGGAAGAAGGCCGGAAAGACCCATATCGTCTCCACCGCCTTCGAGCACCACGCGGTGCTGCACACCCTCAAAGCATTGGAACGGGAGGGCTTTTCCGTTACGCTGCTGGACGTGCATTCCGACGGCCTGGTCCGGCCCGACGAGCTGGCCGCGGCGCTGCGGGACGAGAGCTGTCTGGTCTCAATTATGTACGCGAACAACGAGATCGGCACGGTGCAGCCCATCGCGGAGCTGGGCGCGATTTGCCGGGAGCGGGGCGTCCTCTTCCACACCGACGCGGTGCAGGCCGTCGGCCATCTGCCCATCGACGCGGAGGCGGCAAACGTCGACCTGCTCTCCGCCTCGGCCCACAAGTTCCACGGGCCCAAGGGCGCGGGCTTCCTTTACGCCCGCCGGGGCGTCCGCCTGCAGAGCCTGATCGAGGGCGGCGCCCAGGAGCGCGGCAAGCGGGCGGGCACGGAGAACGTCGCAGGGATCGTCGGCATGGCCGCGGCGCTGAGCGAGCGCATCCCCCGGATGGAACAGGACGCCGCCCGCGTGTCCGCGCTGCGGGACCGCCTGATCGCGGGACTGTCCGAAATTCCCCACGCCGCCCTGAACGGCGACGCGGCGCGGCGGCTCCCCGGCAACGTCAGCTTCTGCTTCGAGGGCATCGAGGGCGAGTCCCTGTTGCTCCTGCTGGACGACCGGGGCATCTGCGCTTCCTCCGGCAGCGCCTGTACCTCCGGCGCGCTGGACCCCAGTCACGTGCTGCTGGCCATCGGACGGAGTCACGACGTGGCCCACGGTTCCCTGCGTCTGACCCTCGGCGAGGACGCGACGGAGGCCGAGGTCGACTACATCATCCAGAACGTGAAGGAGGTCGTGGAGCGGCTCCGGGGCTTCTCCCCCGTCTGGCGCGACCTCGTGAGCGGCAAAACGCCGCATATACTTTGAAAAAGGGGGCGCGATCATGGCCTTATACAGTGAAAAAGTGATGGACCACTTCCGCAACCCGCGCAACGTCGGCGTGATCGAGGACGCGGACGGCGTCGGCACCGTCGGCAACGCGAAGTGCGGCGACATCATGAAGATGTACCTGAAGATCGAGAACGACGTGATCGTGGACGTGAAATTCGAGACCTTCGGCTGCGGCAGCGCCATCGCGTCCAGCTCCATGGCGACGGAGCTCATCAAGGGCAAGCCGGTCTCCGAGGCTCTGCAGCTGACGAATAAGGCCGTCGCGGAGGCCCTGGACGGCTTGCCGGACTACAAGATGCACTGCAGCGTTTTGGCGGAGGAGGCCATTAAAGCAGCGCTGGAGGACTATAATCATCGAAAGAAATGAGGAGGAAACCATGCCAAACTACCGCTTCGAAACGCTCCAGGTCCACCATGGGCAGGAGCATGCCGACCCGGCCAGCGACGCGCGGGCGGTACCGATCTACGCGACCACCAGCTACGTGTTCCACAGCGCCCAGCACGCGGCGGACCGCTTCGGTCTGGCCGATCCCGGCAACATCTACGGGCGTCTGACCAACTCCACCCAGGGCGTTTTTGAGGACCGGATCGCGGCGCTGGAGGGCGGCGTCGCGGGGCTGGCCCTGGCCTCCGGCGCGGCGGCCATCACCTACGTGATCCAGGCGCTGGCAAAGGCCGGGGAGCACGTCGTTGCCCAAAAGACGATCTACGGCGGCAGCGCGAACCTCCTGGCCCATACCCTCCCCCTCCACGGCGTGGAGACCAGCTTCGTCAACGTCCACGACCTCGACGAGGTGGCGGCGGCGATCCGGCCCAACACCAAGGCCATCTATATTGAAACCCTGGGCAATCCCAGCAGCGACGTCCCCGATATCGATGCCCTGGCGGTCCTGGCCCACAGCCGCGGCCTCCCGCTGGTGATCGACAACACCTTCGGCACGCCCTACCTGATCCGCCCCCTGGAGCACGGCGCGGACATCGTGGTGCACTCCGCCACCAAGTTCCTCGGCGGTCACGGCACCACCTTGGGCGGCGTGATCGTGGACGGCGGCAGCTTCGACTGGGCCACCTCCGGGCGCTGGCCCTGGCTCAGCGAGCCGAACCCCAGCTACCACGGCGTCCGCTTCACCGAGGCGGCGGGCAAAGCGGCCTTCGTGACCTATATCCGCGCGATCCTGCTGCGCGACACCGGCGCCTGCATCTCCCCCTTCGCGGCCTTCCTCCTGCTGCAAGGCGTCGAGACCCTGTCGCTGCGCCTGGAACGCCACGCGGAGAACGCGAAGCGGGTGGTGGACTACCTCGCCGCGCACCCGAAGGTGGAGCGGGTCTATCACCCCTCCCTGCCGGACCACCCGGACCACGCGCTGTACGAGCGCTACTTCCCCAACGGCGGCGCGTCGATCTTCACCTTTGATATCAAGGGCGGGCAGGCGGAGGCCTTCGCCTTCATCGACGCGCTGGAGCTCTTCTCCCTGCTGGCGAACGTCGCGGACGTGAAGAGCCTGGTCATCCACCCCGCCACCACGACCCACTCCCAGCTCACCGCGGAGGAGCTGGACGCGGCGGGCATCCACCCGAACACCATCCGCCTGTCCATCGGAACGGAGCACATCGACGACATCCTCGCGGACCTCGAACGGGGCTTCGCGGCGGTACATTGAAAGGAGACGCATTATGGCAAACGTCTACAAGGGGACCCTCGGCCTGATCGGCAACACCCCTCTGGTGGAGCCAGTCAATCTGGAACGGGAGCTGGGCCTGCAGGCCACGCTGCTGCTGAAGCTGGAGTCCTTCAACCCCGCCGGGAGCGTGAAGGACCGCATCGCGAAGGCGATGCTCGAGGACGCGGAGGCGAAGGGCCTGCTCTGCCCGGCGAGCGTCATCATCGAGCCCACCAGCGGCAACACCGGCATCGGTCTCGCCGCCATCGCCGCCGCGAAGGGTTACCGCATCATTCTGACCATGCCGGAGACCATGAGCGTGGAACGCCGGAACATCCTGAAGGCCTACGGCGCGGAGCTGGTCCTCACCGAGGGCGCGAAGGGCATGAAGGGCGCGATCGCGAAGGCGGAGGAGCTGGCGCGTGAGATCCCCAACAGCTTCATCCCCGGCCAGTTCGTCAACCCCGCGAACCCGGCGATCCACAGGGCCACTACAGGCCCGGAGATCTGGCGCGACACCGACGGCGCGGTGGATATTTTCGTCGCGGGCGTCGGCACCGGCGGCACGGTGACCGGCGTAGGCGAGTATCTGAAGGCCCAAAAGCCCGAGGTCGAGATCGTCGCGGTGGAGCCCAGCGATTCCCCGGTGCTCAGCGAGGGCCGCGCGGGTCCCCACAAGCTCCAGGGCATCGGCGCGGGCTTCGTCCCGGAGGTGCTGAACACTGCGGTCTATGACCGGGTGGTCCCGGTGGACGCCGCCGACGCCTTCGCCGCGGCGAAGCTGCTGGCCAAGCGCGAGGGCGTCTCCGTCGGTATCTCCTCCGGCGCGGCGCTACATACGGCCATCCGGCTGGCGAAGCAGCCGGAGAGCCGCGGCAAGACCATCGTTGCCCTGCTCCCCGACGGCGGGGACCGGTACTATTCCACGCCGCTGTTCACAGAGTGACGCAAGATTCAGCGAAGGAGCTGCGGCAGCAAACTCGTTTGCTGCCGCACCGCCTTCGCTGAATCTTTCGTCACTCAGTGAACAGCGGCGTGGAATAGTACCGGTCCCCGCCGTCGGGGCGCAGGGCAACGATGGTCTTGCCGCGGCTCTCCGGCTGC
>JAFSRS010000149.1 GCA_017445985.1 Oscillospiraceae bacterium | reverse complement strand
AGGACGACTGCGGCACCACCGACGGCATCTGGGCCACCACGGTCTATGACAAGGGCCAGGTGGTGCAGAGTTTCGGCGAGAGCATCCACGGCCGCTTCCCCGTCGCCGACATCACCGATCCCAAGACCGGCGAGACGCTGTTCCCCGCCGGGAAGATGCTGCTCAAGGGCGACGAGAAGCTGTTTGAGGCCCACGGCCTGAACCGGGTCCGGGTCCGCTCCGTCCTGAGCTGCAACGCCCGGAGCGGCGTGTGCGCCAAGTGCTACGGCATGAACCTCGCCACCGGCCGCTTCGTCAACGCAGGCGAGGCCGTCGGCGTCATCGCGGCCCAGTCCATCGGCGAGCCGGGCACCCAGCTCACGATGCGCACCTTCCACACCGGCGGCGTCGCGGGCGACGACATCACCCAGGGCCTTCCCCGTGTCGAGGAGCTGTTTGAGGCCAGAAAGCCCAAGAAGATGGCGACCCTGGCGGAGATCAGCGGCACGGTCACGATGGAGGAGACCAAGCGCAGCGCCATCGCCTCCGTCACCATCACGAGCGACAGCAACGACGAGACGCGGGTCTACCAGCTCCCCTATTCTGTGGGGATTCTGGTCAACTCCGGCGACCATGTGGACCAGGGCCAGGAGCTGACCGCCGGCGCCCTCAGCCCCCACGACATCCTCCGCACCCGCGGCGTGGACGACGACCGCTATGGCCGTCCCGGCGTCCGCACCTATCTGATCCAGGAGGTTCTGAAGGTCTACCGGCAGCAGGGCGTGGATATCAACGACAAGCACATCGAGGTCATCGTGCGCCAGATGATGCGCAAGGTCAAGGTGGAGGACCCCGGCGACACGGAGCTGCTCAGCGGCGCCACCGTGGACCGCTACGAGTTCCGCGAGGCCAACGCCGCGGTCCAGGCCCGCATCGACGCGGGCGAAAAGACCGAGGAGGGCGAGGAGCTCCGTCTCGCGACCTGCGAGCCGATGCTGCTGGGTATCACCAAGGCTTCTCTGGCGACGGACAGCTGGATGAGCGCCGCCTCCTTCCAGGAGACCACCAAGGTCCTCACCGACGCCGCGATCAAGGGCAAGGTGGACCGCCTGGTGGGCCTCAAGGAGAACGTCATCATCGGCAAGCTGATCCCCGCGGGCAGCGGTCTGGAGATGTACCGCCAGGTCAAGACCGAGACCGACGAGAGCATCGACCCCGACAGCGCCGGATACGTGGACCTGAGCGTCCTCGTGGGGAGAAGCAACGCGCTGTAATCTGAAAAGCGGACGCCCGTTTGGGCGTCCGCGGAAACAGAACGTCACCCCAACGCAAAACCGGCCGCGCAGCCCGCGCGGCCGGTTTTACGCTGGGGTGATTCATAGCTCGCGCCGACGCGCGGTCCCCTTGCACACCGGGCAGCCGCTGGCCCGTGTCCGCGTCCGGGAAAAGACTGCCGCCTGCCAGACGTGGCCCAGGGGACAGCGCCACCAGACCTTTTTGTTGCTGCCGAAGCTGAGCATCCGCGGCGACAGGTCCCCGTTGCGCTCTATATCCCATTCCTTGCACAGGGCCGGGTGCGTGGACGCCAGGTCGTTGAAGCCGGGGAGGATGCGGCGGTTCGTGCAGTAGGGACAGCCCGCGCCGGTGATCCGGGAGTAGGGCGCGGCCTGCCAGACGTGCCCACGCGGGCAGCGCCACCAGACGGCCTTGTGGCTCCCGGCGGTCACTGTTTCCGGCGTCAGGGAGAGATTTTTCACCCCGTCCCACTCTTGACAAAGCGCGGGATAAGACAGAATCAACGCGGTTTTCGGCATCAAAATCACCTCCATCCGAGAAAAACGGCGCAAAAAAAGCACAGGGGGACCTGTGAAAAACTGAAACAAAAAACCTGAAACAGCAATGGCGATCCTTTCAGCATATCCGGGCTTCTCCCTCTCCTCCGCCTGCGGGCGGACCCTCCCCCGCTGGGGGAGGGAAAGGAGCTGCAAACGCGGCCAACAGCGT
>JAFSRS010000148.1 GCA_017445985.1 Oscillospiraceae bacterium | reverse complement strand
TAACCGTTTCTCTTTCTCGATAATAATCAGTTGTAAAACCGCGCCTGATTTGCTATACTATCAAATAGAACAGTTGGGAAGGAGGGTATCTGCCATGACAAAGCCTTATACCATCAATCAAATAAAGAGCATTGTCTCCCCGATTGCAAAGGAGCACGGCGTCGCAAGCGTTGCGCTTTTCGGCTCTTATGCGACGGGTAGAGCCAATGCAGAAAGCGATATTGATTTGAAAATCGAGAAAGGCATGGTGCGCTCCCTTTACCAGATCAGCGGTCTTCGGCTCGCATTGGAAGACGCCCTGCATCTGCCTGTCCATTTGATTACTACCGAATCCAACGATAGCAGCTTTCTGGGGCGCATTGCAAATGAGGAAGTTTTGCTTTACCCTTGACAATTCCCACGCTTTAAGCTAACATGCAAACGCTCCCGCGGAGGCACGGCGAAACGCCATGCACAGCGGGAGCGTTGGTTTACGACCACATGTTTGACCACAACCCCGCATGGAGCGGACGGAAACAGCGGAATTAAGAGGTCAAAATAGTATCGTTTTCGTAGAAGAAAGCGTCAAAAAGTACCATTTCCCAGCGAAAAAAGTTTTGTAGAATTGTTTGGGATCAAGAGACCCCGTGTTCGAATCTCAGCGCTCAACTATAAACTCCTCTGAAATCAACGGTTTCAGGGAAGTTTCGCTTCGAAAACCATTTACAAACGTTGTTGATCCCCAAGGATCAGTATTATAACTCGTGTCTACAGAGAAACCTCTGATCCGAGCGGTAAACAGGTCCTTGTATTGGATTTGGGGGAGTAGAAGATCTCGAAACGACCGCGGCAAGCATGACACTCATGCTTGCCGCGACCGCTCAGGTCAATCAAGCATCGTTCTTTGCCTCTGTCCGCAGCATCGTTTCCTTCGCCTCCTGCAGTTCCGCCACCCGCTGGCGGCTCAGCGGGTAGAGGAAGCGGAGGATCAGGAAGACCAGCAGAAACAGGACCGCCGGGATCATCACGGAATAGTTGTACATCGTTTTCAGCGCCGCGGCGCTCAGGCCCTCGGTCTTCAGCTCGCTGCCGTTGTAGCCGATGCGCAGCAGGGGGACGTTGATGAGGATGGCGGCGACGGTCTGGCCCAACTTGCGCATGAAGGTGTAGAAGGCGTAGCTGGTTGCCTCGTCCGTCAGGCCGTAGGTCACGCGGTTGTAGTCGATGGCGTCCGTCGCCAGCACCCAGACCAGCAGGAAGATGAAGGCGGTGCCGACGCCGCTCATCAGGTTCGCGATCAGGTAGAGCCAGACGTTCGTGATCCCGAAGATCGCCAGCACGAAGAGCAGCAGGTAAAAGACCGCCGCCAGCAGCACGCCCTGGGAGCAGACCTCCCGGCGTCCGAAGCGGTTGCCCAGCTTCGTCGCGAAGAACATGACGACCGCGACGGGGAGATACTGGAACACCGTCGGCAGCATCGTCAGGCCGGGGGCGTTGAAGTAGTGGTGGAAGAGGTAGGTGTTGTAGCCCTGGCCGAACATCTGCGCGGCGAGGAAGAGCATGCTGGCGAGGCTGACCGCCATGAAGGGGCGGCTTTTCAGCAGGGTCTTGACGACCTTCATGGTCTGGCCCTTCTCCTTCGGGGCGGGGCGGGACTCTACGCGCTCCCGGCTCCAGCCGTAGCAGAGGAAGTAGAACACGACGCTGAGGACCGCGATGATGACCACGCCGACGAAGACGCGCCCGGCGTCCATCTGCCGTGTGCCGTCCGCCAGCTTCACGTAGCAGACGGAGGCCAGCACCATCGCGGGCATGGCCCCGAAGGTGGAGCCGATGGAGCGGAACACCGACAGGCTGGACCGCTCCTTGTCGTCCGAGGTGACGACCTGGGCCAGGGAGCCGTAGGGGATGTTGACGCAGGTGTAAAGCATGCCGAAGAGGATGTAGGTGACGTAGATCCAGGCCAGCCGCCCGCCGGGAGCGAAGCCGCGCACGTCGAGGAACATCAGCACCGCCGCGACGGCCACGGGCACTGCAAAGACACGGATCCAGTGGCGGTAGCGCCCGTCGGGGCGGCGCTTCGCCCCGTCGATCAGGCGGCCCCAGATCGGGTCGTTCACCGCGTCCCAGATCCGGGCGATGATCGTCATGATCATGACGCTGAGGACGCTGATCTCCAGGACGTCGGTGTAATACTTGTTCAAAACGCTCTGGGTCAGGCCGAAAACCAGGCAGGAGGCCAGATCGCCCATCGCGTAGCCGATCTTGTCCCTGGCCCTGATGCCGCTGGTGCGGGAAATGTAGCTTTGTTCCACTTTCACTTACCTCTCTTTCTTGTACGCTTCCGCGGCGGCGCGGAACACCTCTGTGAACGCGCTGCCCTTGCGGTAGAAGACGGGGGTCTGCCCCAGCGGGGCCGGGACCAGATGCTCGCCGCCGGGGAGCACCGTTCCGGTCCAGAGGTGGACCCAGTCCCCCTCCGGCAGCCAGACCCGGCGGGTCTTGACGTCCTTTTCGATGACCGGGCAGACGAAGAGCTCGTCGCCGAGGAAATAGCTGTATTCGTCCCGGTGGGCGCGGCAGTCCATCGTCTCCCAGAAGTCCGGGCGCAGCGCCGGGAGGCCGCTTTGCGCCTGCTCGACGCAGCGCCGCAGATAGGGCGCGAGGGCGGCGTGGAGCCGGGTCAGGCGAACCGTGTAGGGCAGCACCCCCGGCGAATATGGCTGGCTGTTGGCCCAGGGCCGGATGGACTCGTGCGAGCGCATCAGCGGCGAGAAGGCGCAGAGCTCCATCCAGCGGATCAGCAGCTCGTCGTCGCGCTTGAGCCGCTCGAAGGAGAAGAAGCCGCCCGCGTCGCAGTGGACCAGCGTCACGCCGGAGAAGCCCAGGGAGAAGCTGGCGGGCAGGACGCAGGGCAGGCCGTAGTCGCGGCTCAGGTCCGTGTGCTGGTCGCCGTTCCACATCACCGGGGCGTAGGACTGGACGCCGAGGTAGCCGCTGCGGGTGAAGAAGAAGGCGTCGGGGTCGCCGTACTCCTCGATGGCCTCCCGGTTCAGCTTTGCCCAGAGCACCGGCCAGCGGTTGTGGAGCGCGGCGGGGTCGCCGTCGTGGAGCACGCAGTCCACGGGGAGATATTCCCCGAAGTCCGCCATCCAGCCGGAGACGCCGAGGTCGAGCATGTTTTTCTTGATGAGCTCGTCCTTGATGAAGCGGGCGGCCTCCGGGTTCGTCAGGTCCAGCATCCCGGCGGCAAAGGTGGTGGATCTGATGTGGTACACGCTGCCGTCGGTTTTCGTGATCAGCCAGCCCTTATCGCGGCAGAGCGTATACAGGCGGCTGTCCTTCACCAGATAGGGGTTGATGTAGGCGAGAAAGCGGACGCCGCGGGCGCGGAGCCGCTCGATCGCGCCGCGCAGGTCGGGGTAGAGCTTCTCGTCGGCCTCCCAGTTCCACCAGACCTGCTGGCCCATGACCGTCCGGAGCTGGCCGCACCAGTCCTGGCACCAGACCGCGCTGAGCCTGGCTCCCGCGTCCAGCAGGGCGTTGGCCTTGTCCAGCACCCGCTTCGTGCCGCCCTGGACGCCGAGGATCATGCCGTCCCGGCACCAGTCCGGGACGTACTGGCGGTTGGGAACGTGGGAGGCCAGCAGCGCGGAGAGGGCGGCGTAGCTGCCGGCGCGGAGCAGGAGCAGCCGCCGGGGGCAGGCGTCGAAGGTGAAGCGGAAGCAGTCCGCCCCGAAGCGCGAGACGCCGTCCGCCTCGGTGTCGAAGAGGAAGAGGCGGCCCCGGTCCGTCACGAAGACGGGCATGGGGGCGTAGCTGCCGATCTCCGAATGCGGCTTTTCGCGGTAGAGGGCCTTGGGGAGCAGGTCCTTCTCCAGGATGGTGGAGGCTTTGATGTGCTCGGAGACGAAGTTCACGACGCGCTCGCCCCGGAGGTCAAGCTGGCGGTACTGCTCGCCGCCGCCGAAGACCGCCTCGCCCTTGAAGGCGGGGAGGCGGAATTCGTAGGCCCAGCCGGGCTCGCCGGTGAAGCGCAGCTCCGCGCCGCCGTCACAGGGGGAGACGCGGATTTCAAGGCTGTGTCCGCCGCCGGAGAGGGTCACGGCGTCTTCGGTCCCGGAAACCTCTGTCAGCGGGACGCGCTCGGCCTCGGTGACCGTTTCCTTCACGGTCCCGTGGCTGGCGGCGTAGGTCTTCTCCCGCCGGAGGGCCGTGGCGAAGGGCCTGTCAGTCAGATGGGACAGGAGCGGGGCGTCGTCGTCGGACAGGGTCCAGCGGGTGGGGTGTAGGTCGGAATGAAGCATGGATCTTTCCTTTCTTTACGGGAGGCGCAGGTCGAGGTTGTCGCCGGAAATGCCGACGAAGGCGCCGTTTTTCGCCTGGGGGGAATCGGGGTGACAGGTGAGCCATTTGTTGCGCATCCAGAGGAGCTTCTGTTCGCCGGGGGCTGTCGTATCCACCCGGCCCAGCGGGGCGTTCGTGCCGCGCTCCAGCACGACCAGGCAGTCGAAGCCCTCCTCCAGGACCCGGCAGGGCGCGAAGTGCAGGACCAGCGGGTGAATTTCGATCATGACTTGCGGCGGCAGGCAGAAGCCCACCACGTCCCGCGCATCCAGCCGCCCGTCCTTCAACTGCGACGGCAGAGCCAGCAGCAGGACCAGCCCGCGGCTGCTGTAGTTGACCTCGCTGCACTTGTGGTATTCCAGCGCGTTCAGCAGGTGCCCGTGGCCGTTGCAAGTTCCGGCCTGGACCTCCATCCCGCCGAACACGCGCTCCGCCAGCTCCCTGCGGAGGGGGAGGGCTTCCAGCTCCGGCAGCGAGGCCACGTAGCGGTTCCCGGTCTCCGGCAGGGGCGTCGCCCGCATCGCGGCGTCCAGCGCCGTTGTCTCAAAATCCAGCACCCGCCCGTAAGGGGTGAACTCCGGGTCCCGCACGTCAAAAAGCGGCAGGCCGGGGTTGGCGCGGCGCAGTTGTTCAAGCAGTTCCATCGGGCATTCCTCCGTTGTCAAAAAATCTCTGGACCGTCAGCAGGCCCGCGGCCTGAGTCTCAAGCCGCCGGTTGAAGCGGCTCAGCTCCACCGCCACGGCGTGCCGCGCGTCCACGCCCTCCCGCATCTCGGCCTGCAATCGCGCGAGGTAATAGGGGTTGTCGAAGAGCCGCCCGTAGAGCACGATCCGCCCGGGGTCCAGCAGGTAGATCACCGATTTCAGCGCCCCGGCCAGGGCCGCCACGGCCCGGTCCACCACCGCCGCCACGCCCCGGTCCCCGTTACGGGCCGCGTCCAGCACGTCCTCGACGGTCAGATCGGCCTTCGTCTCGCGGATCTTCCACAGCACCGGCGTCGCCTCGGGGGAGAGGATCGCCAGCGCGTCCTCCAGGATCGCGGCGGGGGAGGCCACAGTCTCCAGACAGCCGGTCTTGCCGCAGGAGCAGAGCTTTCCGCCCCGGCGTACCAGTGGGATGTGACCGATCTCCGAGCACTGCTGGCTGTCGCCGGGCCAGACCCGGTCCCGGATCGAGACTGCCGCGCCGATGCCGTACTCGCAGCGCAGGAAGAACTGGGAGCCCAGGTCCGTCTCCCGCGCCAGAAAGAGCTGCGCCGCCAGCAGCGCGCGGACGTTGTTCGCCAGCGTCACCGGCAGGCCGGTCAGGGCCTCGAAGCGCTCGCAGAGGGGGAGATTCGGCTGCGCCAGCGCGCCGAAGCTGTCCTGCACGCTGCGTTCGTCGGGGGAGCTGATCCCCCGCACCGCGACGCCGAGGCCGATCAGCCGGGCGCGGGGCAGGCCGTGCTCCTCAGAGAGCGCCAGCAGCCGCGCGGCGAGGCGCGGGAGCCATTCGTCGGCGTCCGCACGGGGCGGGAGGGGGAGCGTTTCGGAAAAGACCACGCCGCCGTCCAGCCGCACCGCGGACAGCACCGCCATCCGCACGTTGATCAGAATGCCCAGGGCGCAGCGGGCGTTGGGGTCGAGGCCGAGCAGGATCTCCCGCCGCCCCGCGCCGGGGCCGGGGACCGCGGCCCCCTCGACCAGCAGGCCCTCGGAGAGCATCTCCCCGACGATCTTCGTGATCGCGGCGGGCGTGAGGCGTACCAGCTCCGCCAGCCGCTTGCGGGAGGCGCTGCCCTGCCGGTGCAGGGCGCGGAGCACGGCGCTGCGGTTCTTCCGCTTGACGCCCATCATGTTGCCGCCTTCCAGGGGCATGGGAGGTCACCTCCTTGGGAGTTGGGAGTTGTGAGTTAGGAGTTAGGAGTTTTTCGTAGGGACGGCTCTCAGCCGTCCGCGCGTCAAATATACCGCCGACGCCGTAGGGAGCGATCCCCTGATCGCTCCGCATTTATCGCCCCGCGTGATGCGCGGGGCGGCGGCGCCATCAGGGGATGGCGCCCTACGGGGCGCGGCAGGACCCCTCAGTCAGCTTCGCTGACAGCTCCCCTTCCAGGGGAGCCGGGGGCGGGAGGACGATTTACGGCTTGCGCGGTTGTTCCTCGCGGCCGCGGTTGAGGCGGGCTCTCAGGAGGATCAGGGCGGCGCCGGCGAGGACCGTCAGGACGCCGAGGAGCTTGCCCGCCGTGAGCGTTTCACCCAGGAAGAACAGGCCGATGAAGCAGCTCACCACCGGCATCAGCAGCAGGTAGAGCTTGACGAGCCAGACCTCGAAGTGCTTCAGATTGCGGTAGTAGAAGAAATAGATGCCCGTCTGTGCCAGGCCGCCCAGGGCGATCAGGAGCCAGTGCTTCGCGTCGAAGCGCAGCGCCTCCGGGCCGAGCTGGCCGCTGAGGCCCGCGCTGGCGGCGAAGAGCAGCAGCACCACGAAGTTGTTGTAATAGGAGATCATGTCCGTCTCCGCGCCGTATTTCTCCTGCGCGTGCTTGATGATGAAGGCGTTGGCCGTGACGCAGGCGGCGCTGAGCAGGAAGAACAGGTCGCTGGGGGCGAAGGTCATGCCGCCGAAGTCCACGCCCAGCACCAGCAGCACCCCGGCCAGCATGACCGCGGTGCCGAGCCAGTCGGAGAGGTAGAGCCGCTTCCGATATAAGATCACGGTGGCGAGGTTCGCCATCAGCACGTCGGTTTTCAGCAGGGCCGTGCCGGTGCTGAGGCTGCCCCCGGCGTAGCCGAGGTTCGCGAAGAGGTCCAGCAGAAAGCCCAGCGTGCCGATCAGCAACAGGACCCAGACGGCCTTCCCCTGCCGGAACAGGCGCAGAAAGCTCTTATCCAGCAAAAGCTGGGCCGTCAGGAACGCCAGCGCGGCGGAGCGCAGCAGGAAGCCGGTCAGCACGGCGGACCCGGTCAGGCCCACCAGCACCTTGGAAACGGCGTAGTAGACCGACCAGGCCAGCACCATGCCCGCCACCAGCAGCGGGTATTTCAGGCCGTCCTTCATGCCAGGGCTTCAAACATCGCCCGGAGGGCAGCCTCGTCCAGCCGGACGGGGTTGTTGTTCATCAGCGGGTGGGCGGCGCAGTCGCGGCACAGCTTGTCCACGTCCACCTCGCCCAGCTCGCTGAGCCGGGTGCGCAGCCCGCCGAGCCGCTTCAGATACCGGATGCGCTCCGCCAGCTCCGCGCTGTCCCGCAGGCCCACGGCGCGGCAGAGGTACTCCAGCCGCTCGTCCGCGTTGATCCGCACCAGCGAGTCCAGCGTGAAGGCGCAGGCCTCCCCGTGGGGCAGGTGGTAGTCCTCGCTCAGGGGGTAGCTGCAGGCGTGGGAGGCGGCGGTCTTGGGCAGGGCGAAGCTCAGCCCGCCCAGCAGCGCCGCCAGCGCCATGTTGGTCCGGGCCTCCATGTTCCCGCCGTCGCGGTACGCCGTTTCCAGATTCGCGAGGACGAGGCGGACGGCCTCGATGGCGGTCAGGTCGGAGATGGGCTGATGGTTTCGGCTCCAATAGCCCTCCAGCGCGTGGGCCAGGGCGTCCAGACCGGTGTTCATCGTGGTCCGGGGCGGAACGCTGGCGCTCAGGCAGGGATCGACGATGGCGGCGCGGGGCATGAACACCGGGTTGTTGATGGTCTTTTTCTCCTTGCCCCGGCTGACGACGGAGACCTGGGTGACCTCGCTGCCGGTCCCGGCGGTGCTGGGCACGGCGATCACGCTCAGGCGCGTCGCGGGGAAGGGCCGCTCGCCCCGGAAGCAGGCCAGGGCCTCCGCCCCCTCCGGGGCGATGGCGGCGGCGAACTTCGCGGTGTCCAGGGTGCTGCCGCCGCCCATGCCGACGACGGCCTCCGCGCCGCATTCCCGGGCCAGGGCCGCCGCGGCCTCGACGCCGGAGAGCTGGGGATTTTCCTCCACCTCGGAGAAGATCGCGGCGATCTCCGGAATCTCCCGCCGCAGACCCTCGGCCCGCTCCCGCAGGAAGGGGTCGCAGACCAGCAGGCAGCGCGCCGCGCCCAGGTCCCGCAGCACCTCCGGCAGGGCGGCGAGCCTGCCCGTGCCGAACCAGATCTTGACCGGCTGGGAATAGACGAACTCAAGCGCCATAGATCTTGTCCTCGATCGCGCTGATCTGCACGGCGAAGCGGTGCATGTTCGCCGCCCGCCAGTCCTCCAGGTCCTGGCACCAGTCGGTGGTCAGGAAGGTCCTAGCCATCTCCACGGCCATTTCCGGGCCGACGATCCAGCCGCCCATGCACAGGATATTGGCGTTGTTGATGGCACGGGCCATCTTCGCGGAATACGTGCCCTCGCAGGCGACGGCGTAGACGCCCTTGTACTTGTTGGACACGACGCACATGCCCGCGCCGGTGCCGCAGATCAGAATCGCCTTGTCATAGGTCCCGTTCTGCACCAGCGGGGCTACGGCGTCCGCCACCTCGTAATAGGGGTGGACCTGTTCCGGATCGACGGTGCCGAGATCGTCGAAGTCATACCCGGCCTCGGTCAGGTAGGCCCGGACGGCCTCCTTCGCGGTAAAGCCGGACTTGTCGCTGCCGATCGCGATTTTCATAGGGGTTCTCCTTCCTTATTTTATACTGACGGCCCGCTTCGCCGTCTCCACGATGTTCTCCACGGTCAGGCCCATCACGCCGCGCAGATAGGGCAGCTTGCCCACCTCGCCGAAACGGTCCGGCACGCCGACGCCGCAGACGGGGAGCTTTTCCTCCGCCAGCGTCTCCAGAATGGCGGAGCGCAGCCCGCCGATGACGTTGTGATTCTCCACGGTCAGCACCGCCCCGGTCTTGCGGGCGGAGGCGACGACCGTCTCCCGGTCCACGGGCTTGAGGGTGTGGACGTTGACGACCTCCGCGTCGACGCCCTCCGTCGCCAGAGCCTCCGCGGCCTCCAGCGCGTCGCGGGTCAGGAAGCCGGAGACGAAGATGCTCAGGTCGCGGCCGGTACGCAGCGTATCGGCCTTGAAGAGATCGAATTGATAATCCTCCGGGAAGACCTTCGGCAGCTCCTTGCGGAACAGGCGCATATAAAGCGGGCCCTCGTAAGCGTTCAGCACCGGCATGGCGGCGCGGAGCTGGACCTCGTCCACCGGCTCAAAGATCACGAGGCCGGGGATGGAGCGCACGACGCCGATATCCTCCATGCTCATGTGGGTCCCGCCGTTCAGCTCGGCGGAGATGCCGGGGTCGGTGCCGACGATCTTCACGTTCTGCTTCGCGTAGGAGATGGAGATCGCGATCTGGTCGCAGATGCGCCGCGTCGCGAAGGGGGTGAAGCTCTCGATCCAGGGCTTGAAGCCGTAGCTGGACAGGCCCGCCGCGATGGAGGCCATGTTCTGTTCGGCGACGCCGCAGTCGAACGTCTGCTTCGGGAAGCGCTCGTACAGGCTCCGGGTGCCGCTGGCCTTCGCGAGGTCGGCGTCCAGCACGCAGACGTGACGGTCCGCCTCCATCAGCTTCGCCAGGCATTCGGCGTAAACAGCTCTCATTTCCATGCGTCAGCCCTCCCCTCTGACCTCGGCGATGGCGGCTCTGGCCTGCTCCTCGCTGAGGTTCGTGTTGTGGTTCGCGGCGCCCAGGTCCTCGATCCAGCGGACGCCGCAGCCCTTCTTCGTGTTCAGGATCACCATCGTGGGCTTGCCGCCGCCGAGGCCCAGCTTCGCGTGCTTCACCGCCGCGCGGACCTGGTCCACGTCGTTGCCGTCCTCCACGTCCACGACGTTCCAGCCGAAGGCGGCCCATTTCTCCGCCAGCGGCGCGATATCGTTGACCTTCGCCACGGCGTCGTCGATCTGCAGCTTGTTGTAGTCGGTGAAGGCGATCAGGTTGTCCAGCTCTTTCGCCGCGGCGAACATCGCGGCCTCCCAGATCTGGCCCTCCTGGCTCTCGCCGTCGCCGATGATCGCGTAGATCGTCGCGCCGTCGCCCTCCAGCTTGGAGCCGAGGGCCGCGCCCACCGCGCAGCTGAAGCCCTGGCCCAGGGAGCCGGTGGTCATGTCGATGCCGGTGGTGAGGTTCATGTCGCAGTGGCTCGGCAGGTGGGTGCCGCCCTGGTTCAGGGTCAGCAGCTCCGCCTTGTCGAAGTAGCCGCGGTTCGCCAGCGCCGCGTAGACCGCGGGCCCGGCGTGGCCCTTCGAGCAGATCAGGCGGTCCCGCCCGGCCTTCTTCGGCTCCGCGGGGTCGATCTTCATCTCCTCGAAATACAGCACCGCCAGCGTCTCCACCAGCGACAGACAGCCGCCGATATGCCCGACGCCCAGATGCCCGATGCAGCTCAGCACGTCGCAGCGGATATCCTTGCAGACTTCCTTGATGTCAGTCAATTTGTCGTCCTCCTCCATGAATTGATTAAAGGCTTGAAACAAATACAGTGTACTTCCGGGCGGGGGATTTGTCAAGAGAAGTTATATTAGGTAGGAGTTAGGAGTTATGAGTTAGGAGCTGCGCAGTCTGCCGTGGCATGGAAATTTTCCGTTGGCGGTGATCGGGGATTCTCCCTCTCCTGCCGCTGCGGCGGCACCCTCCCCCGCTGGGGGAGGGAAGAGAGCTGTAGACGCTACCGCCAGCCTCGATCCCAACGCGCCGAGGTAACGACACGGTTCCCTCCCCCAGCGGGGGAGGGTGCCCGAAGGGCAGGAGAGGGAGAAGGTTGAAAATTGTGAAAGGAAAAATCAATGACACAACGCAGAGGTCACCCATACAATAACTCCTAACTCATAACTCCTAACTTCTTACCATCCCGCCGACGTCCCAGTCTGTCTTTTTCCGCCCCCCCGGTTGACATCCCGCCCGGGGCGGGGTATTATATTTCACAGCGTTTAGCAATTCCGACGCCGATACTTTTTTACCGTATGGAGGGACCTATGAGCTCTGCTGCCTTTACCGTTTTATACGTTCCCGTGGGGGTGCCGACCTTCCACCTGGAAAGCGCGGGGGACCGCTTCGCGGCGTCCTGCGCCCTGCTCCGTCGGCTGGACGAGAATACCGTCTGCCCGGAGGAGATGCTGCTGAGCATCGACCTGCTCCGCGCCTATCTGGACGGCAAGCGCCCGGACCTGATCGTGTTCCAGAACCTGACCTTTGCCAACGCCGCCTACATGTCCGAGGTGCTGCGCCGCTTCGACTGCCCGATGCTGCTCTGGACGCTGCGGGAGCCGGTGATCGACGGCGGGCGGCTGCGCCTGAACTCCCTGACCGGGGCCTATTCCGCGGCGAACGCGCTGCGGGCCTTTGGCGACCGGCCCTTCGCCTACGTGTTCGGCGCGCCGGAGGAGGCCCGCGTCGAGCAGGAGATCGCCGCGGTGATCGCCGCCGCGCGGGTGAAGGCCGCGATGCGCTCTCTGAAGCTGGCCGCCGTAGGCCACACGCCCCAGGGCTTCGGCTTCGGGCGGGCGCTGGACAGCGAGCTGATGAGCGTTTTCGGCGTGGAGCTGGAGGCGATCGAGGCCCGGGAGCTGATCGACCGGGCGAAGGGCTATTCCGACGCGGACTGCGCGGAGTATCTCGATAAGACCCGCTGCGCCACCTGCGGCCTCGACAAGACCCCGGAGCGCAACTGCCTGGACCACGCGCGGCTGTACAAGGCCTACGCCGACTTCGCGCGGGAGCGCGGCGTCGGGGCTTTGGCCTCCCGCTGCTGGCCGGACTTCTTCACGGCCTACGGCACCCCGGTCTGCGCGGTGCTGAGCCTGCTGAACGACGACGGGATCGCCGCCGCCTGCGAGGCGGACGTCTACGGCGCCCTGTCCATGTGGGTTGGGATGCGGCTCTCCGGCGCGCCGGTCTTCTTCGGCGACCCGGTATCCCTCGATGAAACGGAAAACACCGTGACCTTCTGGCACTGCGGCGCGGCGGCCTGCTCCCTGGCGCGGCAGGACACCGGCGCGGTGATCGGCGTCCACCCGAACCGCAGGATCGGCCCGGCCATGGACTTCGGCTGCGAGGCGTTCCCCGCCGCGACGATCTTCCGCATCGGGCGGGAGCCGGACGGCAGCTTCCGCTTCTTCCTCGCCGAGGGCGAGGCCCTGGACAAGCCGAAGCAGTTCACCGGCACCTCCGTCGTCGTCAGGACCGACGCGCCCAGCCGGGAGCTGGTGGAGCAGAGCGTGCTGGAGGGCTTCGAGCCGCACTTCGTCGTGATCCGCGGCCGCCACGCCCGGGCGCTGGAGGCGCTGGCAACGATGCTCGGCTTCGAGGTCTGCCGCTACTGAGCCATGAAGGAGGACAGCAAGCTCCACCGGGCGCTGACCTGGCTGATCGACATCATCTTTTCCGGGCTCCTGTGGTGCCTGTTCTCCCTGCCCGTCGTGACCCTCGGCGCGGCCAGCGCGGCGCTGTACTATACGGCGGTCAAGTGCATCCGCCGGGAGCGGGGGCGGCTCTGGCCGGTATTCTGGAAGGGCTTCCGGGACAATCTCCGCCCCGCGACGAAGCTGTGGCTGATCTACGTGCTGGCCCTTGCCGTGGGCGCGGCGAACACGCTGGCGGCGCGGCAGTGGAGCGGCGGGAAGTTCACGCCGCTGGTGGCGCTGGGCGGGATCGTGTTCCTGCCCGTGGCGCTGACCCTGCCCTGGGTCTTCGCCTACGTCTCGCGCTTTGAGAACACGGCGCGGGGGAGCCTGAAATACGTGGGGGTTCTGACGGTCCGGCACCTGGGCCGGAGCCTGCTGCTGGCGGCGGAGCTGCTGGGCGCGCTGGGCATCGCCTGGCTGCTGCCGCAGATCGCCCCGCTGCTGCCCGGGGCCGTGGCGCTGATGATGAGCCTGAGCATCGAGCCGGTGTTCAAGACCATCACCGCGGACGTGGAGGCCGAGGATGCGTGGTTCAACGAATAAACGTGCAACGTGCAATGTGCAATGTGGCGTCGCTTTGAGACGGTGCGCCTGTAGGGACGGCTCTCAGCCGTCCGCGTTTCCAGACCGCCCCGTAGGGCGCCATCCCCTGATGGCGCCGCCGCCCCGCGCACCGCGCGGGGCGGAACGCGAGGTCGAAGCACGGCAAACGGCGGAGCGAACAGGGGATCGCTCCCTACGGCGTCGGCGGAGCCATTACGGCGGACGGCTGAGAGCCGTCCCTACAGTGAGATCGGTTCGTCGGCGGGGGTTGCCGCGGGAAAACGAGAACGAGAATGAGGAACCTTACAATGTCAGTCTATCAACTTGAGTGCTTTGACGGCGGCTTTGCGCTGTCTCTCGGCGGGCGGGTCTTGCTCCGGCACAGCGCGGAGGCGCCCGCCCTCTTCCTCGGGCGCGGGGAGGAAACGATCAAAATGTACCGCGGGAACTTCGACATCCGGGAGCGGGTGTCGGAGCGCGTGGCGCTGCGCTTCGCGAGGGCGGCGGAGGGGCGGCTGACGTTCACGCATCCCGATCTGAGCGCGCCGCTGACCGTGACGCTGACGTCGCGGGACGGGCTGGTCTATTTTGACACGGAGACAGCGGACGCGCGGTACAACCGGCTGTATCTGCGGCTCCCGGCGGAACCCGGCGAGCACGTCACCGGCGGCGGGGAGCAGTTCTCCGCGCTGGACCTCCGGGGCCGCCGCTACCCGATCTGGACGCGGGAGCAGGGCGTCGGGCGCAACAAGCTCACCGAGGTCACCCGGCTGGCGGACGCCTCGGACGGCGGGGGCGGGGACTATCACACGACCTTCTTCCCCCAGCCGTTGTTCCTGTCCTCGCGGCTGTACTTCGCGCAGCTGATGAACTACGAGTACGCGGAGTTGGACTTTGAGGACGAACGCTTTCACGAGATCGCCGTTTGGAGCGCGAAAACACGCTTCGTGTTCGGCGCGGGGGACGGCTTCCCGGCGCTGGAGGAGAAATTGACCGGCCTGCTGGGCCGCCAGCCCGCGCTGCCCGACTGGGCGCTGCGGGGTCTCTGGCTGGGCGTCCAGGGCGGCACGGCCCGGGCCACGGAGCTGGAGCGGCACAACGAGTGGCCCGCCCTCTGGGCCAGGTGCAACCGCGAGGCGGTGGAGGAGTGCGGCCTGCTGGGGGACTGCGTGTTCTTCATGCGGGCCGGGGCCACGGGCAGCCAGCGGTACGCGACCCTGCTCTGGGCCGGGGATCAGTGCGTGGACTGGTTGGAGGACGACGGCCTCCCCTCGGCTCTACTGCGCCATCGGCATCCCCATGTCCACCTTCCTGATCCGGGGCCTGATGGACTCCATTCCGATGGAGCTGGAGGAGGCGGCCTACATCGACGGCTGCGGCTTCTTCGGGCGCTTCTTCCACATCATCCTGCCCCTGAGCCGCACCGGCATCATCACCGCCGCGACCTTTGAGTTCCTGACCTGCTGGAACGAGTTCGTCTTCGCCAACCTGATCGTATCCTCCGAGAAGCTGCGCACGATCCAGGTGGGCATCCGGTATTTCACGAACCAGTTCTCCACCGATTACGTGTCGATGTACGCCGCCATCGTGATCTCCATCGTGCCCTCCATCCTGGGCTACGTCGTGTTCCAGGAGCAGATCATCAGCGGCATGACCAGCGGCGCGGTCAAGGGCTGAGCAGCCGGGCGAGGGCCGGCAAATCGGGCTGTATCAAAACGTAAACCGCAGATCGTCCAGAGTTTTCCCGCTCTGACGATCTGCGGTTATTGCTTTTTTCTACAGCGGGGCAGAAGCGACCCTTCTTTCTGGCAGCGAGCATATTCTTGCGGCGCGCAGACGGACAGGGACCGGGCATTCACGCTCCCGATTTCGGCGCATACGCGACGGAGCGCACGAAGATCGGCTTGATTTCCGGCTATACCCTCCGCGTCAAGGGGATGACAGAGGTATCGTTCAAACGCTCTTGCGGGGGCGGCGGACGGTGGACCGACAGGGCGGGGAAAGGGCGGCCGGAGCGCGGCAAAAAGGTGGGACATAGTAGGGACATAGTAGCAAAAACAGCTTGCAAAGCCATAACGTTTATTGTATAATAGTCTAATAAAAAAATTGATACTATGGTGTACTGTATGAAAAAACCGCTGATCCTATACGCGATCCTTTGGATCGCCTGGGCGCTCTGGCAGACGACGGCCCTCCCGCTTCTGGGGCCAGGGACGCTGACGGCGCTCACGGACAGCGTGCTTGCGAAAGGGCTGATCTGGCTTCTGCCGACGCTGCTGGTCCTGAAGCCCGCGATCCGTTTCCGGGGCGAATTTCCCTGGCTGCCCTGCGTGGCGATCCTCTGCGCGGTCACGGCGTTTCTCCATACGCTGCGGCTGTTGAACGGTCTGGGCGGGACGCACGCCGTATTTGACCCGATGTTTCTCGTGTTTTCCGTCTCCGCCGGGGCGATCGAGGAGCTCACGTTCCGCTGCGGGTTTTACGCGTCCACGGCGGAGGCCCTGGGGCCCCGGCCCGCGGCGGCGGTGGACGGCGCGATGTTCACGCTGTACCATTTCCCGGAGCTGCTGCGCGGCGACTGGAGCGGCCTGCTGTCCCTCCGCGCGCTGCTGATTTTCGGGATGGGCATGGTCTTTTGCGGCATGTACCGCAAATGGCGCAGCCCGGCCTTGAACGTGACGGTGCACAGCGTGTGGAATTTATTGAGTTACCTGTTCTGTCTGGCGGGCTGAGCCGATGACGACTGCGCATGCGTGCGCGGGGCGCCGCCGGGAGAGACAGCGTGAAAGGAACGGAACAAAGCTTGAGGAAAAATGAAACGCTGAACAGCAGAGCGCAGCGCGTTTGGGAATTCGACGCCTGGCGGGGCTTTCTCATCCTGGGCGTGCTGGCCAACCATCTGAATCTGACGGTCCACGCGTTCTGCGTCAACGGCTATTACCACATCGACTCGAACGTCTGGGCCGCGGTCAGCGACCCGCTGGGCGTCTGGTATACCCGCGACGCCGCGGGCGTCCTCCGTTCGGCAGAGTGGGTGCTGTGGCTCAGAAGGACCTGCAACTTACCGGCGGTCGATTCCTTCTTTCTGATCTCCGGCGTGGCCTGCATGTTCAGCAAGAACAATTTGCGCCGCGCCCTGATCACCCTGGGGGCCGCCGCGTTCATCGCGGCCTTCACCTACGGACTTTCCCTGTGGACGGGCGATCCGACGCGCTTCATCCGCTTCGGCGCGCTGGCCTGCTATGCCGTTTGCCAGTTTGCCTACGTTTACGTTTTTGAAAGGCTGGAGAGCAAATGGCTGCTGCTCTCCGTGATCCCGATCTTTGCCATCGGGTATTATCTGCGTTACGTCGGTGTCCAACCGACGCGGCTGCCGATCTTCTATATCTTCGGCGTTCCGCAGATCGGCGATCGGTCCAGCGACTTCTGGCCGGTGTTTCCGATGCTGGGCTGGTTCCTGCTGGGCGTGGTCCTGGGAAGAAAGTTTTATTCAGAAAAACAGACGCGGCTGCCGTTTCCCAAAGCGGAGAAGCTGACCCGGCCTCTGCAATGGCTCGGGCGGCACAGCGGGATCATCTACGTCAGTCACATCGTGATCTATACCGCGGTTTTCTGCGGGATCGGATATCTGTTCGGTTTGCTTTGATTTTCGGGGAGGTTCATGGAATATGAAAAACGCAAAACGGGATCCAAAAGGAAGAACGAGCGGGAAAACGCTGCTCGGGCTGGGGCTCGTCCTGGTCACGGCGCTGTATCTGTTCGTGACGGCGGCGATCGCGCAGGTCAGCCCGAAGACCTCGATGAACACCAGCTACAGCTATACTGCCGACCCGCTCTCCTGGGGCGACGTGTATTCGTTCGACGAAGCCGCTTACAGAGGGACGAATTACGGCAAGCTGGACGGAAGCGAGAGCTCTGTCCTGTACTACAGCGGAGATCAGGACTCGAGCGAAACGACGGGGCTCTACTTGCCGAATTACGTCGGCACAGTCACCTACGGCAACCACTCCCTGTCCGACGTGGTCGGCATGACGGCCCACAATGCTGCGCAGTTCCGCAGCAACGTGACGATGGGCACGGTGGCAGCGCCGGTCGACAGCGGCGTGACGATCCCCGTGGCCACCACCACGGGCACCGGCGTTTACAGCGTCGTCCCCGGTTCCACGGGCAGCTACGTGGTCTACGTCTATTCTCCCTCCGGCGCCCCCGGCGGCGTGAAGTACGCGCTGGTGAAGGACTATACCAGCGCGAACGCCTACGACGGTACCGGGACCACGGCGCTGAGCTTCACCCAGATCGGCGGCACGGGCTGGTACGTTTCCAACGCGATCTCCGTGAGCAATCTCGGCTGGACCGCGTATAACACGGAGGGCTTTGACAAGACCAGTGGTACCACCGACAGCGGCGACAGCAATCAGGGGACCTTTTCCGGCGGAACGCTGTCGAACACGACCCTCGGCAGCGACACCACCTACTATCACAACTACTGGGTCGCCACGGAGGTCAACTTCGACACCGTGCTCTGCGTCTCCTTCCCCAGCAGCGTCCAGCTCGGCCCCATCACGAAGGCTGAGGGGACCTTCACCCTGACGAATGACAGCGGCATGGGCAGCGTCTCCGTTCAGAACATCTTCGGCGTGAACGTCGGGACCTCCTACAGCGGCGTCCACATCCCCCTGTTCATCTCCGCGACGGCCGCGGACAGCGAATATTCCTTCACCGGACTGGACGGGGCCTCCGTCTCCGTGGTGCGCGCGGGGCTGTACCGCTACAACTTTGAGGCGGCGGCGTCCGTGAGCGCCAAATGGGAGAAGCTGATCGCGCTGCCCACCGTGAGGGTGAACGACAGCGCGACGCTGGACGCGTATTTCTCCCCGGAGCTCAGCGCCAGCTTCCCGAATGGCACGGACACCCCCTACACCTTCACGGCGGACTTCACCGACACGGTGGACGGCGCGGCCTTGAGCTACGCCGTCACCGGCAGCACCACCGGCATCGACACCAGCGGGACGCTCACGGCGGGCAGCCCCTCGTTCACGATCACCGCCTCCTTCGACACCGTGACCGTCACCTTTACGGTCACGGGCGGCGGCGTGACGAAGACCATCACCTATACGATCACCGGCAGCAATGACGGCCGCTCCGAGGCGGCGCGCATCGGCACCACCGCCGGTACGAACGAGTATTGGACGCTGGAGGACGCGCTGGTCGCCTCCAACAGCGGCACCGACGGCAACGTCTACGTCATCGGCGATTATAAGATGTACAGCGGCGCTTACCCGAAGACGGCCTGGACCGCGACGACCGACGGCGTCCAGAAGCGCTGGCTCGTCAAGTCCGGCGTGACCCTGGTGGTCCCGTACAGCGCTGACACCACGGTCCTGACGAACAGCAACATCATAAGCGAATCGTATTCCACGACGTCGGCCAGCAAGGAATACAGAAGGCTGACGGTCGGCTCCGGCGTCGACCTCCAGGTGAAGGGCGCTGTCAGCATCGGTTCCAAGGTCGCTCACAGCGGCAATTCCGGGCAGAAGGGCGACTACGGCCTGATCTATCTGGACGCGGGGGCCCACGTGGACTTCCAGAGCGGCTCCAAGCTCTACGCCTTCGGCTATATCAACGGCGACGGCACGGTGGACGTGCGCTCCGGGGCGACTGTCTATGAGCTCATGACGGTCGAGGATTACCCGGGCACCGCGGGGAATATGTTGGACGTGAATGATGAAAAGGTATTCCCGTTTGCCAAATTCTCCGTCCGGAACGTGGCGGCCCGGCTGACGGTCCATTCCGGCTCGACGCTGGACGTGCTGTATACGATCTACGGTGATCAAGTGAGCTGGAAAACGACCTGGGTCAGGATGATCGGGTCGAGCGACGGTCTGTTCAGAGCCACCAACGGCTCCATCATGATGGCGTATATCAACGGCAGGCAATACGTGGAGCTGGCCGGTACGGCTTCGATCAACGACATGAGCCTCTCCATATCCGGCGTCACCGTCAACACCGCGGATCTCTACGGCGTTCTGATCCCGTATAATTTCACCGTCGAGATCAAGAGCGGCAGCGCCGGCCTGAGCGCGAGCGTGATCCTCTCCAAGGGCGCGGAGCTGACGGTGGACCAGGACGCGGAGCTGACGATCGCCGGCGGGAAGCGGCTCTACGTGCTCGACGGCGAGGACGACATCCAGAACGTCGGCGAGCAGCCCGACGCGCGGCTGGACGTGAACGGAACGGTCAACGTCTCCGGCGACCTGATGACCTCGGCGCACAACGCGGTCGTCGTCTCAACGGAGCGCACGGGCAGAATCGTCTATAACGCGGCCCCGACGGACAGCGCCACGGTCAAGGTCAAACGGCAGGAGAAGATCAACGGGACAACTCAATTTTCGTATGGCCCGATCAGCGTCTGCGCCGCGAAGCTCCAGAACGGCGACGGCAGCTACGTGGACACCGCCTCCGCGCAGAGCGGCTGGACCTTCAAATACGACGCGGACTATCTGCGGTGGTACCGGTTCAAGGTGGATTTCAAGCTGAACGGCAACACCGTCGCCAAGGGCTTCTACAACTATGACGCCGACCCGGCGACCTATGACGCGAGCTGGCTGACGGGCCTGACCGCGACGGCCTCCTCCGGCGCCGCTGCGGTCAGCAACGGCGCGATCACCGTGACGGGCGTCACGGCGGACGCCACGGTGACCCTGACCGGCACGCCTCCCAGCTGCGTCCCCACCTTCGTCCTGGACGAGTCGCAGTACGGGGTCTACAAGAACTATACGGGCAATACGATCACCGACATCGTGACCGTTGACGGCGCGACGCTGTACGTCGTGGCCCGGGCGGAGCAGGCGCTTGCGGTCGGCACGTCCTATGCCGCGCCGACGGACGCGAGCATGGGCGTGAACGGCACGAACCCCGCCCTGGCCGACTGCTTCTGGAACATGTCCGGCGCCCGGAACGGCGGCGACGGCTACCTGGGCGTCGTCCCGGTCGGAGAGACGAACGGCGGCCCGGTCTACGTCTACGGCTTCTATACCGGCTACGTGGCCTACAACAGCTTCACCGGGGAATACTATGAGACCCTCGCGGGCGCCATGCGCTTCGTCGCGGACAGCACGCCCACGACGATCACCCTGCTTGCCGACTGCGGCACCTTTGTCGAGGAGGATCCGACCGCGCTGCTGGTCACCGCGAGCGCCGCTTCGGCCCTGACGCTCGACCTGAACGGCTTCAGGGGCCTGGGCCGCGTCGTCAACCAGGGGACCATGACCGTCGAGCTGCACGGCGGCTCCTTTGAATACGTCACCGGCGCGACAGAAATGCTCGCCGCGTACAGCAGCACAGCCGCCCTGGACAACTCCGGTACGCTGACGGTCATTGGCCCGGGCACCGTCTCGTCGGACGCGCTTGGAGCTCCGGGCGCCAAGAAGGATTACGCCGCGGCGATCCGCAACGGCGGCGACTTGACGATCCGGGACAACGTAACGGTCATCGGGATGCCTTCGACGGAGGGCGTGGGCTATCTGGTCGGCGTTTTGAATTTGTCGGGCGGTAGGGTCGCTACCATCACCGACGGCGAGTATAAGGGCTATGTCCACGGCGTTCTCAACCTGGGTACGCTGGAGCGGATCGAAGGCGGCGACTTTACCAGTACCCAGAACAACTTTGCAGGAGCTTATCGCCTGGAAGACGGCGCCACGACCCCGGGCACAACGCTCGCGGGAGGCCGTTATCAGAACACAGGCTCCAAGGTCAGTGGAAAACAGAACTACGCTCTGTACGATTTGGACGGCGGTTCCATTCAGTTTGAAGCGCCCTACAGTCTGAGCGATACCAGGGACGGAGACGGGTTCTTTTACGTCGCCGTGTTTTGCGAAGTGAGCTTTGACATGCGGGGACACGGAGAACAGCTCGAGCTGCACGCGAAAGGCGAGGTCAACGGTACGATCACCGCACCCGCCGCGCCCGCGGTGAACGACGTCGTAAACGAAGACAACCGGTTCTACCGCTTCGAGGGCTGGTACAAGGACGCGGACTGCGAAACCGCCTGGGACTTCGCCGCCGACACGGTGACGGAGGACGTGACGCTCTACGCCAGGTGGACGGAGGTCCCGCCCGTTGCGCGGATCGACACGACGAACTATCTTTCCCTGGCCGAAGCGGTGGCGGCGGCGCAGAACAACGATACCGTCACCCTGCTGGCGGACGTGACGCTGAGCGTGAGAATCGACGTTTTAAATAAAAGCATCACGCTCGATCTGAACGGTCATAGCGTGTCTAGAGACGGCGTGGTGATTTGTGTTGGCAAACCGGGCGACTCGACGCAATTCGGGGCGCTGACGCTGAAAGACGACGCCGGGGGCGGCAAGGTGTACGCGGCAACATCCAATAATAGTCATGCCGCGATGATCGTTGCTGTCGAAAGTTCCCTGACGATGGAAAGCGGCACGATCCAATGCACGGGTTCTTACGGAATTCATTCTTCAGGCTCCACCACTGTGACCGGCGGCACTGTGATCGGCGGATCTGCGGCTACGATGCTCCATGCCGCAGGCAGCGGCACAATCACCGTCTCCGGCGGCCGGTTCAGCCATACCGTAACCGCCGACTACCTCGCGCCCGGCTACGCCTGCGTCGACACAAAGGACGGGAGCGCCGCGCCCTGCGCCGTGGGCACCCCGATCAGCGCCGAAGGCGTCACGATCCAGCAGAGCGCGACCTATACCGGCGCCGCGCTGACGCCTGCCGTGACCGTCGTCGACGGGGACACGGCGCTGACGGAGGGTACGGATTACACCGTGAGCGTCGCGGGCGGGCACACCGACGCCGGGGAGTATGCCGTGACCGTCAGCGGCGCGGGGAACTACGTCGGCACGGTGAGCGGGACCTTCACCATTGAGAAGAAGGCGCTCACCGTCACGGCAAAGGCTCATACCATCACCTACGGCGACGCCCCGGCCAACGACGGCGTGACCTATGCGGGCTTCGTGGACGGCGAAACGGAGGACGTCCTCGGCGGAGCGTTGGCGTATACCTATAATTATACACAGTACGGCGGCGTTGGAGACTATACCATTACACCGGGCGGCCTGGAGAGCGGCAACTACAGCTTCACCTATGCCGCCGGTACGCTGCGCGTTGCGCAAAAGCCCCTCAGCCTGTCCTGGGGCACGGATAGCTTTATCTATAACGAGCAGAGCCAGGCGCCTCAGGCAAGCCTTTCCGGCGTGGTCCACAACGACGACGTCAGCGTCAGCGTTTCCGGCGCGCAGACCGAGCCGGGCACTTACACGGCGACCGCCTCGCTCACCGGGACCGGGCTCGGCAACTACGCCGCGCCCGCGGATCTGACGCACAGCTTCACGATCGTCCCGGCCGCCGCGCGGATCGAGGGCGGCGCCTGGTATCCGTCCCTGAGCGCCGCGATCGAGGCGGCGCAGAGCGACAATACCGTTATCATGGAAGATAACGTGACGCTGGACGCGTTGCGCGACATTGGCAAAAGCATCACGCTCGATCTGAACGGTCACACCGTGTCCAGAAACAGCGGATCGCCGCTCCGCGTCAGTAACAGGGCAACGCTGACGCTGAAAGACAGCGCCGGGGGCGGCAAGGTGTGGTCGGGTTCAAACAGTGCGGGTGCCGGCGGAATACTCGTTCTTGCCGGCTGTACCCTGACGGTGGAAAGCGGTACGGTCGAAAGTAACGGTTACGGAATCAATGCTGTGGGCGCTGTCACTGTCACCGGCGGTACTGTGATCGGCGGGACGGCTCCGCTCAATGCCGCAACCGTAAGTGGGAGCACCGGCACGTTCACCGTCTCCGGCGGCCGGTTCAGCCATACCGTAGCCGCCGACTGCCTCGCGCCCGGCTACGCCTGCGTCGACACACAAGACGGGAGCGCCGCGCCCTGCGCCGTGCGCAGACTGATCACCGCCGAGGGCGTCACGGTCACGATCCAGCCGAGCGCGACCTATACCGGCGCCGCCCTGACGCCTGCCGTGACCGTCGTCGACGGGGACACGGCGCTGACGGAGGGTACGGATTACACCGTGAGCGTCGTGGGCGGGCACACCGACGCCGGGGAGTATGCCGTGACCGTCAGCGGCGCGGGGAACTACGTCGGCACAGTGAGCGGGACCTTTGTCATCGACAAGGCCGACGCCGTCGTAACGGCTCCGACCGCCGTCACCGGCCTGGTTTACAGCGGCGAGGCCCAGAGCCTTGTGAGCGCGGGCAGCACCACCGGCGGTGAGCTGCAATACAGCCTGGACGGCACGGACTACGGCACGGCCGTCCCGACCGGAACGGTCGCGGGCAGCTATACCGTATTTTATAAGGTCGTCGGCGACGATAACTTCAACGACGTCGAAGCGGCCGGCGTCAGCGTGACCATTGCCAGGGCGCCCCGGAACGCGCCCACGGGCCTGACCGGCAGCGACGAGACCTACAGGGGCCAGGGCAACGGCTCCATTACCGGCGTTACGACCGAGATGGAGTACAGCGCAAGCGAGAACGGACCCTACGTCGCCTGCGTGGGGACCGGGATCACCGATCTGACGGCGGGCGCCTACTACGTCCGCTACGCGGAAAATACGAACTATGAAGCCTCCCCGGCCACAAGCGTCACCATCGGCCAGGGGCCGATGATCGTCATTACCTGGGACGTCGACGGCAGTACCACGACCGAAGAATATACCTACGGCCAGACGCCGGGCTATGGCGGCGGGACGCCGACCAGGGCCGCGGACGCGCAGTACACCTACGACTTCTCCGGCTGGTCGCCTGAGATCTCCACCGCCACCGGCGACGCGACCTATACGGCGCGGTTCACCGCGACGCCCAACGTCGCGGCGATCGGGACCGCGTACTATACGACCCTGACCGACGCGATCGACGCGGCGCAGACCGATGATACCGTCGTCCTGCTTGTCGAGCTTGCGGAAATCACGGCGCCGTTTACGATCCCCAACGGAAAGAGCCTGACGCTCGATCTGAACGGAAGCTCCATTTCGTCCAATACAGCCGCGACACTTGTTTCCGTCGAAGCCGGCGCAAGCCTGACCCTCGACCTGAACGGCGGCACGCTGGCGCATGACACCGGCGAAGAGAAACACGTCGGAGCGGCCGTCGTCGACAACTACGGTACGCTGACCGTTCAGGACAGCCGCAAGGGCGGAACCGACGGCCTGATCATCACGGACGCATACAGCGACAGCTATGGAAACGATCTGGCTGACCTCGTGTCCGCGCTCCGCAACCGCGGCGGCGCGACCCTCATCGTGACCGGCGGCAGGTTTGAAACGACGGAGTCAAAAAACTTCAATGCCGCCGCCGTCCTCAACCTCACCGGAGGCACGGTCGTAAATATCTCCGACGGCAGCTTCACCGCGGGCACAAAGGGCTACGGTCTGGTGAATAAAGGTACGGTGGAGCGGATCTCCGGCGGCGAGTTTACCGGCAGCTCAGCCGCGGTCTATAATTTTGACAAGTCGGCCGAGATCGGCGAGATCTCCGGCGGCAGCTTTACGTCTGAAAAGCATGCGCTCCAAAACAGCGGCACGGTCGAAAGCATTTCGGGCGGCAGCTTTACGAGCGAGGGCACGAGCGAGAACTGCTATGCGCTGTACAACAGCGGCACGGTCGAAAGCATTTCGGGCGGCAGCTTTACGAGCGAGGGCACGAGCACGAGCTGCTATGCGCTGTACAACAGCGGCACGGTCGACAGGATCTCCGGCGGTGCCTTTACGTCCGAGTCTCATACGCTGTACAACACCGGCACGATCGGCAGCATCTCCGGCGACTGCAGCTTTACGTCGAACGGTACAAATAATACCGGCTACGCGCTGAACAACAGCGGCACGGTCGAAAGCATTTCGGGCGGCAGCTTTACAGCCGCCGCATCTCATGCGCTGAACAACAGCGGCGCGGTCGAAAGCATTTCGGGCGGCAGCTTTACAGCCGCCGCATCTCATGCGCTGTACAACAGCGGCACGGTCGAAAGCATTTCGGGCGGCAGCTTTTCCGGCAGATTCGCCGTTTACACTTACCAAAATAACCAAAATAATGGGCGCATCGGCAGCATCTCCGGCGGTGAATTCCATGCTACCAGCCAAATTGTGATCAACGTGCAGAGCAGTCGAGGCATCGGAAGCATCAGCGGAGGCATTTTCTGGAATACACGCACAGAAACAAATAATTATGAGAACTGCAGCGTGTACAACTGTAAGGGCCCAGAGCTTCCGATCACAGGCGGTTATTTCCAATCTAACCTCAATAACACCCTGCTCTTATATGCAGGTACCAACACCAACGGGTTCAGCTTCCCGGCCGGAGCGCTCAGCGATACCACGACGACCGCGCCCAATGACGTGGAAAACTGCTATTATATCACCAAGACGGTCACCTGGAACGATCATGACGGCACGGAGCTGAGACGGGAGACGCTGATCTTCGACGCGACGCCCGACTACGGCGAGCCGCTTCCGACCAGGACCGGCTACACCTTCTCCGGCTGGACGGACGAGAACGGGACGCTCTATCCCGTCGGCACGCCCCTCCCCGCGACGCCGGACCTGAGGACCTTCACGGCGCAGTACGAGGTGACCAGGTATACCGTGAGCTTCGAGACCTTCGGCCTGGCCGATGCGCCGGAGCAGCAGAGCGTCGCGGAGGGCAGCACGTTTACCGCGCCCGCCGACCCGACCGCCGCGGGCTACACCTTCGAGGGCTGGTACAAGGAAGCGGCCTGCACCAACGTATGGAACTTCTCCACCGACACCGTGACGGCG
>JAFSRS010000147.1 GCA_017445985.1 Oscillospiraceae bacterium | reverse complement strand
GGACGCCATGACCGCCAGCAGGGAGCAAATCGAGGAAAAGACCACCGCCCTGAAGGAATTTGCCAAAAATCACGACATCATCACCTGGACCACCGCCAACGCCATTGAGATGAACAAGCAGGGCGGCCTGGTGGGCACGGCGCTGAACACCGCCCAGACCCTCGGGGACGACGGAAGCGCCTCCGGCGTCAGCTTCCATACCAACCCCCATGTGCACTCCAGCTTCGTGGGCAACGATGCGCAGCTCATGTCGGCCTACGGCCCGGTCCAGCGCACCGACGTGGTGACCGACGCCTACGCCCAGCCCAGCAGCCAGATCATCGCCATCGGCGGCGGCCGCTATCTCATGGTCTATCTGGACGACACCCTCAGCCGCGACAGGATGCAGGCTTCCACGCTGAAGTGGACGGTGTACAACGCCGCGGACGGCAGCTTCACCGAACCGCAGACCGTGCAGAACGACTCTACCGCCGACAGCCGTCCCCACCTCGCCGACGCGGGAGACCGGATCATCCTCTCCTGGGCCTCCGCCACGGACGAGAAGCTCGACGCGCTGAAATCCGCCGTCGCCGCGGAGCTCGAGGCAAAAATCGGCGCGGCGCCCTCGGACTATGACGTGCAGGAGGCCCTGGAGGCCGACCCGGCGCGCGTCCTGAGCATCTTTGACATCTTCTCCGTGGAGTTCGACAAGGCCGCGCAGTCCTTCGGCGCCATCGCCCAGCTCACCGACGACGAGTTCTACGACGATTACCCCCAGGCGGTCTACGACGCTGAGACGACGGACTACATCGTCCTCTACACCAAGACCGCGCAGGACAGCGATGACTATTCCAGCGCGGGCGACGCGCTGAACGACCTGATCGGCGCAGGCCCCGACCCCGACAGGACCTACAGCGTCGTCAGCTACCGCCTCTACAACGGCGCGCAGGAGGAGGGCGATCCCTTCCCCGCGGGCTGGGTCGAGGGCTTCTATCCCAACGAGCTGCCCGAGGGCTGGACCAGCGAGGAATACTACGAGGCCTACGGCCCGGAGCGCTTCCTGGCCTCCACCATCGTCAATGACGACGGCAGCTACGCCGACCCGCCCATCTCCGACCTGACGGTCGCCGCGGGCCTGAACCACCTGGCGGCCTTCGCCTTCACGGTGGACATGGACTACGACATGGACACCACGGAGGACAAGGCGCTCTATGTGCAGTATTACAACTTCAACACCCATAGCCCCTATTACCCCATCCGCGTGGCGGGCGACAGGACCGAGACGTGGGAGACCTACAACGACCAGACCCATCAGCGGGAGACCCGCTCCGCCACCGTCCAGGTGGACGTGGGCGCGCCGAGGCTCATCCGCAGCGGCGGCAGCACCTTCCTCTTCTGGCGCGAGAACGGCGATACGCTGAAGTACCTCAACATCTCCGAGCTGCTCAATATCAAGGTCCCCGCCGTGGCCAACCCCAGCGGCGATAATCCGGATGACTGGACCTACGCCGTCCGCTCCGACGGCACCTTCGCCACGGACGCAATGACAGGCGAGGTCTATACCCCCAGAGCCCTGCAGGTGGACTTCGGCTCCCCCCTCAACGACAGCGCCATCGAGATCACGGAGTATAACGTCATCACCGACGAGGACGACAACCTCTACGTGGTCTGGACGGACAGCGTCGCCAAGGAAAACACGACCACGAGCGAGCCCGGCGAGAGCTTCACCTCCACCGCCCAGGAGATCTACGCCACCGCCATGATCCGGCAGAGCCGGACCGTCACCGTCGATAATGAGGAAAGCACCGACCAGACCGCCCGCTGGTCCAAGCCCTACCGCATCACCCGGGACGAGGACTACAACGACGGCGTGGCCCTGGCGCTGGATCCCGACGGCGGACTCATCATCGCCCACAACCGCTACGGCAAGCTGACGGCAAAGAGCACGGAGGAGGCCGAGCGCCTGGTGCAGGAGGGCAAGATCGGCCTTACCTTCGACAAGGAGGGCAACCCCTACGCCGCCACCCTCACTTACAATTCCCCCGTGACCCTCTCCATCACCCGCTGCGAAAAGATCGGGTCTCTGGAGGCAACGCAGTTCGATTACACCGACTACAAGCCCGTGGCGGGCGAGACCATCACCGTCACCGCCGCCATCGAGAACGTGGGACTTCTGGACGCCGAGGGCTGCGAGATGGAGTTCTACGCCAGCAAGAACGGCGCCCGGGTCCAGAAGATCGCCGGTCCCGTCACCTATGACCAGGCCATCCCGGTGAACACCGCGAACACGGTTTCCTTCCAGTGGACCGTTCCCGCGGACGGGCCGGAGGGCTACAGCATCGAGGCGGTCATCCGGGAGAAGAAGGCCGACGGCGGGTATTACAACGCAATCAGCTCCTTCTCCGACGCCTTCACCGCCGAGCCGGACTACGCCATTTCCATCACCGACGCCGTCCAGGACGGCGACCAGTTCCGCGTGAGCTACCGCGTGGCCAACCGCGGCAACGCCCCCGCTGAGGCGGGCACCACCGTTTCCCTGGAGCTGGAGGGCCTCTACGGCGACCTGGACAGCACGCTCTACGGCTATGTAAAGGACAACGTGCTGTACAGCGCCGACATCACGGACCGTCTGCCCGCCAAGACCGTCTCCGTCAACCAGGACAACGGCACGGGCAGCGTGATGAAGTCCGTCTTTGAGGACGAGCAGTATGTCACCATCCCCGCCAGCGTCTTCCGTCACTGCGGCTACGACGCCATTACGCTCTCGCTTTATGACGCCAACGGCAAGGTCCTGGCCACCACCAGCCAGAAGCTGGTCGCCATGGCGCAGCCGATGAACCTCAGCCTGAACGGCGGCAAGAATCTGAGCCTGAAGGCAGGGAAGAGCGCCGCCGCTCCCCTCAGCTACGACACCACCGCATTCATCAACAATGGCGCCGTGATCTACACCACCGCCGATCCCAACGTGGCCGAGGTGGACGAGGACGGCAACGTCACCGGCATCGCCAACGGCACCACGACCTTGACCGCCACGGTGCTGCCCAGCGGCAGGAGCGCAAGCATCACCGTCACCGTGTCCGCCTCCGGCGCACCCGACACCCCGACCGTGCCCGATACCCCGACCCCGACGGAAGAGCCCGCTCCCTGCGACGGCAGCGAGAGCTGCCCGCTAAGCGCGTTTACCGACCTGAACAGCGCCGCCTGGTATCACGACGGCGTCCACTGGGCGCTGGAGAACAGCGTCATGCAGGGCGTCGGCAAAACCAGCTTCGCGCCGAACGAGACCACGACCCGCGCGATGCTCGTCACCATGCTCTACCGCCTGGAGGGCGAGCCCGCTACGGACTATGAGATGACCTTCACCGACGTGGAGGAAGGAAAGTGGTATACCGAAGCGATCCGCTGGGCCGCGGCCAACGAGATCGTCAAGGGCTATAATGACGAGACCTTCGGCCCGATGAACGAACTCACAAGAGAGCAGCTTGCCGCGATCCTCTACCGCTACGCCAAGACCAAGGGCCAGGGCTTCATGGGCGCGTGGTCCTTCCTCCTGGACTATGACGACGCCGATCAGGTGTCCGACTGGGCCTATGAGGCGATGTGCTGGATGACCATGCAGGGCGTAATCCGGGGCATCCGCGAGCGCGTCCTGTCCTCGAAGACCGGCGCCACCCGCGCCCAGGTCGCGACGATGCTCATGCGCTTTGAGGCGCTCGAACAGTAAAAAACCCACAAAAGTTCCGACCTTCTCCCTCTCCTGGCCTTCGGCCACCCTCCCCCGCTGGGGGAGGGAGCCGAATCGTTACGCTGCTGCGGAGAGTTTGAGGCTGGTGGTGACGTCTACAGCTCCTTTCCCTCCCCCAGCGGGGGAGGGTGCCGCCCGCAGGCGGCAGGAGAGGGAGAATGTCGAACATTCGAAAGCATCCATGCAAATCTCAAAACGACATCAATCCTTATAACAAATCCCCGTTAAAAACTTGAAAAGGTTTTTAACGGGGATTATAATAAAAGCGATTCGCAGGTAAGAGAAACGGAGTGAAACGAGCATGATATCTCTGATTTTATCCTTCGCGGTACTGGTTGCCGGTTATTTTGTCTACGGCAGGGTCGTGGAAAAGGCCTTCGGACCCGACGACCGAACGACGCCGGCCTTTGCGAAGCAGGACGGCGTGGATTTCATCCCAATGCCCACCTGGAAGGCCTTCCTGGTGCAGCTGCTGAACATCGCCGGGACCGGTCCGATTTTCGGCGCGCTGATGGGCGCCTGC
>JAFSRS010000015.1 GCA_017445985.1 Oscillospiraceae bacterium | reverse complement strand
TGGCCCTGGCGCTGCTGCTGGGCGGCTGCGGCTCCGCCGCGTCCTCCGGCGCGGTCCCGGACGCGCCCGCCTCCGCCGCGCCCGCGGATGAAGCTCCGTCCCCCACCGCCGGGCTTTTGGCCGACTATATCGTGGAATATTTCTCCACGGTGGACAAGTTTGCGTCTATATCAGCCATCCCCTCCCCCACCGGGTCGGACCCCCCGCTCCGCCTGCTCGCCGCCGCCGTCGCGGAACTCACCGAGGTCCTGCCCTGGACGCCCGATTACCGGGTGCTGGTGAACCAGGCCCATCCCCTCCCGGAGGGTTGGGAGGACGCGGTGCGGGAGCACCTGACCCCGGTCCGCAACTCGATGGGCGAGACTCTCTCCCTCGAAACGCGCACCGCGAAGGCCTTCCTCGCCCTGCGGGAGGCGCTGCTGGCCCAGGGCATCCATATCGAGCTGACCAGCGGCTTCCGCTCCGTCGGGATGCAGGTCGAGACGATCCGCTACCTGCAGCAGACCTACGGCCCGGCCTACGCCGCGACCTACGCCGCCGCGCCCGGCTACTCCGAGCACCACACCGGGCTGGCGGCGGACTTCGAGATCCTTGGCGCCGGCGGCGGGGACGTGATGGCCCGCCTCCGGGCGACGCTGCCGGAATACGGCTTCATCCTCCGCTATCCCCCGGGCAAGGAGGACGTGACGGGCGTCTCGTCCGAGCCCTGGCACCTGCGCTACGTCGGCTTCCTGGCCGCCAGGGTGATCTGCGACGGGGATCTGACGCTGGAAGAATACCTGGAAAGGTAATATTCAGACCCCTATCCCGACCGGTCCGGCTCCAGCGCGTCCCGCCGCTCGAACCAGCGGAGCAGCAGGCCCCGCCAGTCGCGCACGGGCTCGCCGTCCACCCGCCAGCCCCGGACCGCGTAATAGGAATAAAAGGCCAGAGGGTCCCGCTCCAGCCCGCGCGAGCGGCAGAAGCGGCGCACCTCCTCCAGGTCCCGCGGGGCGTTCGGGGCGTTCGCGTCCACCCCCGCCATCAGCAGCTCCATCGAGGGCGAGCGGTAGGGCGCGGCCCACGCGGGCGCGGCCTCCGGGGGCTCCGTCCCGGCCTCGGGCAAGGCCGGAGCAGACGAAACGGCCTCCGGCTCCCCCTCCGCGAACGCTTCCGCCTCCGCGTCTGCCGTCACCGGCGCTTCGACAAAGGGCTCCGGGGTCTTTTCCGCGCTCCGGGACTTCGCCAGACCGCTCTTGCGGCCCGCCTCCGCCCGCTGGGCCCGCAGCCGTTTCCAGTTCGCCGAGGCCCGGTCGATGGAGCCGCGGAACACCGTGAAGGCCATGTCCAGCGCCCGGTCGCCGCTCTCGAGCCGCGTCCCGTCGGCGGCATACGCGAACAGCGCCGTCAGCAGTCTGCCGCGCTGGCAGTCGTCCAGCATCGCCGCGATCGGCGCCAGGTCCTGAAACAGCAGAAATCCGGCCTGCTCCGCGTTCTTCGCCATAGGGTATTCCCTCCCGCATCATTACTCTTGTGGGTAATTATAGCAGACGCGAACCACCTTGTCAAGTGGTTCGCGTCTGTTTTTTACCTGTTCACGATATTTTGCCAGACCGCGCGGGAGGGGCAGGGGTGGGATGGGTTGGGAATCGTCTGGCTTTCGTACTGGAATTGGATTTGGATTTGGGTTTGGATTTGGATTTGGTATGGTAGCCAGCTTTGCCGGGCAAAGGGAAGCAAAGGGTGGCAAAAAGGGATCAGGGATTAGGTAGGAGGTAGGAGGTAGGAGGCAGGAGGT
>JAFSRS010000146.1 GCA_017445985.1 Oscillospiraceae bacterium | reverse complement strand
GATCGCGCCCTACGGGATCGGTGGTAATTTCGGTGCGGGCGACCACACAGGGTCGCCCCTACATTCAACATTTCTACAAATCCAAATCTGTCCATGAACGTGTTTTTTCTCTTTCCCCTTGATTTTTTCCCCGCGAGCGATGATAATGAAATAGATATGTACATTCAGGAAGGGAGGCGGCGACGTGACGCTCTCCGAACAGGAAAAGCTGATCTTCAACGCGATGAACGAGGGCATCCTGATCATCGACATCGACGGGATCATCGTCTTTGCCAACCTTGCTTACCGCCGCTTTCTGAACCGCGAGGCGGGCGGCGGCGAAGTGGGGGACGTGGCGGGCTATCCGCTGCGGCTGCTGCGCCCGGGCGCCCGGCTGCCGGACGTGCTGCTCAGCCGCAGGCCGATCCTGCAGGAGGTCCGCCGCGAGGAGACGGACCCCTATTTCGTCAATATGTACCCGATCTTCGACTCCGACGGGTACACGCTGCTGGGCGGGCTCTCAGTCGTGACCTTTCTGGAGGAGGCCAGCGCCTTCCGCAGCAAGATCGACGAGATCCAGCGCCGCGGCCGCCAGATGCTCCACCGGATCAGCCGGGCGAGCTGGACCTTTCAGGATATCGTGGCCCGCGGGGAGCTGAGCGCCCAGAGCAAGCGTTTCGCCGAGCTGGTCGCAGCCAGCGACGCGCCGGTGCTGCTGACCGGGGAGAGCGGCGTCGGCAAGGACGTGTACGGCCAGGCCATCCACAACGCCAGCCCCCGCAGCGGCGGCGTTTTCACCGCGATCAACTGCGCCACCTTCAACCCCGAGACCCTGGACAGCGAGCTCTTCGGTTACGTGGGCGGGGCCTTCCCCGGCGCGAGCCCGGAGGGAAAGGTGGGCCTCTTCGAGGCCGCGGCCCACGGGACGCTGCTGCTCGACGGGATCAGCGAGCTGCGCTCCGACATCCAGAGCAAGCTGCTCCGCGCCCTGCAGGAGCACAAGATCCGCCCCGTCGGGGCCATCGAGGAGGTCCCGGTGGACGTGCGGATCATCGCGGTCAGCAGCGAGGACCTGAGCCGGGCCATCGCCGAGCACCGCTTCCGCGCGGATCTCTACTACCGCCTGAACACCTTCCACATCCACATCCCCGCGCTCCGGGAGCGCCGGGAGGATATCGCGATCCTGGCGCGGCTCTTCGTCAGCGAGCTGTCCGCCGCGCAGAAGCGGCCCCTGCGGCTGAGCGACGGGGCGCTGGAGCGCCTGCAGCGGCACAACTGGCCGGGCAACATCCGGGAGCTGCGCAACGTGCTGGAATTCGCCGCCTATCTCTCGACGGACGGCGTGATCCGCGCGGAAAACCTCCCCCCGCGGGTCGGGGACGCCGCGGGCCGCGAGAAAGCGAGCCTGCATGAGCGGGTGCGGAGGTTCGAGCTGGACGAGATCAAGAAGGCCCTGGAATTCCACGGCACGGACCTCAACGGCAAACGCGCCGCCGCCGAGGAGCTGGGCATCTCCCTCGCCGGGCTCTACAGCAAGCTCAAGGCGGAGCGGGAGGACAACTGAACGAAAAAGCAGACAAAATGGCTCCCCTGCAAGGGGAGCTGTCACCGGCGCTTGCGGCGGTGACTGAGGGGTTTACCGCGGCCCACACGACACCCCCCAGTCACGTTCGCTTCGTTCACGTGACAGCCCCCCTTGCAGGGGGGCCAAATACAGCGCCCCGCCGGACGGCGGGGCGCTCCTTTTCCGTTCTTTACAGCATCGTCTTGACGAGCTGGTAGATCTCCAGGCCCTTCTTCTGGCCGTATTCCTTGATGAGGTCCAGATAGACGAGCTGGCGGACCTTGGGCTTGCCGAAGGTCTTTGCCACCAGCGAAGCTACGTGGGAGATGATCTGGGTCTCGAATTTGGCCTTGCTGAGCGCCTGCTGCACGCGGGTGTTCAGCAGGGTCTTTTCGTTGGGCTGGTTCTTCTGGTTCTGGTTCTTGTTCTGACCGTTGGGCTGGGATTTCGGCTCAGGCTGGGGCTTCTGCGGCTCCGCCTTTTCCGGGCTCTGGACCGCCAGCGCCTTCGGCGGCGCGGGGACGGGCAGCGCCGGGGCCTGGGGCTTCTCCGGCTCAGGCAGCGGCTTCTGGGGCTCCGGCTGGGGCTCGTCCTTCTCCGGCTCCGGCTTTTCCGGCTCCGGGACCGGGGCCGCCTCCGCCGTCTGCGGCGCGGGCTCCGCCGGCTGGACCGGCTGCTCCGGCTTCTCCGCCTGCGGTTCCGGCTGCTGGACCGCCTGCTGCGGGGCGTTCTGCGGCTCCGGCCAGCGCTGGCTGAGGGCCTCCGCGATGCTGCCGAACTGGCGCAGGCGGATGGACCGGCCCTGCTTCTCCCAGAAGCTGACGAGGCACTGGAAGCCCTTGTCCTTGCTGATGATGTAATACTCGCAGCCGCTCTCGCCCGCGGCGACCAGACTGCCGAGGTAGGAGGCGAGCTGCAGGTCCAGCGCCTGGTTCCCCGCGCTCACCTGCAGGAAGCGGAGGCTGCCGCAGTGGGGCCGCGTCATGACCGCCTCGAAGAACTCCATGCTGACGCGGTTGGCCTTCAGGGTGTAGAACAGCACGACCTGGTCCTCGTTTCTCAGGCTGAAAAAGCCCTTCAGACCGCTGTCGGATACGTTTTCAAAATCGACCAAAAAGTAACGCATATACGTCGCTCCATCATGATTTCTATAGATTCTCAGTAATTACCCGCCTTCGCCAGCGGGGCGCCGCTGCCGTCGAGATAGAAGAGCCGCACCTGCGCCGCGTCACGCAGGAAGGCCAGGGCGCTCTCGGAGATCCCGTCGGCGCTTTCGATCACGCGCAGCGCGACGAGCCGGCCCGAGGCGTCGTAGACCGCGGCGGCGAAGCGCGCCAGCGGCCGCGCCGGGTCGAACACCGACGCGGAGCCGAACAGGCCGCAGGAGACGTCACCGAAGTCTGTCGCGCCGTCGCCGTTGAGGTCCCCGCTCTGCCCGCCGAGGGGATACCGCTCCGCGCCGCGCAGCAGGCTCATCGTCAGGTAGCTCAGGTCGTCCGCGTCGAAGGCGCCGTCGCCGTTGAAGTCGTTGGCCACGTCGCCGCTGGCGATCTCGATCCGCGGGGCGTTCTTGCCGTTCGCGTCCACCACGGTCCCGCCGCTGACGCGGGCCCCGCCGCGCAGGTCGCAGCCGCTCAGCTCGATCCCGCCGCTGAAGCCGCACACCGCGCTGCTGCCCGTGTCCACGTTGACGCGGGCGCTTTCAAAGCCGAGCGTTTCTCCGACCTCCGCGCCGACGAAACCGCGACCTCCCGCCACCGTCATCGTCAGGCTCCGGACCGTCAGGGCCGCGCCGTCCGTGACCAGCGCCGCGTCCGCGGCATAGGCCTGGACGCTCAGCGCGCCGCTGCCGGTGATCACCGCGTCGGCGCACAGCTCGAACACGCCGCCGGGGCTGCTCAGGGCGCAGTCCGCGTCGATCCGGACCGTCAGACCGTCCAGCTCGCTGCGGATCAGAGGTTCATCGGCGTATCCGCCGCAGTCGCCGGAGACCGTCAGGGTGTTGGTGGCGGGATCGTAGGTCATCGCGCCGCCGCAAAGGGTCGCGCGGTTCGCGTCCGTGACCTGCCGCCCGTCGACGTAGAGCTCGTAGGCCTGCCCGGCGACGGTCACCTCGCAGCCCGCCGCGAAGCCGGAGAGCGCGTTCCGCGCCGTGACCCAGGCCGTGCCGCAGCCCACCGCGGTCACCAGGCCGCTTTGGTCCACGGTGACGACGCCCTCGTCCGAGCTGGACCAGCGCAGGGTCTTATCGCTGGCGTCGGCGGGCCTGAAGCTCGCCGTGAGCTGTTTCGTCTCCCCGAGCGCCAGCGAAGCCGCCGCGTCCAGCGTCAGGCCTTCGATGCTCCTGACGACCCGCACGGCGCAGGTCTTTTCCTGCTCGCCGATCCGGACCCGGATCAGGGCCTCGCCCACCGAAGTGCCGTGGACCCAGCCGTTGTTGAGCTCCACGCAGCCCGCGGTCCCCTCCGTGCGGAGAACGGTGAACTGCTCGCTGGCGTTCGCGGGCACCGTGACCGGCGCGAAGCGCGCGCTCTTCCCCAGGCCGAGGACGATGCTCGTGGGCACGTCGATATCCGTGACCGCAACGTAATCGCTCCGCACGGTCACGCGCAGCCGCGCGATGCGGTTGCCGTCCGTCGTGCGGAAGGTGATCGTCGCCGTGCCCGCGGCCTTCGCGCGGATTGCGCAGCCGCCCGCGGTCTGGTTTTCCACGACGGCGACGGCGCTGTCGCTGCTGGTCCAGCTCCAGGACCGGTCAGCCGCCGCGAGGGGCAGGACCGTGACCTCCAGGCTCCGGCTCCCGTTCACCGGGAGGACCATCGCGCTCTGGCTCAGCTCGACGGAGTTGACCGTGACCGGCGCGGGCACCACCGTGAGTGTGATGCTGTCGGTGAAGCCGCCCTCGGCGGTGGTGGCGGTGAGGGTGACGGTGCCCGCGGCAAGCGCGGTCACGACGCCGTCCGCGTCCACGGTGGCGACGGCGGGATCCATGCTGGTCCAGCTCACGCCGCGCTCCTCCGCGCCCGCGGGATAGACGTAGGCGTTCACCTGCATCCCCTCGCCGATGCGCAGCGTCTCGGTGGGCGCGGAGAGGGAGAGGCCCTCCACCTCGGGCAGCACGGAGACCGTGAAGGTCACGGAGGCCCAGGTCCCTTCCCCGGTCCAGACCTCTGCCTTGACCTCGCCGCCGGGGTAGTCAAGGGCCGTGACGTCACCTGAATCAGGGTCGACGTGCAGATTCGGGCTCAGACTGGTCCAGTAGGCGCTCGAATTGCTCGGAAGGGGATTGGTGGGGAGCAGGCGGATGCGGTCGCCGAGCCTCCTGGTTTCGCCCTTCCGCAGCACGAGATAGCTGTCGCCCACGGTTTCGATCCCCTCTACCGGGACGTAGCTGCCGGTGAACCCGACGGCGGCGCCGTCGCCGATGGCGTTGGGCAGCCTCTCCTTAAGTTCGCTGAAGGTCAAGCTCGTGGTATCAGGATCCCATTCCGTTACGTCGCCCAGATCGCTGTCGGCGGACAGGACGACGAGGCCGGTGATGGAGCCCGGCGCCAGGCCGACCAGCCTGACCGGTGTTTCGCTGCTCATCCAGTGCTCCGTGCTGGCGCCCTCCAGCCTGGCGACGCCGGTGTCCAGGATGTACCAGAATACCCGCTTGTCCGTGGCGTTGTCGGGCAGCACCCGCGCGCGAAGCTCGATGACCGCTCCCTCGCCGATGCTGATATTGGGCATACTCAGCTCCACGCCGGTGGCGAGGATCTCCTTTTCCAGCACGGTCACGCTGCAGGTCGCCTGCGCGGTACCGTTCCGCACCTGCGCGGCGATCTCTGCCGTGCCAGGCCGCAGGGCGGTGACGAGGCCGCTGCTGTCCACCCGGGCGACCTCGGGATCGCTGCTGGTCCAGATCACGCTCCTGTCCGTCGCGTTCCCGGGGCTGACCGTCGCGTGGAGCTGGAAGCTGTCGGCCTGGTCCAGCGTCAGGGTATCCAGATCCAGCGTGACGCGCTCAACGGCACGGCGGAAGGGGTCCACCAGGAGGCGGGACGCAGCCTCGCCCGTGCGGCGGAGCAGCACCGTCCCTTCGCGAACGAGCGCGTCCTCCGGCTCGTCCATCACGCAATCCCCGGCGACGCTGAGACCGCCGCGCAGGCCGCCGACGGCGGTCGCTTCGGCAGTCACGTCCAGATGGGAGCCTATGAGCTCCAGAGACGCGGTCTCATCCGTGCCGAGGATGCCGTTCGCGCCGCGCACGACCACCGCCGTGTTCACGATCCGCAGCGCGCCGCCGTTCAGCTTCACGACCGGCGTATCGGAGCCGGGCGCTGCGTTCTCCGTCACCAGGGTCAGACGGCCGGGGCCGGTGATGGTGGTGTCGGCGCTGAGCTCGAGCACGCTTCGTCCCGCGGTGCTCTTGAGGGTCACGTTGCCGTCCACGTAGATCACGAGCCCGCTCTCGCCGCTGCGGAGCACGACGTTTTCCGCGCTGTAATCCGCGTTGATATGGAGCACGCCGAGGCTGGTGCCGTTCAGGGGATTCGGGTACAGCGCGCCGTCCATCAGCGCGGCGTCGTCCGGCGCGGCGAGGGCATCCTCGCCGGAGCCGGGCTCGAATACGAAGGTCTTGCCGGGATCGCCCAGCACGTTGCCGCAGTTTTCGGAATCGACGCGGGTCGTGCCGCCCAGCACGACGTCCCAGGTGGTGGTGAACTGGCTCGTCGCCTCCTTGGTGGCGGGGAAGGCGCGCTCCGCGACGAGATCGCCGTTGGCCAGCAGCGTGGTTTCGCAGGGCTCGCCGTCGAGCACGACCACGGTGCCGGCGGAGAAGCGCCAGGGCGCGGCGGGGCTGAGCGTGACGCGGACGCGATAGTTTTCGGTATCCAGGAACCGGGTCCCCGGGGCGACGGACGAGCCGTTGTCGGTCCAGGCCGTCGCGGTCACGTCATAGCGCGCGTCGGCGTCGCCGCTCTTCGCGAAGCCGACGCTTTGCGCGGCCGCGGCGGAGGTTGCGCAGCCGTCGCCCACCGCGCCCTCCGCGGTGGCGAGGCTCAGGACGGGGACGTCCCAGGCCGTGTCGGCGGCGGCGGTGAAGTTCCAATAAAAGACGCTCTCATAATTCTGGTCCTTGCCCTTCATCTCCTGATAGCCGTCCGCGGCGCGGCCGTCCAGGGTGACGGTCAGGTTTTTGGCCTTATCGGATTTGGGCCGGACGCCGGAGTTGAAATCGAAGGTGAGCTCCAGGCGCAGGGTCTGGCCGGGATAGCAGCAGCGGAGCGCCTCGCTCCCGCCCTCCGCCGTGGTCCCGGCGAGCCAGCGGACCCGCTTCAGCCGGACGCCGGAGCTGTTGCAGGAGAACTCCCGGCTCAGGACGCTGAGCCCGGCCGGCCCGTAGTCCACGCCGATCCTGTCGAATTGAGAGGAGCTGAACGCGACCGTGGTGATCCGCTCCGTGTCGATCTTCAGACGGCAGCTCCGCGTCGAGACGGAGCCGGAGGCGTTGCTGACCGTGCAGCGCACGTCCATGCCGGACATGTCGCTGGCGAGGCTCCGGAGGGTGCAGGCGGGCGCGTTCTCGCCGGATATCGCCCTCCAGCGGTTGTCCTTGAAAAGCTCCCACTGATAGCGGAGATCCTCGCCCGAGGCGCCGACGCGCAGCGTCACGTCGTCGCCCACGTGGAAGAACTGGGTCTCCTGGATATCGTGGACGATGACCGGCGCGGCCTCGTCCGTCCAGCAGAAGGGGAAAGCGGTATAGCAGCTCGTATAGCGCAGCGCGCCGCGCTGCTCCACGACCGTGCAGCGGACCTGATACGGCGTCCCGGGCTCAGGCGTGAAGCCGGTCCAGGCCGAGCGCGGGTCGATGCTGTTGGAATCCCGGATATCGGACAGCAGCCATTCCGCGCCGGACCAGAGCTCCCATTGATAGCTCATTCTGCCGTCGTGCCCGCCCAGCGCGTCCGTCGCGCCCTGGGTCCAGACGCCCGCGAGCTCCGGGTAATAGCGCGCGCACTCCGGCAGGGTCAGCAGCGGCGCGGCGGCGTTCAGGGTCTGCATGTCCGAAAGCGTGATCGTGCGCGTGTCGGGCGCCACGACGGTTTTGGCCAGCTCGTCCCCGAATACGGCGGCGCCGGGCTCGACGCAGTCCTCCGGCACGGTGGCCCCGGCGGACGGGACCGCCGCGGCCCAGGCCGCGTCCTGATCCTCCGCGCTGACGAAGGCGGAGCCGTCGGTGAGGTAATAGCCGCCCCCGGTGACGCGGGTCGGTCTGCCGCGCACGGCGTCGCCGCCGCCGTAGCCGCAGACGGTCCCGCCGTTGAGGTAAGCCTTCGCGCCCGCCGCGAGGTCGATCCCCGCCAGGGCGCGCCCGCAGACGCTGCCGCCGTTCAGGATCAGGGAGCCGCCGTCCCGGACCGCGATCCCGACGCCGGTGACCTGGGCCCAGTACAGCCTGCGGGCGGGCGTGGGCAGATAGCGGACGTAGATCGAGACCTGCTCCGCGTGTCCGGCCTCCACCGTGCCGCCGCTCATCAGCATCGCGCCCTCCACCGCGAACGCGGTGCGCGTCTGCGCGGCTCTTTGGATCGCGCCGTCGCAGCGCAGAGAGCCGCCGCCGAGGCTGTCACAGAGCTCCAGCCAGGCGCCGCCCTCCACCAGGAACAGCGTGGAATCCGCCGAGGCTTCGTCCCGGAGCGTGACGGCCTTGCCGTTCAGGTCCAGGCTCTTCGCGCCCCGGACCGTGCACCAGACCGCGCCGTCAAGCTCCAGCAGCTCGTCGATCGCGGCGGCCACGGTGATGTTGTAGGCCGCGTCCTCGCTGAGGTACCGCCTGAGCTCGCTCGCGGTCCGGACGCTGACAGCCGCCGCGCTCTCCAGGCGGCGGGACTGCTGCGCGGGCTCCGCTGTCCCGCCCGCCGCCGCGGCCGTCGTGGCCAGGGCAGGCAGAAGGGAGAGCAGCAGCGCGAGGCTGAGCAGCAGGGAAAACAGTCTTTTCGCCTTCATGGAAAATCCTCCTCTTATAACTATGATCGGATGGCGAAACGCCAAAAGGCGTTTCGCAGAGCCGCAACGCGGCTC
>JAFSRS010000014.1 GCA_017445985.1 Oscillospiraceae bacterium | reverse complement strand
GGGCACCCTCCCCCGCTGGGGGAGGGAACCGTGTCGTTACCCTGGTGCGTCGATTTAGAGGCTGGTGGTAACGTCACCGCCTCCCCTCCCTCCCCCAGCGGGGGAGGGTGCCGCCGCAGCGGCAGGAGAGGGAGAACGTAAGGCATTTTGCTATTTTTGATTCAACTGATACGGCCAATAATAAGCAAACTCCTAACTCATAACTCCTAACTCCTAACTCCTAACTGGCTCGCCAAATCCCCATTTGCCGTAATCCGGCGGCGTGTTTGCCACCTGCCAAGAAAAGCGGATCGCTTCGCGACCCGCTTTTCTTGTTTGTCGTTTCTCAGCCAAACCTTACCTTCTTGTACTTCTCGATCTCGCTGGGGCTGCCGAAAACCAGGTGGCCGTTGCCGATATCCACCAGCTCGGGCTTCTCCACGGAATAGTCGTGGAGGTCCCTGGAGTAGACGAACAGCTTCTTGTTCTTCTCGATGATCGGGTCGGGGATCGGGATGGCGGAGATCAGGGACTTCGTATAGGGGTGCAGCGGGTAGGCGAAAAGCTCCTCGGTCTCGGCGATCTCCATCACGCGGCCCTTGTAAATGACCACGATGCGGTCCGAAATGAAGCGGACGATGGACAGGTCGTGGGCGATGAACAGGTAGGTCAGGCCCCGCTCGTTCTGGAACTTTTTCAGCAGGTTCAAGACCTGGGCGCGGATGGACACGTCCAGGGCGGAGATCGGCTCGTCGGCGACGATGAACTCCGGCTCCATGACGATGCTGCGGGCGATGCCGACGCGCTGGCGCTGACCGCCGGAGAACTCGTGGGGGTAACGGGTCAGGTGCTCGGGCAGCAGGCCGACGTCCTTGATGACCTTCTCGATCTTGGCGATGCGGTCCTTCTCGTCCTTATACAGGTGGAAGTTGTACAGGCCCTCGGAGATGATGTACTCGATGGTGGCGCGCTCGTTCAGGCTGGCGGCGGGGTCCTGGAAGATCATCTGGATCTTGCGGATGACCTCGCGGTCGTCCTTGCGGCTCAGCTTGCCGGAGATCTTCTTGCCGTCGTAATAGATCTCACCGGCGGAGCAGGGGTTGATGCGCATGATGGCGCGGCCGATGGTGGTCTTGCCGGAGCCGGACTCGCCCACGAGGGAGAGGGTCTCGCCCTTGTAGATGTCGAAGCTCACGTTGTCGATGGCCTTGAAGCTCTTCTTGCCGCGTCCGAATACCACGTCCAGATTCCGGATGGAAACGAGCACTTCTTTCTGATTGTTATCCATATTGCCCGCCTCCTTACGCTTCGTATTCGATGTAGGTCTTTTGGATCTTCTCGTGCAGGTTCTGGATGTTCGCGGGGGCCTCGGTCCTGGGGGCTCTCGGGTCGAGCAGCCAGGTCTTGGCGTAGTGGCTGTCGCTCACCTGGAACATGGGCGGCTCCTCCACCAGGTCGATCGCCATCGCGTACTGGCTGCGCGGAGCGAAGGCGTCGCCGACGATCTTGTTGTACAGGCTCGGCGGGGTGCCGGGGATGGAGAAGAGGTCCGTGCCCTTTTCGCAGAGCTGGGGCAGGCTGCTGAGCAGCGCCCAGGTGTAGGGGTGCTTCGGGTCGTAGAAGATGTCCTCCACGCTGCCGATCTCGACGATCTGTCCGCCGTAGAGCACGGCGACGCGCTCGGCCACGTTCGCCACGACGCCCAGGTCGTGGGTGATGTAGACCGTCGTGAAGCCCAGCTCCTTCTGCAGGGACTTGATGAGCCGCAGGATCTGCGCCTGGATCGTCACGTCCAGGGCCGTGGTCGGCTCGTCGCAGATCAGGATCTTGGGCTGGCAGCTCAGCGCGATGGCAATGACGATGCGCTGGCGCATGCCGCCGGAATACTCGAAAGGATAGTCGTCGAAGCGCTTCTCCGGCTCGGGGATGCCGACCTTGCCCATGATGTCGATGGTGCGCGCTCTCGCCTCGGCGTAGGAGCACTTCTGGTGCTTCAGAATGACCGTCATGATCTGCTTGCCGATCGTGATGACCGGGTTCAGGCTGGTCATGGGGTCCTGGAACACGGTGGCGATCCGGCGTCCGCGGATCTGCTGCCAGTCCTTCGTGTACTTGACCTTCGCGCAGTCGATGATGGCGTAGCCGTGGAGCACGTTGTTCGCCTCGTCGAAGCTGCGGAACTCCACGCGGAAGGTCACGTCCTCGAAAATGCGGTTCAGGATCGCGGGATCGTTCAGGTCCTCGCCGATGGTCATCGCCATCTTGAAGTTTTTCTCCAGCTTCCGGCGGAAGCGGATCTGGTCCTTCATCGGATAGCGGGCGATGGAGAGGACGATCTCGTAGGCGATGCGCTTGTTGCGCGCGAGCTGCGCCTCGGTCAGGCCGTAGTCCGCGCCCACGACGGTGGGCTTGGTCAGCTCCGCGTCGCGGCGGGCCCGGAGGTCGTCCAGCTCGCGCTGGTCAGCCTGCACGCGCTCGGCATTGGCCTTGTACTCGGCGGCGCGGCGGCGTTTCAGCTCGTCGCGCTCCCGCTCCAGGGCCTCCTTCTTCTGCTCGAAGGCCTTGATCGCCTCCTGGGTCTTGGCGTACTCGGCGGCGTCGGCCTTGCGGTCCAGGGTCCAGAGGTAGTTCTTGCGGTCCACCAGGTCGTCGTCCGCTTCCTTGATGCGGGAAGCGAAGTCGGCCTCCTCGTCGGGACTCATGCTCTGGGCGTGCTCGATGGCCTGCTCCTTCGCGCGGATGGCGAGGAAGGTCGCCGCGCCGCGCTCCAGGGCGCTGTGCTTGTTGAGCATTTCGAGGGCCCAGTCGAAGGTCTTGCGGTTGGAGCCGCTGAGCTCCGCGTCGGTCTTGCTGAGCTCGTCGTCGGAGAAGATGATCGTGCCCTCGGGGATGAAGCCGTTGTTGTCCAGCATACCCGCGAAGGTCTTGGTCAAAACGCTCTTGCCGGAGCCGGACTCGCCGACGATGGCGAGGGACTCGTGCTCGTACACGTCCAGGCTGACGTTGCGGATGGCGGTCAGGATACGGCCGCGGACGTTGAACTTGACCGTGACGTTTTTCAGGGAGAGCAGGACTCTCTTATCTTGATTCTCGTTCATCGTCACGCCTCCTTACATGTGCGTCCGCGGGTCAGTCGCGTCGGCGAGGTTCTGGCCCAGGACGTAGAGAATGATGGTGATGGCGCTGGCGATGGCCACGGGGGGCCAGAACTGCCAGGGGTAGGTGAGAAACGCGCTCTGGGCGCTCTGGATCATGCGGCCCAGAGAGGGGACGTCCGCGCTCAGGCCGACGCCGATGAAGCTCAGGAAGACCTCCATCGAAATGTAGCTGGGCAGCTCGGTGGCCAGCAGGGTCACGATGACGCTGGTGAGGAAGGGCAGGATGTTCTTGCTGATCATGCGGTTGACCGGGGTGCCCAGGCAGCGGGAGGCCAGGGAGTACTCGCGGTCGCGGATAACCATGACCTGGGTGCGGAAGAAGTAGGCGATGGGCAGCCAGCCGGTGACGGTCAGCGCGAAGATGAAGCTCCAGAAGCCGGAGCCGATGACGTAGACCAGCACCGTAATCAGCAGGATGTAGGGGACGTTCGCGATGATATTGTAGATGACCAGCATCACGGCGTCAAAGCGCTTGCTGTAGCCCCAGACCGCGCCGAGGATGATGCCGAGGGTCATGTTGATCGCCGCGCAGATGATGGCCAGCAGCAGCGAGGTGCGGGCGCCGGCGACGATGCCGTAGAGGATGGAGTTGCCCATGGAGCCGGTGCCCAGCAGGTACTTGAAGCTGAATCCGCCGAAGTACTGCATGGCCTTGGCCGGGGAGAGGCTGTAGGTGTTGCCGTCGGTGACGTTCTCGAAGGCGTCGTAGTGCCAGAAGTTCGGCATGATGAAGCTGACCAGCAGGATGATAATCAGCAGCGCCAGCATGAAGATGCTGCTCTTCTTGCGGAAGAACACGCGGAACACGCTCTTCCAGTAGGAATAGCGGGGCGCGATGATCTTTTCCGAGGAGAACACGTCGCTGTCGATGAAGTGGAACAGCTCGTCCTGGTTCTGGACCTTTTTCGTCTTGTCGCTCATCGTCCGCCGCCTCCTTCCTCACTCAGGCTGATCCGCGGATCGTAGGTCGCCAGCAGCACGTCGCCGAGGATCTGGCTGACGATGCTCAGCGTGGTGTAGAACACCGTGCAGGCGATGATGATGCCGTTGTCGTGGGCGTTCAGGGCCGTGGTCAGCAGGTTGCCGACGCCGGGCACCGCGTAAACGCGCTCGGTGATGATCGCGCCGGTCAGGCAGCCCAGGATCATGCCCGGGACGCCGTGGACCAGGAAGATGAACGCGTTCTTGGAGATGTGGGTCGTGTAGATCTCTTGCTCGCTCAGACCCTCGGCCCGGGCGAACTTCACGTAGTCGGAGTTCATCTGGTCGATCATGTAGCGGCGCATCCACTTCATCAATCCGCCGATGTCGCGGAGGGCCAGGGAGATCGTCGGCAGCACGTAGGCCAAAATCTTGACCTGGGCGTTGGCGAACTTGTAGGGCAGGCCCAGAAGGGTGGTGCCGACGGCGGCGAACATGAAGATGTAGGCCAGGGCCGGGACCGCCATGATGAAGACGATGTAGAGGTTACCGATCTTGTCCGCCAGCTTGTCCTTCTTCCGCGCCATCAGCATGCCGAGGGGCAGGCCGATCGCGTAGGCGATGGTGACGGCGACCAGGCCGATCACGAAGGAGTTCTCGATCATGCTCAGACCGGAGCGCTTGTAGGCGTAGACCGTGTACTTGTCCGGGAAGTTCTGCAGCTCCATCTCACTGAGCTGGGCGCTGTTGTAGCGGACCGTGTGGAAGTCGATGGCGGAGTCCACGTACTCGTCCGTGCCGATCTTTGCCGGGAACTGCTGCCGCACGGATTTCAGGTCGCCCGCCGGGGACTCGATGACGCTGGTGATCTCCTGACCGCGGTAGGTGGTGAAGGAGACGCCCAGGTTCATGTGCAGGAAGTTCTGGTGGACGAAGGGGAAGCGCTCGTCAAAATATAACAGGTATTTGTGCGTCGTCCCCGAGCCGGTGACCGCGAACAGGCCCGAATAGGGATCGTGTTCGACCTTGATGCCGCGCATCTCCGGCGTCAGCGCCTCGTCCTTCACGTCGTTGATCGTCTCAACGGTAAAGAAGTTGGCGACGTAGTCCACCAGGCGGAGCAGCGGGTTTTTCTCGTGGACCGCGATCAGGTAGCCGGTGCCGCCCGGCTTCACGCGGCCGGATTTGAAGGTCTCCGGCGCGAGGTATTTGATCTCATAGCCCTTGTCGGAGTAGGTCTGGATGAATTCCTGCACCGTGGCGTTGTCGAGATAGTCGTCCTTCTTCTGGATGATCTTGGTGTCGTTGGTGTAGTCCTTCTCCTTGGAGTAGGCGTCGGGACCGTAGATCTCGATGTACTTGTTCTGTACGAAGTTCGAGTAGTTCACCCAGGTCAGATAGCCGTACTTCTGGTACTGCGTGTACTCGTAGATGGAGCGATCGTTTCCGCTCTTCTTGTTCCACAGGTCGTCCGTCTGGAAAATGACGTTGCGTTCGATCAGGCTGTAGACGAGCAGCATGACCACCATGACGACGACGAGCAGGGAGAAGATCGAGAACAGGATCCGCTTGAGCAAATACTTTTTCATCGGTCGGTTTGTATCATCCGGTTTTTGGCCGGTGATGATATCCTCCTCTCTCCTCTTGTTCGCGGGGGTGGGTGTCATTCCGAGCCAGTGCTCACACTGGCGTGGGAATCCCTTTTCGAGGCTGCAGCCAAAGCAGTGGGATTGCCACACCAGTCTGCGGACTGGTTCGCAATGACAGGGTGGCGCGGTGTTCGCGGGGTGGGTGTCATTCCGAGCCAGTGCTCACACTGGCGTGGGAATCCCTTTTCGAGGCTGCAGCCAAAGCAGTGGGATTGCCGCACCAGTCTGCGGACTGGTGCGCAATGACAGGGTGGCACGGTGTTCGCGGGGTGCGCGCGGGATTGGCTCTCTCTTTTTTCGACTGTAAGGATCGCTCTGTAGGGGCCGCCGCCCTCGGCGGCCCGTCTTACGGGCGGCCCAAGGGGGCCGCCCCTACATGTACGTTGGGGATTTTGCTCGTAATACAGTTGTGTTTCTCTGGCATACACAAAAGATTAAGCTCCGCCCTCAACCGCCATGGCCGAGGGCAATGCGCATATTCCGCCAGCCTCTCTCCGGGGTTGAAGAAAGAGCTTAACCTTTTATGTCTGTCGGTTTTATAAAAATACGGGAATGAGATACATAGGAAAGCCGGAGCTTTCCTATGTATCTCAGGGTTTCCGGAGGGCGATCAGCCGAACAACGGTGGTCGCCCGGTGATTTTCAAATTAGAACAGGCCGATGACCTTGGTCATGTAGCCGGCGCCCTCGCCCAGGAAGGTGTCGAGGTAGGTGGAAGGATCGCCGTAGTCGGGACCCCAGCCGGAGCCGTAGAACATGTCGAAGTTACCGGCTTCGCCATTGCTGGCGCGGTAGCCGCTGGCATAGTAATCGGCGGAGGTGGTGGCCTCGATCAGGTTGACGACCACGTTCTCGGCGCCGAGGGTGCCCTCGATGACGCTCTTGTAGGCCTGAGCCTGCGCGGTGTTGGCATCGGAAGCGCTGTAGTACACGACGTCGATGGTGATGGGCCAGCTGACGAGATCGCCCAGCTCTTCCTTGGCCTGGGCCAGACGCTCGACAGCGACCTCGGGATTGTACCAACCGTCGATCTGGTCAGCGACCTTGATCGGGCTGCCCAGCTCGTCCAGGAAGTACTGGACCATCTCGCCGTAGAAGGTACCGGCGGGGAAGGTGACGCCGTCCACGGTGGTGTCAGCGCTCAGAGAGACGAACTCGGGGTGAGTGTACATGTTGCGGAGGTTGGTGTACTTCAGCTCTTCGCCGCGGCTGGTGGCATTCTGGGTGCCCTTGTCGAAGGCGAACTGCAGGGCCTGACGGAAGGCCTTGTTCTGCATGGCGGTGGCGGTGGAGATCTTCTGCTCCTCGGTCTTGGTGGAAGCGCAGGTGCCGGCCTCGAGGGCGAAGGTGCCGCGGTTCAGGTTCAGACCGCCGAAGTAGGAGGTGGAGGTGGTCTCAGAGATGTAAGCGTACTTGTCGAAGTTGCCGTCGGCCTTCGCCAGATCCAGCGTGCCGGAGGCGGCGGTCAGACCCAGACCGGCATAGACGCCGGCGACGGTGTCGTTGTAGGTGGCGGTCATGTTCTCACCGGCGTCATAGACCCACTTGATGGAGTTCAGAGTGGTCTTGTCATTGAAGAAGAAGTTCTCGTTGCGGACGACCAGGATCTCGCTGTCCTGCTGCAGCTTCTGGAGCAGGAACGGGCCGCAGTAGACCTGGCTGGACACGTCGGTGGACTTGCCGTAGGTGTAGGCGTTGGTGTCGGCGGAAGCCTCAGCATAGGCCTCGATGCCGTACACGCCGCCGTGGGCCTGATAGAAGCTGTCGCAGATGGGCAGGAAGCAGCTGTAGGTCAGCATGGTCAGGAAGTAGCTGGTGGGCTTCTCCAGAGTGACGACCAGGGTGTACTTGTCGGGAGCGGCATAGCCGACGTCCTCGAAGCTGCCGCCCTCGTACAGGTACTCGCCGGCGCCGGCGACGACGCCCTCGACCAGCCACTCAAGGCCGGCCTGGGTGTCCAGCATGTGCTGGAAACCGGCGACGAAGTCCTGCGCGGTGACTTCGGCGTACTCGGTACCCTCGGAGGTGTACCAGTAAGCGCCCTCACGGATGTGGAAGGTGTAGGTCAGGCCATCCTCGCTGACGTCCCAGGACTCAGCCAGCATGGGCTGCATGCGGTTCAGGTTGTCATACTGGACCAGGCCGCAGACGGTCTGGACCGTGATCTCGGTGTCAGCCTGGGAGCTGGTGTTCAGCCAGTCGATGGTGACGGGAGCGGTGGTGAAGGTGGTGGTGTAGTCGGTCTTGACGCTGTGGCCCAGGCTCTCCATGATGGCGGCGGGCTCATAGTCGGCGCCGCCGGCAACGGCCTCGTTCCAGGCATCCCAGAACACGTCGCGCTCTTCGGGAGTCAGGAAGTCGTCGTCGGAAATGACCATGCCGAACCAACGGTCATCGTCATTGCCCCACTGGACGTAGGGAACGGTGCGGGGAGCGACGCGGCTGATGGTGTAAGCGCCGTTCTGGGTGGTGGTGGGGATCATGACCGCGCTGTCCAGCAGAGCGGCCTCGGCCTTCGCCATCTTGACGAAGCGCTCGTCAACGGTGTTGTCCTCGCTCTCGGCGTCGGCCAGGAGCTCGGCATACTCACCCAGGGCCCACTCGTACACGTCTTCGTCGTCGGCACGGACATAGGTGCCGTTGTCGTCGAAGCTGTACTCGGGCATCACGGGCTCGGTCTCGACCTCAGGAGCGGGCTCCTCGGTCTCGGTGCTGGGGGCTTCGGTCTCGGGGGCGGGAGCATCGGTCGCGGGAGCCGGGGTGGTCGTGGTGGTGGTAGTACCGCCGCAGGCGACCAGCGCCAGGGCCATGGCCAGAGCCAGCACCAGAGCCAGGATCTTGCTGATGTTCTTGCTCATCTTTCATTTTCCTCCATTAAAATTTTTATTACGCGCATCGTCTATGCGGTGCGGATAATACTATTAAATACGTATTTCTACGGCGGACAATGCGCCCGCCGCTGAAAATTTATTTGTATTCTACCACAGGCTTTTTCAAAGCACAAGAAATTTTTTAATAAATAAAAGCGCCAAAGCAAAAATGCGTCGAATTTTACTAATTATTAAGAAAGTATTACGAAAAGATTTGTGAAGAATGACAACAACCGGCTTTGCTTGCTTTTTGCTGCATAATGTGCTATGCTCTCCTCGACCATGAATGATAAGGAGGCTGTACGTATGATCGACAAGCCGCTGTTTATCGGCGCGGGCACCGCGCTGATCACCCCCACGACCCCCGCGGGCGTGGACTACGAGGCCCTGGGAAGGCTGATCGACTGGCAGATCGACGAGGGCATCGACGCCCTGGTGATCGCCGGCACCACCGGCGAGGGCAAGACCCTCTCCATCGCCGAGCACAAGGAGGTGCTCCGCTACAGCGCCGAGCGCATCGCGGGCCGGGTCCCGATGATCGCGGGCACCGGCAGCAACGAAATGACCGTTTCCCTCTCCATGAGCAAATACGCCTGCGAGATCGGCGCGGACGGGCTGCTGATCGTCACGCCCTACTACATCAAGGCCACGCAGAACGGCCTGGTGAAGATGTACTCCGAGCTGGCCGACGCGGTGACGAAGCCGCTGATCCTCTACAACGTGCCCAGCCGCACCGGCGTCAACATCGAGCCGGCGACCTACGCCAGGCTGGCCGACCACCCGAACATCGCGGGCATCAAGGAGGCCAACAGCGACATCTCGAAGATCGTCACGACGGCCCAGCTCACCCACGGGCGGCTGGACATCTACTCCGGCAACGACGACCAGGTGATCCCGATCCTGTCCGTCGGCGGCAAGGGCGTCATCAGCGTGCTGAGCAACCTGCTGCCGAAAGAGACCAGCCGGATGTGCCATCTGTACTTCGAGGGCAAGACCGCCGAGGCCGCCGCGCTGCAGTTCAAGTACCTGCCCCTGATCCACGCCCTGTTCAGCGAGGTCAACCCGATCCCGGTGAAGGCCGCGATGCACGCTCTGGGCTGGTGCGAGAACTTCCTCCGCATGCCCCTGACCCCGATGGAGGAGGACCACAAGGCCGCGATGCTGGGCATCATGCGGGAGCTGGGGCTGCTGAAAGAGTGAATCGTGATTCGTTGATAGTTGATAGTTGTTAGTAGCTGCCAGAGCTTGGATCGCCTCCGGCGGCGGGATCATCCCCGCTGCCGGAGGCGCTCTTATTTGATGGATTTACCCCTCCGCCGCGCCGCGGTACAGGTCCTCCGCGCCGAGGTACCAGCCGTCCTCCAGCGCGATCAGGCGGAGGGTCCGGAAGCTGCTCTCCCCGGTCCGTTCGCCGTTGGGCTGACGGACCCGGATCTCCACGGTCACGTCCACGGCCGCCATGACCTCCAGGCCGTAGCGCCGCTGATAGCTCCGCCGCAGCGCCGCCAGCGCCGCGCCGTCCAGGGACTCGACCTCCGCCACGGCGTAGTCCATGCGCAGCCCCGACGCGATCAGCCGCGCGATCGAGATCGCCATCTGCGTCTCGGTCCCGGCCAGCTCCGCGCGGAGCGCGTCCTCGGTCAGCCCTTCTGCCTCCCAGACCTCGACGGGCGAGAAGCGGGCCACGCCCACCAGGTCCGCGCGCAGCGTCGCCTCCATCACCTGCACCGCCAGCGCCTCCGGGGAGTTCGCGCCGGACCGCGCCGGGGCAGCGGTCGGCTCCGGTACAGTCGTCGGCTCCGGCGTTTCGCTCGGCTCCGGGGTCTCCGTCGGTTCCGGTTCCTCCGTCGGCTCCGGCGTCGCGGTGGGCTTCGGCGTTTCCGTCGGCTTGGGCGTCTCGGTCGGCTCCGGTTCCTCCGTCGGCTTCGGCGTCGCGGTGGGCTTCGGCGTTTCCGTCGGCTTGGGCGTCGCCGTCGGCTCCGGCGTTTCCGTCGGCTCCGGCGTCGTCTCCGGCGCGGGCGTTTCCGCTTCCTCCGGCGGCCTCCCCGCCGCCGGGAGGGCCTCCACGGCGTTCAGGAGATATTCGCTCCCGTCCGCCTCCAGCACCAGGCCGCGCCGCCGCAGCGTCACCGTGAAGCTTGCCCCGGTCTCGTCGGTGTAGGTATCGCTCTCGGCGTCCCACTCGTAATCCCGGGCGTCCAGCTCCGCCCCCGCCGCGTCGTAGCGCGTCAGATGGCGGGCGGTGACGGAGAGGTAGCCGTCCAGCGTCTCCCCGGCCCAGACCTCGTAAGTACCGCTCTCCAAGGCCCGCTCCGGCGCGGCGGTCTCCACCGGCGCGGCGTCGAGCTGCCCGCAGCCCGTCAGCAGCAGAGCAAGGGCAAGGAACAGGTTCAGTCTCTTTTTCATTTTTGCGGCCCTCCGATCGTGGCGAAATATTTCGTATTGGCAGGTGATCCGGCCTTCTCCCTCTCCTGCCCTTCGGGCACCCTCCCCCGCTGGGGGAGGGAACCGTGTCGTACCCTCGGCGCGTTGGTTTCGAGGCTGGCGGTCCCGTCTGCGACTCCCCTCCCTCCCCCAGCGGGGGAGGGTGCCGCCGCAGCGGCAGGAGAGGGAGAAGCCTCCGGCAAGCAAGCGAAAATATAAACCGCACCCCTCACAGCACGAACCCGCCGTCGGCGGTCAGTACCTGCCCGGTGATGAAGCCCGCCTCCGGGCCCGCCAGGAAGCACACCGCCGCGGCGATGTCCTCCGGGGTCCCCAGGCGGCGCAGCGGGGTCAGCTCCGCCAATTCATCGAGCGTCTCCTGCCCCAGCACCCGCACCATGTCGGTGTTCACGACGCCGGGGGCGACGCAGTTGACGCGGATGCCCGTGGGGGCCAGCTCCATCGCCAGCGAGCGGGTCAGGCCGATCAGCGCGGCCTTCGTCGCGGAGTACACGACCTCGCAGCTCGCGCCCCGCAGGCCCCACATGCTGCTGACCGTGACGATGCTGCCCGCGTGGGCGTGGAGCATGTCCGGGAGCACCGCCTGGATCGCGTGGAACGCGCCCCGCAGGTTGACGCCGAAATAGCGGTCCCAGTCCGCGTCCGTCACGTCCTGGAACTGCATCTGCCCCGCCACGCCCGCGTTGCTGACCAGCAGCTCGATCGGCCCGAAGGCTTCGCGGGTCTGTTCCACCATCGCGTTCACCGCCGCCCGGTCGGACACGTCCGCCTGACAGCAGATACAGCGGCAGCCCTCCGCGGTCAGCTCGTCCCGCAGCTCCTCGGCCTTGTCCCGGCGCTCCTTGTAATTGATGCAGACCGCCCGGCCGGACCGCGCCAGCCGCGCCGCCACGGCCCGCCCGATGCCCCGGGAGGCCCCGGTCACGATCGCCGCGCCGCTCATAGGCACTCACGCCCTTTCGTCGTATGATGATGGAATATTGTATCACAGCCTGACGGAAAAGGGAAGTTCAAGTTAGGAGTTATTAGTTAGGAGTTAGGAGTTTTACGCCTCCCACCGTGTCACAGAAAACTTTCCATTGGCGATCATCGGACATTCTCCCTCTCCTGCCCTTCGGGCACCCTCCCCCGCTGGGGGAGGGAACCGTGTCGTACCCTCGGCGCGTTGGGTTCGAGGCTGGCGGTCCCGTCAACCGCCCCCGTTCCCTCCCCCAGCGGGGGAGGGTGCCGCCGCAGCGGCAGGAGAGGGAGAAGGAAAAACGTTCTGCCGCGGATCGACGCAACCGGAACGGCGCGCCGGATACAAACCCCTAACTCCTGACCGCTTCCCCGCCCGCGGATTTTCCCTTGCATTTCCCGCCTCCATCCATTATATTATATATATACCACAACGAAAAAACGACACGCCGCCAAGTGGCGAGGGGGCCTCCCCTCCGCCACTTGGCTGAGAAGCTTTGGGGAGATTTCAATGATGTCCGAATATCTGACCGGATCGGCCTTCTGGCTGGGGGAGGCGCTGCCGGCGCTGCGGGCGCTGGACGCGGGAGAGAGTCCGGCGCTGGTGAGCGGCCTCGGCCCCTCGGCGCGGGCGCACCTGGCCGCCTCGCTGCGACGCGCCCTGGGCCGGCCCCTCTTCGTGCTCTGCGCCGACGACGCGACGGCGGAGACGATGGCGCGGGACCTGGAATACCTGCTGAACGAGCCCGCGACGCGGCTGCTCTCCCGGGACCTGAACCTCTACGCGGCGGACACCGCCAGCCGCGAGGGGGAGCAGGGCCGCCTCGCCGCGCTGGACGCCCTGGCGCGGGAGGCCAGCCCGGTGACGGTCTGCACCGTGGCGGGGGCGCTGCAGCGCACCCTCCCGCCGGAGGCGCTGCGGGACGCGGCCTTCACCCTGACGGCGGGCCAGGAGATCAGCCCGGAGCAGCTCTCCTGCCAACTGCTCCACGCGGGCTACGTCCACCGCCTGCAGGTGGACGCGCCGGGGCAGTTCTCCCGGCGCGGCGGCATCCTGGACTTCTACTCCCCCGGCAGCGCGGCCCCCGTGCGCGCGGAGTTCTGGGGGGACGAGATCGACGGGATGGGCTGGTTCGACCTGAGCAGCCAGCGCCGCACCGAGAATCTGCGGGAATGCCGCGTCCTCCCCGCCGCCGAGACGATCCCGGCGCTGGCGGAGGGCGGCGAGCCGGGCCTCGCGGACCGGCTGGGCACGGAGGCCGCCCGCCTGTCCCGCTCCCGCGCCGCGGCAAGACAGAAGCTGGCCCAGACCATGCGGGCCGAGGCGGAGCAGCTCCGGGAGACCGGCGCCCTCCGGGCCGCGGACCGCTACATGGGCCTGATCTACCCGAAGTTTTATTGCGCCCTGGACTACCTCCCGCCGGACGCGCTGCTGCTGATCGACCAGCCGGTGAAGTGCGAACGCCTCGCCGCCGAGCAGGCGAAGCTGCTGGCGGAGGATTTGAAGCTGCTGGTGGAGGGGGGCCACGTCCCCGGCGAGTACGCGGACTTCCGCGCCGACTACGAGCGGGTGCTCGACCGGAGCGCGGACTTCCCCTGCGTGCTGGCGGACAATTTTACCCAGGGGCGGTGCAGGCCCGAACCCCGGGCCATCGTCAACGTGCTCTCGAAGCAGCTCCCCGGCTACGGCGGCAACCTGGAGGCCGCCTGCGACGACGTGCGCCATTACACCGGCAGCGGCTACGCGACGGTCATTCTGGCGGGTGATGAGCGGCGGGCGAAGGCCCTCCGGGACATGTTCTTCGAGCGGGGCATCCACGCCCGGCTGCTGGGCCGCATGGACGAGCCGGTGCAGCCCGGCGAGGCCGCCGTCGCCGTCGGGGCGCTCTCCAACGGCATTGAATACGTCCGCACGAAGCTGGCCCTCCTGACCGACGCGCAGATAATGCAGCCCGGTTTCCGGAAGAGCAAACGCAAGGCCAAGCTCCCCGCCGACCGCAAGCGCCTGGAAAGCTACGCCGATTTAAAACCCGGCGATCTGGTGGTCCACGAGCACCACGGGATCGGGCGCTTCGTCGGCATCGTGAAGATGAAGGTGGACGGCGCGGACAAGGACTACGTGAAGATCGCCTACGCCGGGGCCGACTCCCTCTACGTGCCCGCGACCCAGCTCGACCTGGTGTGCAAGTATATCGGCGCGGGCGAGGACCGGCCCGTGAAGCTGAACCGGCTGGGCGGCGGCGACTGGACCCGCGCCAAGTCCCGGGCCAAGGCCGCGGCGAAGGAGATGGCGGGCGAGCTGATCCGGCTCTACGCCGAGCGCAAGCGCCGTCCGGGCCACGCCTTCGCGCCGGACAGCCCCTGGCAGGCGGAGTTCGAGGACGCCTTCGGCTACCCGGAGACCGGGGACCAGCTCCGCTGCATCGAGGAGATCAAGCGGGACATGGAATCGACCGCCCCGATGGACCGCCTGCTCTGCGGCGACGTGGGCTACGGCAAGACCGAGGTCGCCCTCCGCGCCGTGATGAAGTGCGTGCTGGACGGCCTGCAGGCGGCGATCCTGGTCCCTACCACGGTCCTGGCCCAGCAGCACTACCAGACCGCGATGCAGCGCTTCTTCGGCTACCCGGTGCGCATCGAGGTCCTGAGCCGCTTCCGCACCGCGGCCCAGGTCCGCGCCACGAAGGCGGGGCTGGCGGACGGCACGGTGGATATCGTGATCGGCACCCACGCGCTGCTGCAAAAAGACGTGCGCTTCAAGCAGCTCGGCCTGCTGGTGGTGGACGAGGAGCAGCGCTTCGGCGTCAGCCACAAGGAGCGTTTAAAAGAACTCAGCCGGGGCGTGGACGTGCTGACCCTCTCCGCGACGCCGATCCCCCGGACGCTGAACATGGCGATGAGCGGGCTGCGGGACATGTCCACGCTGGAGGAGCCGCCCCAGGACCGCCTCCCGGTGCAGACCTTCGTGCTGGAGCACGACTGGGAGCTGCTGGCCGACGCGATGCGCCGGGAGCTGCAGCGCGGCGGGCAGGTCTACTACCTCCACAACGTGATCGAGAACATCGAGCGCACCGCCTCGCGGATCATGAAGCTGCTGCCGGAGGCCAGCGTCGCCGTCGCCCACGGCAAGATGGACCAGGAGCAGCTCGCCACGACGATGGAGAGCGTCGCGGCGGGGGAGGTGCAGATCTTAGTCTGCACGACGATCATCGAGACGGGCATCGACATCCCGAACGTGAACACCCTCATCATCGAGGACGCGGACCGGCTGGGCCTGGCCCAGCTCCACCAGATCCGCGGGCGCGTCGGGCGCTCCACCCGCCGGGCCAGCGCCTACCTGACCTACCGCCGGGACAAGGTGCTCAGCGAGATCGCGGAGAAGCGCCTCAGCGCGATCCGGGAGTTCGCGGAGTTCAACTCCGGCTTCCGCATCGCCATGCGCGATCTGGAAATTCGCGGCGCGGGGAACCTGCTGGGCGCGGAGCAGAGCGGACACATGATCGACGTGGGCTACGACATGTACCTGCAGCTCTTGGAGGAGGCCGTTCTGGAGGAGCGCGGCGAAAGGGTGGAGCAGCGGGCCGACTGCGCCGCGGACCTGGCCGTCAGCGCGAACATCCCGGAAAACTACGTCCGGAGCGCGGAGCAGCGGATGGACCTCTACCGCCGCATCGCCTCCATCCGCACCGAGGCCGACGCCGACGACCTGACCGACGAGCTGATCGACCGCTTCGGCGATCCGCCCGCCGCGGTGAACAGCCTGATCCACGTGGCCCTGCTGCGCGGCGAGGCGACGCGGGCGGGCATCGTCGAGATCGCGCAGAAGAGCGGGTTTTTGCGCTTTACGCTGGCGGACTTCGACATGGAGCGCGTCAGCGCCCTCTACGCCCGGCCCGAGTACAAGGGCCGGGTCAAGATCGAGGCCGGCGCGAAGCCCTGTCTGAGCCTGAAGCTGAAGAGCGGGGCGCGGGTGCTGGAGACCGCGCGGGCGCTCGTCGCCGCCTGGGCGGAGACGGGAGCGAGGGATAAGGGATAAGGGACAAGGGATAAGGGACAAGGGATAAGGGACAAGGGATAAGGGACAAGGGATAAGGGACAAGGGATAAGGGACAAGGGACAAGGGATAAGGGACAAGGTAAGAGGACGTTTGTATAGGCGGATATCATCCGCCCGCCGGAACGGTTTTCGCCGGCCCGTAGGGAGCGATCCCCTGATCGCTCCGCGTTCCGCCGGGGTTCGACGTCCCATCCCGTCCCGCGCGTTGCGCGGAACGGCGGCGCGATGTGGGCATCGCGCCCTACGGGTATGGCGGTAATCCAAGGCACGGGCGACCACATAGGGTCGCCCCTACGGCCAAACCGGGGGCATGCGTGAAATCCGTCCGCCGGTGGCGAACGGCGGGCGGATAATATCCGCCCCTTGGGAAACTCCTACCTCCTACCTCCTACCTCCTAACTCCTAACTCCTACCTCCTACCTCTTAACTCCTACCTCCTAACTCCTACCTCCTACCTCTTAACTCCTACCTCCTAACTCCTACCTCCTAACTCCTAACTCCCTTATCCCTTTTCCCTTTTCCCTCCCCATGTTGCAACTTCGATGCACGGACTCGCCAAAATACACTATACTTTCCATTCAAACGTGATATAATATCCCTTGCGAGATCCCCGGGCAAAGGAGGGCGGCAATTTGAAGCAGAGCAAGGCCTTGAAAATCGCGGAGACGGCGACGGACGCCACGGCCTCGGCCCTGGGCGGCGCGCTGCGGCTGGGGCTGCGGGTGCTGCTGACGCTGGTGCTGGTGCTGGTCATCACGGCGCTGCTGTTCGGCATCATCTTCGCCTACTACGTCAAAACCGAGCTGTCCGACCAGCTCAAGATCCGCCTCGAGGACGCCAGCATCTCCCTCAGCTCGACGATCTGGTACACGGACGGCGAGGGCGCGGACCACGAGCTGCAGATGCTCCGGGCCAAGAAAAACCGCGTCTGGGTGGACTACGAAAACCTCCCGAAGGGCATGGAGCAGGCCCTCGTCAGCATCGAGGACCGCCGCTTTTACGAGCACCGGGGCGTGGACTGGTACCGCACCGCGGGCGCCTTCGCCCAGATGTTCCTGAGCATGGCGAACGACTTCGGCGGCTCCACCATCACCCAGCAGCTCATCAAGAACAACACCGAGAACGACGCCGACCTGGTCAGCCGAAAGCTGCTGGAAATCTTCCAGGCGCTGGAGCTGGAAAAGACCTACGACAAGTGGGAGATCATCGAATGGTATCTCAACACGGTCTACTTCAGCGAGGGCTGCTACGGCGTCTACACCGCGGCCCAGACCTACTTCGGCAAGGACGTGTGGAACCTGTCCCTGGCGGAGAGCGCCAGCATCATCGGCATCACGAACAACCCCTCGAAGTACGACCCCTTCATCGCGAACGTCATCACGGACCGGGACCTGGGCCTGACCATGACCTGCCGCGAGTGGAACAAGTTCCGCCAGGAGCTGGTGCTCCACGAGATGTACGACCAGGGCTATATCAGCTATGAGGAGTACCGCGCCGCGGTGGACGAGGAGCTGAACTTCGTCCTGCCGGTGAACGAGGTCCGCACCGAGACGGTCAACAGCTTCTACGTGGAGATGGTGATCGACGACGTGCTCCGGGACCTCAAGACCAAGTACAACTACAGCGACGCCGCCGCCGAGCGCCGCCTCTATCAGGGCGGCCTGCAAATTTACTGCTGCCTCGACGTGCGCATCCAGAACATCGTGGACAGCGTCTACCGCAACGTGGACGCGCTCCCCAAGGCCCAGTACGCCAGCGAGCAGCAGCTCCAGAGCGGCATGATTATCCAGGACCCCTACACCGGCAACATCGTCGCCGTGGGCGGGGCCGTGGGCGAAAAGACCGTCAACGACGCCTGGAACTACGCCACGGACTCCAAGCGCCAGGTTGGCTCCTCCATCAAGCCCCTGAGCGCCTACGGCCCGGCGCTGGAATACGGCCTCATCACCCAGAACACGCTGGTCCGGGACGAGCCCTATATCCGGCTGAGCGGCACGAACTGGTTCCCCCGCAACAGCCCGAACGTCTACAGCCACATCATCACGATCCGCACGGCCCTCCGGGACTCCAAGAACACCGTGGCGGCGCAGATCGTGGACAAGCTGACGCCCCAGGAGAGCTATAACTATATGGTGAACAAGCTGGGCTTCACCAGCCTGGTGGAGACCGACGCGGACTACGCGCCGATGGCCGCGGGGGCGCTCACCGTCGGCGCGACGGTGCGGGAGATGACCCAGGCCTATTCCTCCTTCCCGAACGACGGCGTGATGACCTTCGGGCGGACCTACACGAAGGTCCTGGACAGCGAGGGCAACGTGGTCCTGAGCAACGACACCCGCAAGCAGGTGGCCTTCTCCCCGAACACGGCCCGGAATATCTGCGACATGCTGGTGAACGCGGTCAACTCCGGCACCGGCTACGGCGCGGGCTTCGCGGGCATGCCCGTCGCGGGCAAGACCGGCACCACCGCCGAGAACAACGACCGCTATTTCGTCGGCTTCACGCCCTACTACGTGGCGGCGGTCTGGACCGGCTACGACCGGCCCGAGACGATGTATTTCAGCGGCAACCCCGCCGTGACGATCTGGCACAACGTGATGCAGCGGGTCCACGAGGGCCTGGAATACCGGTATTTCTCCGCCCCGACCATCGGCAAGGCGACGAACATCTTCGGCAACCTCCGGGACGAGAAGGAGGAGCAGGACAACCCGAAGCCCAGCCCGACGCCGGAGCCCACCCCCGAGCCGACGCCGGAGCCCACGCCGGAGCCGACGCCGGTCCCGATGGAGACCGAGGGCCCCTATATCGAGCCCTCCGCCGCGCCCACCGAAGCGCCCCCGCCCGACCCCGGCGGCGACCCGCCGGTCCCGACAGCCCCGCCGGAGGAGACGGGAGAGAATTAGCAACGTGCAACGTGCAACGTGTAACGTGTAATGTGCAATCTGGGAAACACGAAGCGGGGATTGGGGGATCGACGCGCCGACGAAACGATTTGTCCGTAGGGACGGCTCTCAGCCGTCCGCCGTAACACCTTCCGCCAAGCCCGTAGGGAGCGATCCCCTGATCGCTCCGCGTTCCGCCGACAAAACGACGCTCGCCAACGCCTCGGCTCCCCGGAAAGGGGAGCCGATCCCGCCGGCACAAAAACCGCCCGCCTGACTTTCGTCAGGCGGGCGATTCTATGATTGTTTCGATCCTGTAGACGGGCTTTCTCCCTCTCCCGGCCTTCGGCCACCCTCTCCCGCTGGGGGAGGGAACCGTGTCGTACCCTCGGCGCGTCGATTTTGAGGCAGGCGGTCACGTCTGCGGCTCCCCTCCCTCCCCCAGCGGGGGAGGGTGCCGCCGCAGCGGCAGGAGAGGGAGAGCGCCGGACTTCCATTTATAAACAGCTCCTGTCCCTCACGCCGGGAAAAACTTCGCGTGGATGGCCCTCACGGCCTCGTCGGCGCGGTCTCTTGCGATCACGACGCTAAGCTTGATCTCGCTGGAGGAGATCATCTGGATGTTGATCCCGCAGCCCGCCAGGGCCTCGAACATGCGGACCGCCATGCCCGGCGAGTCCATCAGCCCCGCGCCGACCACGCTGACCTTCGCCACGTTCGCGTCCACCGCGACCTCCCGGAAGCCGATGGCCTCCCGCTGGCGCTCCAGCAGCTCACGCGCCCGGGGCGCGTCGGCCTCGCGGAGCGTGAAGGAGATGTCGCTCTCCCCGTCCACGCCGCCGGACTGCAAAATCACGTCCACGTTGATCCCGGCGCGGCTCAGGGCGTTGAACACCCGGAAGGCCAGCCCCGGCGCGTCCGGCACGCCGAATACCGTCACGCGGGCGGCGTCCGCGTCCTTTGCGACGCCGCTGATGAGCATCCGTTCCATAGGCTGCAAAACCTCCTTGACTTTCGTACCCGGCTTGCGCGCGTAGCTGGACCGCACCTCCAGGTCCACGCCGTAGCGCTTCGCCAGCTCCACGCTGCGGTTGTGGAGCACCTGGCTGCCCAGACTCGCCAGCTCCAGCATCTCGTCGTAGGTGATGGCGGAGAGCTTCTTTGCCTCCGGCACCTTGCGGGGATCGGCGGTGAACACGCCCTCCACGTCGGTGTAGATCTGGCACTGGTCGGCCCCCAGCGCCGCCGCGATGGCGACGGCGGTGGTGTCGCTGCCGCCGCGGCCCAGGGTGGTCTGGTCGCCGTATTTGTCGATGCCCTGAAAGCCGCAGACCAGCACGATCTTGCCCTGGTCCAGCTCCTTGCGGAGCCGTTCGCCGTCGATGCTCCGGATGCGCGCCGCGCCGTGGCGGGCGTCGGTCCGCAGCCCGATCTGCCAGCCGGTCAGGCTGACGACGGGCAGCCGCATCCGTTCCAGCTCCATGGCCATCAGGGCCACGCTGATCTGCTCGCCGACGGTGAGCAGCGCGTCCATCTCGCGGCGGCTGGGGGCGGGGTTGATCTCGTTCGCTTTCTCGATCAGCTCGTCCGTCGTGTCGCCCTGGGCGCTCAGCACCACCACCAATTTGTGGTCCTCGCTGAAGGCGTCCGCGACGATCCCGGCCACCCGTCTTATTTTCGCGGCGTCAGCCACGCTGCTGCCGCCGAATTTCTGCACGATGAGCATAAAATGAAAAGTCTCCTGTCAGAGATGATAGGGGATCGGGTCCCGGGTCATCCTACGCGGGATCGCCCGCCGCGGTTCCGCCCGCACTGTAGGGGCGGATATCATCCGCCCGCTTCCTATGTAGGGACGGCTCTCAGCCGTCCGCGCGGAATGATTTCCGCCAGCCCGTAGGGAGCGATCCCCTGATCGCTCCGCGTTCCGCCGGGGCCGCGATCTCCGCCGACCTTTCGCCTCCCCTGAAAGGGGAGGTGTCGCCGCCGCTGTGCGGCGGTGACGGAGGGGTCCTGCCGCGGTGTTTCCGACACCCCCCAGTCACACTCGCTGCGCTCGTGTGACAGCCCCCCTTGCAGGGGAGCCAAAATCCTGCATTCCGCCCCCGCATATCCCGCCCCGCGCTCCGCGCGGGGCGCGGCGCGATGTGGCCTGCGGCATGGGTGGGAACGGGTACGGCGGACGGCAGAGTGCCGTCCCTACGGAGCGAAACCGAACGTCGGCGCGAGCCGGATGGCGGGCGGATGATATCCGCCCCTACGGAGAAGTCCGAGGAACTCCTAACTCCTAACTAATAACTCCTAACTACGCCTCACTCCAACAAGCGGATCCGGCTCAGCACGCGCCGCCCCGCCGTCGCCTCGTCGAGCTGCGCCCTCGTCCACGCCGGGCTGATGCCCGCGTAGCCGTGCCCGCCGTCGGCGCAGACCTCGGTGATGCCCGCCGGGGTCTCGCCCTCCCAGCGGACGAACCAGCGGAAGGGCAGGGTCTCCGGGTCCACGAAGCGTTCCGGGCGCTCCTCGCCCCAGTCGAAGGGGCTGCGGTCCCCGTGCCGCAGGGCCTCGAGCGCGTCGCCCACCACCGCGCTGGCCGTGGGCATCCGGCCCGCGCCCGCGCCGTAGAACAGGCACTCGCCCACCGCGTCACCCCGGACGACCACGCCGTTCATGACGCCGTTCACCGAGGCCAGGGGCCGGTCCAGGTCCACCAGCCGCGGGGCCACCAGGGCCGTGATCCGGTCGTCGGGGAGGCGCCCGGCGTGGGCGATCAGCTTGACCGCGCAGCCGAACTCCCGGGCGCAGGCCACGTCCTCCGCCGCCACGTTCCGAATGCCCTCGGCGCTGACCCGCTCCGGCGGCAGGTTGCTGCCGAAGGCCAGGTTCGCCAGGATGCAGAGCTTCCTTTGCGCGTCGAAGCCGTCCACGTCGGCGCTGGGGTCCGCCTCGGCATAGCCCAGGGCCTGGGCCTCGGACAGGGCCTCGGCAAAGCCGCGGTCGTTCTCGATCATCTGGGTCAGGATATAGTTGGTGGTGCCGTTGACGATGCCGAAGACCTCGTCGATCCGGTTCACCGCCAGGTCCTCGCTCAGGGGCCGCAGCAGGGGGATGCCCCCGCCGACGGCGGCCTCGAAGCGCAGCGAGCAGCCGCCCTCCTTCGCCAGCCCCAGCAGCTCCAGACCGTACTCGGCGATGAGCTGCTTGTTGCTGGTGACGACGCTCTTGCCCGCCTTCAGGCAGCGGCGGACGAAGGTCAGCGCCGCGCCGACGCCGCCCATGCACTCGCAGACGACGGTCAGCTCGGGGTCGTTCTCGATCTTCGAGAAGTCGTCCGTCACCAGCCCCGCCCAGGGCTCGCCGGAGCAGTCCCGCCGCTCCAGAATATATTTCAGTTGCACCGGCTCCCCGACGGCCCGCGCGATGCGCTCCGTCCGCTCGGTGAACAGTCTCGCCACGCCGCCGCCCACGACGCCGCAGCCCAGGATCGCAACGTATTTCATAATATTTTCCTCCTTCTTTCACCCTGCCAGCACGTGGACCTTGACGACGCTGTCCAGGGCCTCCAGCCGCTCGCGCAGATCGTCGAGGCTGCCCCCCGCGCCGTCGGCGGTGAAGCTGATCGTCACCATGCCGACGCCGTTGGTCGGGATGGACTGGTTGATCGTCAGGATGTTCGCCTCCGCCTTCGCAAAGACCGCCAGCACGCTGCTCAGCGCCCCCGGCCGGTCCTGGGTGATGAGGCTCATCGTCACGATCTGGTCCCGCTTCATGTCGCGGAAGGGCGTGATCGCGTCCTTGTACTTGTAGAAGGCGCTGCGGCTGATCCCCGCCCGCGCCGCGGCCTCCGCGACGGTCCTGACGGCGCCCCCCGCCAGCAGCTCCTTCGCCTCGCTGACCCGGAGAAAGACCTCCGGCAGCATGGACGCCTCCACGATATACAGTCTCGGTTTGGACATGGCGCGCACCCCTTTCGGTCGATGTGTCCGCGGTAAAAAGTCATTTGTCTTTATGAGTCGGTATCATATCACAGGTTGGAGCGGGATGCAAGGGTTTTTTTAGGGAAAAGGGAAAAGGGAAAAGGGGTCAGGTAGGTCCCTTATCCCTTGTCCCTTATCCCTTGTCCCTCCACCCTTGACATCCCCCCGTCCCGCCTCCTATAATTTTCCCCGGCGAAAGGAGGCGGCACACGATGGAAACAACTTTGACGGTCAACGGGACGGGATACCGCCTTTTGCGGCTGCTGGGCCGCGGCAAGGGCGGGTATTCCTATCTGGCGGAGCGCGGCGGCGGGCTCGTCGTCCTCAAGCAGCTCCACCACGAGCCCTGCTCCTACTATACCTTCGGCGACAAGTTCGCCGCCGAGCTGCACGACTACGAGCGCCTTTGCCGGGCGGGCGTCCGCGTCCCCGGGCTGCTGGACGCCGAGCGGGGGACCGAGCGCCTCGTCAAGGAATATATCGACGGCCCGACGGTCATGGAGCTGCTGCGCCGGGGCGGGAGCGCCGCGCCATACCTCCCCCAGGTCCGGGAAATGGCGGCGCTGGCCCGGGCGGCGGGGCTGAATATCGACTACTTTCCGACAAATTTTGTCGAAAACGCCGGGCTGCTCTGGTACGTGGACTACGAATGCAACGAGTATCGGGAGGAATGGAGCTTCGAGACCTGGGGCGTGAAATACTGGTCCCGGACCCCGGAGCTGCTGGAATACTGGCGGCAGCAGGAGCAAAATGCCGCAGAATGAGCTGTAGGGGCCGCCGCCCTCGGCGGCCCCCAGACTGTAGGCAAATATCGTTCCAAGGTAAATTGGGATTTGGCGAGATCATGTTCGTAGGGGCGACCCTGTGTGGTCGCCCGCACCAAAATTACCACCGATCCCGTAGGGCGCGATCCCCTGATCGCGCCGCCG
>JAFSRS010000145.1 GCA_017445985.1 Oscillospiraceae bacterium | reverse complement strand
CCAGACCGCGCTGGACATCAAGCGCCTGATGGAGATCGGCTGCTATCGCGGCACCCGTCACCGCAAGGGCCTGCCCGTCCGCGGCCAGCGCAGCAAGACCAACGCCCGTACCCGCAAGGGTCCGAAACGCACCATCGCCAATAAGAAGAAGTAAGGGAGGGATATGTAAATGGCAGCGAACACCAAGGGCAAGAAAGTCGTCCGCACGCGCCGCAGAGAGCGCAAGAACATTGAAAAGGGCCAGGTGCATATCAGCTCTTCCTTCAATAACACCATGGTCACCATCACCGACCTGGGCGGCAACGCCATTTCCTGGGCTTCCGCCGGCGGGATGGGCTTCCGTGGAAGCAAGAAATCCACCCCCTTTGCCGCGCAGACCGCCGCTGAGACCGCCGCGAAGGCGGCCATGGAGCACGGCCTGAAGACCGTCGAGGTCTACGTCCGCGGTCCCGGTTCGGGCCGTGAGGCCGCCATCCGCGCCCTGCAGACCGCCGGTCTGGAGGTCACGATGATCAAGGATGTGACGCCCATCCCCCACAACGGATGCCGTCCTCCCAAGCGTCGCCGCGTCTGATCGAAGGAGGTAACACACAATGGCAAGAAGTATTCAGCCGATCGCCAAGCGCTGCAAGGCGCTGGGCATTTCCCCCGCCAGCCTGGGATACGCCAAGAAGACCACCACCCGCGACCCCAAGGGTCAGAAGGGCATGCGCCGCAAGCAGTCCGAGTACGGCATGCAGCTGCAGGAGAAGCAGAAGGTCAAGTTCATCTACGGCGTCCTGGAGCGGCAGTTCCGCAACTATTTTGACATGGCCCAGCGCCGTCCCGGTCAGACCGGCGAGAACCTGCTGAGCATCCTGGAGTCCCGTCTGGACAACGTGGTGTTCCGTCTTGGCTTCGCCATGACCCGCGCCGAGGCCCGTCAGCTCGTCAGCCACGGTCACTTCACCGTCAACGGCCGCCGTGTCAACATCCCCAGCTTCCTGGTGAAGCCCGGCATGGTCGTCACTCTGAAGGACTCCAGCAAGTCTCTGGAGAAGATCAAGGCCAACATCGAGGACAATTCCTTCCGTCAGCCCCCGAAGTGGATCGAGTATGACGCCAACAACATGATCGCCAGGATCCTGGCGGTCCCCGCGAGAGAAGACATCGATATGCCCATTGAGGAGCACCTCATCGTCGAGCTGTACTCCAAGTAATTGGAAAACCCTCGGAATAGGTAAGCTGCTACGAAGTGCGAGAGCACGAACACTAAAAGGAGGGTAATATTACAATATGATCGAAATCAAGAAGCCCCGTATCGAGTGCATCGAGACCCCCGCGGATGATTCCTACGGCAAGTACGTCGTGGAACCGCTCGAGCGTGGCTACGGCACGACCTTGGGCAATTCCCTTCGCAGAGTGCTTCTCTCGTCCCTCCCCGGCACCGCGGTCACGTCCATCAAGATCGGCGGCATCCAGCACGAGTTCGCCACGATCCCCGGCGTCAAGGAAGACGTCACCGAGATCGTTCTGAACATCAAGGGCATCATCGCCCGGCTGCACTGCGACGGTCCCAAGACGGTGTATCTGGAGGCGTCCGGTGAGTGCAACGTCACCGCTGGCGACATCAAGGCCGACGGCGAGGTGGAGTTCCTGAACCCGGACCACCACATCGCCACCCTCGGCCCGGACGCGTCGTTGAGCATGGAGCTGGTTTTGAACCACGGCCGCGGCTACGTCACCGCCGATCGGAACAAGAACCCCCAGGCGCCCATCGGCACGATCCCCGTAGACTCGATCTACAACCCCGTTCTGAAGGTCAACTACACGGTGGAGAACACCCGTGTCGGCAATCAGACGGATTTTGACAAGCTGACCATCGAGGTCTGGACCGACGGCACCATCACCGCCCGCGACGCGGTCTCCCTGGGCGCCAAGATCCTCTGCGACCACTTCACCATCTTCACTGACCTGAGCGACAACGTCGGTCAGCGTACCACGGTGGTGGAAAAGGTGGAGGCGCAGCGCGACAAGGTGCTGGAGATGACCATCGAGGAGCTGGATCTCTCCGTCCGCAGCTTCAACTGCCTGAAGAGAGCCAACATCAACACGGTGGAGGACCTGGTCGGCAAGACCCAGGAGGAAATGATCAAAGTGCGCAACCTGGGCCGCAAGAGCCTCGAGGAGGTCGAGCACAAGCTCGCCACCATGGGCCTGAGCCTGGCAAGCGACGAGAACAACTGATAGGAGGAACACCGAAATGCCCGGTACAAGAAAGCTCGGCAAGACCAGCGACCAGCGCAGGGCGATGCTCCGTCAGCAGGTGACAGATTTTCTGGACACCGGCCGCATGGAGACCACCTTCACCCGCGCCAAGGAGATCAGCGCGATGGCCGAGAAGATGATAACGCTCGGTAAGCAGAAGGACATGGCCGCCTACCGTCAGGCGCTGGCGTACATCACCCGTGAGGACGTCGCCAAGAAGCTGTTCGACGAGACCGCCAAGAAGTATGAGGGACGCGAGGGCGGCTACACCCGCGTGACCCGCATCGGCCCCCGCCGCGGCGACGCCGCCGAGATGGCCGTCCTGGAGCTGGTATAAGCGTAAAAAAATACAGGGCCTGCCGCATTGCGGCGGGCCCTGTATTTTTTCGTTCAGCAGCGGCTCAGCGCGGCCTCGTCGGCGACCAGCGTGAAATCGGGATGGAGCTGCAAAATGCTGGCGGGCACGCAGGGCGTGACCGGGCCGAAGAAGGCCTTTTTCACGGTCTCGGCCTTGGCCTCGCCGTTGACGACCATCAGCACGCGCTTTGCCTGCATGATATCCCGGACGCCCATGGTGTAGGCGAAGCGGGGCACGTCCTCCTCGCGCTCGAAGAAGCGCTTGTTGGCCTGGATCGTGCTCTCAGTCAGGGCGACGCGGTGGGTGCCCAGGGGGAAGTGATCGTCCGGCTCGTTGAAGCCGATGTGGCCGTTGGGGCCGAGGCCCAGAAGCTGCAGGTCGATGCCGCCGAAGGAGGCGATCAGGGCGTCGTAGCGGGCGCATTCCGCCGCACCGGCGTCGGTGCTCAGGCCGCTGGGCACGTTGGTGCTCTCCGGCGGGATATTCACGTGGTCGAACAGGTTCTCCCGCATGAAGCGGGCGTAGCTCTGCTCGTGCTTCGGGTCCAGGCCCTCGTACTCGTCCAGGTTCACGGTGTGGACGCGGGAGAAGTCCAGGGCGCCCGCCTCATACTTGCGGATCAGCTCCTGATAGGTCCCGACGGGGCTGCTGCCCGTGGCCAGGCCCAGCACGCAGTCCGGCTTCAAAATGATCTGCGCGGCGATGATGTCCGCCGCCCGAGCGCTCAGCTCAGCATAGTCCTTCGCGCGAATGAGTCTCATAGATACCTCCAATCAAGTTAATGGTGAATCGTGAATAATTGTGGGATCGCCTGCGGCGATGGAATCATTGCCTGTAGGGACGGCTGAGAGCCGTCCCTACAGACAGCGTGTAGACAAATTGGGATTTGGTGAGATCACGTTCGTAGGGGCGACCCTGTGTGGTCGCCCGCCGGTTACGACGGTTGCCACGTCGTAGGGAGCGATCCCCTGATCGCTCCGCGTTCCGCCATGTCCGGACGTCGCATTCCGCCCCGCGCATCGCGCGGGGCGGCGGCGCGATCAGGGGATCGCGCCCTACGGGATCGGTGGTAATTTTGGTGCGGGCGACCATACAGGGT
>JAFSRS010000144.1 GCA_017445985.1 Oscillospiraceae bacterium | reverse complement strand
TCGTCCTCCGGCTTGCCCCGGTCCCGCGTCGTCAGGGTCAGGTCCAGCTCCTTCGACGCCAGAAGCGCGTCGTCGTCGAACATCTCATAGAAGTCGCCGAGGCGGAAGAACAGCAGACAGTCCCGGTACTGCTCCTTGATCGCGTTGTATTGTTGTTTCATGGGAGTCAGGTCGGCCATGAAAAACCTCCGACGTAAGAATATTGTGTGATAAGCTCAGAATATCCGGCCTTCTCCCTCTCCTGCCCTTCGGGCACCCTCCCCCGCTGGGGGAGGGAACCGGATCGTTACCTTGGCGCGTCGGTTTCGAGGCTGGCGGTAAGGTCTACAGCTCCTTTCCCTCCCCCAGCGGGGGAGGGTGCCGCCGCAGCGGCAGGAGAGGGAGAACGCGAGACGGCGCCAGGGGAGAGCAGTTGCGGCGCTCCGCAGGCCATCCGGCAAAAAAATCCCCCCTTCCATAGCATTTTCCGTCGAAATCATGGATTGACACGGGGGGAATATTGATGTAAAGTAAGATATCTCAATTGGAAAGAGTCTTTCCGAAGCAGGATACTTGACCGCCCACACAAACCGGGGCCAAGGCCATACGGACAGCCGGGTCAGATGCCGAATCGTTTCCGCGGAACGCGGACGGCAACTTTTGTTGCTTATTGATTGAGTTAAAAGCTCAGTTTTATAAGTTGGTTTCAAAATTTTCGACATTGTCGAAAATTTTTGGCCATATTTTGCCGCAATGCGGCAAAATGGCCTGAAATCATTTTCTATGCCCGTGAAACGGGCATAGAACCGATGCCCGAGGCGGGCATACAACTTGTGAAATGGTCAATAAGAGTAGTAAAAGGAATCTTTGCTAACAGACTCTTACCAACCGAAACCGAAGCCCAGGGGCGCTCCATATCAAGCGCCGGGGACCGCGAACAGGCTTTTCACAGGCTGTATGCTATCGACGGCATACAGCCTGTTTTTGTTTTCATAAATCGCCGCCGGCGATCCCTCCACCAGTCACTAACCACTAATCACTTTTCCGGGAGAAGAGGCATGAAAAAGATCATCGAGCTGAAAAACATCAGCAAGGCCTACGACGGCGAGACCGTGCTGGACCACATCGACCTGGACATCTACGACAACGAATTCCTGACGCTGCTCGGCCCCTCCGGCTGCGGCAAGACGACGACGCTCCGCATCATCGGCGGCTTCGAGCACCCGGACGAGGGCGACGTGACGTTCCTGGGCGAGCGGATCAACGACGTGCCGCCCCACAAGCGCAACGTCAACACTGTCTTTCAGAAGTACGCCCTCTTCCCCCATCTGAACGTCTTTGAGAACGTGGCCTTCCCCCTGCGCGAGCGCAAGGTCCCGAAGGCCGAGATCGAGCAGAAGGTCCAGGAGATGCTGGAGCTGGTGCAGCTCTCCCACCTCGCCAAGCGCCGCGTGACCGGGCTCTCCGGCGGCCAGCAGCAGCGCGTCGCCATCGCAAGAGCCCTGATCGGCCGCCCGAAGGTGCTGCTGCTGGACGAGCCCCTGGGCGCGCTGGACTTGAAGCTCCGCAAGGACATGCAGCAGGAGCTGAAAAAGATCCAGAAGGCCACCGGGATCACCTTCATCTTCGTCACCCACGATCAGGAGGAGGCCCTTACGATGTCCGACACCATCGTGGTCATGAGCGAGGGCAAGATCCAGCAGATCGGCACCCCGGTGGACATTTACAATGAGCCGCAGAACGCCTTCGTCGCGGACTTCATCGGCGAGAGCAATATCCTCGACGGCGTGATGCTGGAGGATCTGAAGGTCCGCTTCTCCGGTCACACCTTCCGCTGCGTGGACAAGGGCTTCCAGCCGAAGGAGCCGGTGGACGTGGTAGTGCGCCCCGAGGACGTGGACATCGTATCCGAGGAAAAGGGGATGCTCCGCGGCGTCGTGACCAGCGTCACCTTCATGGGCGTCCATTACGAGGTGATCGTCGATATCGGCGGCTTCAAGTGGATGATCCAGACCACCGACTTCGTGGACGTGGACGAGCATATCGGCCTGTCCATCGACCCGGACGCGATCCACATCATGAAAAAGAGCGAATATTCCGGCCTCTACGGCGACTACTCCTCCTTCTCCAACGAGCTCGACGAGCTCAGCGAGCCGGGGGAGGATGAAAGCGAGGACGCGGAATGACGAAGAAACAGACTCCCTTCGGCGGCGCGGTGCTGGCTCCCTACAGCCTTTGGGCGCTGCTGTTCATCCTGGTGCCGCTGGTGTTCGTCGCCTACTATGCCTTCACCGACAACGCCTTCGCCTTCACCTTTGACAACGTCGCCCGCTTCTTCACCGCGAAGAGCGTGGTGGACGGGGTGGAGCAGCGCACCTATCTGGTGATCTTCTGGCGCAGCCTGAAGCTGGCGGTGATCTCCACCGTGATCTGCCTGCTGCTGGGCTATCCCCTGGCCTACATCATGGCCCGGGCCAGCGAGAAGCGCCAGAAGCTGATGATGACGCTGATTATGATCCCGATGTGGATGAACTTCCTGATCCGCACCTACGCCTGGATGACGATCCTGCAGGACACCGGCATACTCAACAGCTTTCTCACCACTCTGGGCCTCGGCCGGGTCCATATCATCGGCACCGAGGGCGCGGTCGTGATCGGCATGGTCTACGACTACCTCCCCTATATGGTCCTGCCGATCTACTCCATCATGGCGAAGATGGACGTGAAGCTGCTGGAGGCCGCCCGCGACCTGGGCTGCAACAGCGTTTCCGTCCTGCGCCGCGTGATCTGGCCCCTGAGCCTGCCCGGCGTGCTCAGCGGGATCACGATGGTGCTCATCCCCTCGGTCAGCACCTTTTATATCTCTCAAAAGCTCGGCAACGGCAAGTTCTTCCTGATCGGCGACGCGATCGAGGGCCAGTACGTCGCCAACAACCTCCACTTCGCCGCGGCCATGGCCTTTATCCTGATGGTGATCCTGCTGGCGGCGATGGCCGGGATGAAGAAATTCACGAACCACCGGGTCTACGGAGGTGATACGCTGTGAAAGTGACTTCCAAAATCTATACGGCGATCATCTTCATCTTCCTGTTCGCCCCCATTGCCATTCTTTTGGTGTTCTCCTTCAACGAGGCCAAGAGCCTCAGCGTGTTCTCCGGCTTCTCTTTGAAATGGTATCGGGAGCTGCTGCGGGACGAGGCGACTCTGCAAAGCGTCCGCAACACCCTGCTTCTCGCGGTGTCCGCGATGGCGATCTCCACGGTCATGGGGACCGCCGCCTCCGTCGGCATCATGAAGCTGCGCTCCAAGTGGCTGCGGGCGACGCTGAACGTCGCCACCGACATCCCCATGACGAACCCGGATATCATCACCGGCATCTCCCTGATGCTGATGTTCGTGTTCGTGGGGCGGCTCTTAGGTCTGGCGAACTCCCTGAGCTTCTGGACCATGCTGATCGCCCACGTCACCTTCTGCCTGCCCTACGTGATCTTGCAGGTGCTTCCCCGTCTGCGGCAGATGGACCCCAGTCTCCCCGAGGCGGCGATGGACCTGGGCTGCACGCCCATGCGGGCCTTCTTCAAGGTCACGATCCCGGAGATCATGCCCGGCATCCTGACCGGCGCGATCATGGCCTTCACCATGAGCCTGGACGACTTCGTCATCAGCTACTTCACCTCCGGCGCGGGCTTCCAGACCCTCCCGATCCGCATCTACAACATGACGAAAAAGACCGTCACCCCGAAGATGTACGCCCTCGCGACGATCATCTTCTTCGTGATCCTCGCGCTGCTGCTGATCTCGAACCTGACGGATAAAAAGGAAGAAAAGCAGAAACAATAATTGGAATACAACCGACGAAAGGAATACAGAACCATGAAAAAGACCATCACCCTCCTCCTGGCCCTCGCGCTGGCCCTCTCCCTCGCCGCCTGCGGCGGCAGCGGCTCCGGAAATTCCGGCACGAGCGCGAACAGCGGCAAGAGCCTGACCCTCAACGTCTACAACTGGGGCGAGTATATCTCCGACGGCAGCGAGGACAGCTACGACACGATCAAGGAGTTCGAGGCCTGGTATCAGGAGACCTACGGTCAGGCGGTCCGCGTCAACTATGACACCTACGCCAGCAACGAGGACATGTACTCCAAGCTGTCCTCCGGCGCGGTCAGCTACGACGTGGTCATCCCCAGCGACTACATGATCGCCCGGATGCGGGAGGAAGGGATGCTCCTGCCCCTGAACTTCGACAACATCCCGAACTACTCCAACATCGACGAGAGCTTCAAGGGCCTGTTCTACGATCCCGACGACCAGTATTCCGTCCCCTACGCCTACGGCATCGTCGGCGTGATCTGGAACGCCAACGAGGTGGACGCATCCGACGCGGAGGGCTGGGAGCTGCTGTGGAACGAGAAGTACGCCGGGCGCATCGTCCAGTTCAACAACTCCCGCGACGCCTTCGGCACCGCGATGTACAAGCTGGGCATCGACGTGAACAGCAGCGACACCGCCGACTGGGACCGCGCCTTTGAGGAGCTGAAGGCCCAGCGCCCGCTGGTCTACAGCTACGTCATGGATGAAATTTACAACATGATGGAGTCCGGCGAGGCCGCCATCGGCGCCTACTACGCGGGCGACTACTTCACGATGCTCGACGCCCAGGCCCCCAGCGTGGACCTGCAGTTCTACTATCCCGACAACACCAACTACTATATCGACGCCATGTGCATCCCCAAGGGCTGCCAGAATCAGGAGCTGGCGGAGATCTTCATCAACTTCATGCTCAGCCGCGACGCCGCCGTCGCCAACGCGGAGTACACCTGGTACGCCTCTCCGAACAAGATCGTCTACACCGACGAGGAGTATATCGAGGAGATGGGCGAGGAGGCCATGGAGATCCTCTATCCCCCGATGGAGGACTTCGCCGCCAGCTATAACGAGCTGGCCTACCGCAACCTCTCCGCCGAACTGCTGGACTATATCAACACCCTCTGGGAGGGCGTGAAGATCAACTAAACGTGGAATGCGGCACTGTGTGCCGCGCGTCGCGCGGCGAATGAATGTGGCCGCCCCGTTTTCGGGGCGGCCACATTCTATTTCTTGTTCAGTCTTTGCAGGACGAGCTGCGCGGCGAAGCCGGTCAGGGCCCCCGCCAGACCGCCGCTCAGCAGCAGGACGGGCAGGTAAGCCAAAAGCCCCGGCGTCTGATAGAGCAGCACCGCAGCCAGAAGCTGGCCCAGATTGTGGACCATCCCGCCGAGGACGCCGCAGACCCAGATCTGCTTTTCCGTCAGGATTCGGCGCAGCGCCAGCATCAGCAGATAGCAGAGCAGCCCGCCCGCCAGGGAGAACAGCATCGCGCTGACCGCCCCGGCGAAAACGCTGCCCAGAAAGATCCGCACCAGCAGGATCGCCAGCGTGTCCTTCGGTCCCAGCGCGAACATCGCGTAGACCGTGATGATATTCGCCAGCCCCAGCTTGACGCCGGGAATCGGGGCCAGGGGCGGGAGCTGGGCCTCGACGATAAAGATGATGAGCGCGACCGCGGTCAAAACCGCGTCCCGCGTGATCCGTCTGACCGTGGTGCAGCCCTCCCCTCCATTGTCTCCAAAAAGTCGGCGTCGTTGCGATGGAACGAACAGCCTGTGATCCGTTCGTAGGGGCGACCCTGTGTGGTCGCCCGAAGCCCCGGTTCCACGCCGACGCGAAAATGCGGGCGACCACACAGGGTCGCCCCTACGGTGAAACGGAGGCGGCGCGGATGCTTTTTTCGTCGTGCGATACCTCGCGCCCCTCACCGCGCCACGGCGTCCCGCGCGGCAGCATTCGATTCCGCCAGCCGGATGATCAGCCGGTGCGGCAGGCACACGATGGGCATGGCCTGATCCTCGAGCCAGCCCATTCCGACGCAAACGCGATCCGGGCAATCCGCGTCCTTCACGCAGATGCGCCCCGGCTGCACCAGCACCACGTTCGAGCCGCCCTCCGGCCACTCCACCGTGAATTCATATTCCTGCGTCACCCGGTCCAGGTCGATCCGCCGGATCACGACGCCGTTCTGCACGACCTCGGCGACGCGTCCCTCGCTGCGCCGCGACAGGGTCCACCAGCTCAACGCCGCCAGCACCAGCCCCGCCGCGCACAGCAGCAGCACCCAGCGCTTAGTTTTCCACATCCGACAGCACCTCCAGCGTATAGCACAGTCCCGCGTCCGGCGTGAAGCGCGCCGCCAGCCCCGGCGTCAGCAGCAGCCGGCCGTCCTCCGTGACGAGCAGCATTTCAAAATCCCCGGACGCCCGCCAGAATGCGGCGGCCCGCTCCTGTCCCAGCACGAACAGCGCCGTGCTCAGCCCGTCGCAGCGCAGGCCCTCCGCCCCGACCACGGTCACGGAGATCAGGCCGTTCCGGGCGGGCATCCCGGTGGACGGGTCCAGAATGTGCCAGTACACGGTCCCGTCCTCGTCCGTGAAATAGCGCTCGTAGCCCCCGGAGGTGACCACCGCCTCGTCGCGGACCTCCACGACGCCCAGCAGCCCTTCCCCGTCCGGGTCCCGGACGCCGACGCGCCAGGCGCTCCCATCCGGCTTCCCGCCGAGGGTCTGCACGTTGCCGCCCAGGTCCAGCAGCGCGGACTCCACGCCCCGTTCGCGCAGATATGCGCAAAGCCGCTCGCCCAGCCAGCCCTTCGTTACGGCCCCCAGGTCCATCTCAAAGCCCTCCGGCAGCGTCACGGTCCCGTCGTCGGCGACCTGAACCTGCCGGTGATCCACCTTTGCGCACAGCGCGTCCAGCTCGCCGCGCTCCGGGACGCGGTGCTCCCCGGTGGTAAAGCCCCAGGCGCGGACCACGGGATATACGGTCAGGTCCAGAGCCCCGTTCGTCTCCGCGCAGAGGGCCAGCGCCCGCCGGGCCAGCTCCGCTGCCTCGGAGGAGAACCGCGCCGCGCCCGTCTCATTCAACTGGTATACCGCGCTGCTCTCCGTCGTGACGGACAACTCCGCCTCGATCTCCCGGATCAGGGCCTCCGCGCTCTCCAGGACCGCCGCGTCCGCGCCGAAGGCCCGCAGCGTCATATAGGTGTCCATTGCGAACAGCTCTCTGGATACGTCCTCGCTCCGTGCCGCGCCCGAGCCTCCGCAGCCGCCCAGCAGCAGCGCCAGGCAAAGCGCCCATATCCAGACCCGCTTCATTCCCGCCGCCGCCTTTCCGAAAAAACTCAACGCCCGTATTGTATCCCCCCGCCGCGCATCTGTCAAGCAAAGTAGAATGGAAGGGATCACGGTGAGAGCCGAAGCAATCTGCTACTTGTTACTTTGTTTGGTCATCGGCTTAATTCAGCAAAAAGGCATATTTCTGAATGTAAAGGATCTGATGTAGGGGCCGCCGCCCTCGGAGGCCCGCCGCTCCGCGCGACGCGCGGCGCGGGATTCGACGTTGACGCAATCAGGAAGGTAGACGGGCCGCCGAGGGCGGCGGCCCCG